>JALOTQ010000154.1 GCA_025457815.1 Thermoplasmata archaeon
CTGCCAGAACTGTGGTGCGAGACTCCAAGTGGCGCAGGCGCAAGGAACGGCGAGCTCCAGGTGCAGAATCTGCGGCGCTTCATTCTCGATGTTCGACTCGAGCCGCAGGGCCAGAGGCATCTGCGATGCCTGCAAGGTCAGGCAGGAAGAGACGATAAGAACAGAGAAGGCCAGAGAACAGCAGAGGAGGATGGCATACGCGCGGAAGGTTGTGGCGGAACATCCTGAGATATGTCCTGCGGTACTGAAGCTCTTGGGAATGAGTGACCTCCAAAAGGATTTCTGGGTAGAAGAACACGCATACGCACAGATCTGTGGGTTGCACAATACTGTCGTCAAGGCGAGGAATTTCGAAACCGCTCGAAGGTTCGAGGATGCTGCGACAGTCTACGAGAGCCTGGGGCTGTGGCAGGAAGCAGGACGAGTGAGGGAGAAGAAGGATTCGAAGACTGTCAAGCACGTGACCGTCAACCTCAACGAGCTCATCAATTCTCTAAAGACTGGAGGACTGGCAGTTCCTTACAAGTGTAGCGGTTGCGGTGCGACGATAACTATTGACCGGAACACCAGTGCGGACGCTTTGAAGTTCTGTTCATACTGTGGAAGCGCAATCAATGTCGATGCGCTCACGAATCTTCTCAAGGATGCGCTCAAATAGGCCGCCAAGGGAGCTCCGCTCCTCATTGTGAGGTGTCAAGGAATTCGGCAGGGAGTAAGCCTTCGACTTACTGACGTGACCTCAACCGATCACCAGATATCGGAGTGTTTCTTCTCGAGGTACTTCACGAACGGCTCGACAGTCACATCTGTCCCGGTGACCATCTTGATCAACGCCTGCGGCTGGAACAGCGCGCCCTTGCGGTGTACGTTCTCCGCAAGCCAGCCAAGAGGCGCGCGCATGTTGCCCTTCTCGACCTCGTCAAGCCACGAACCGTTGTTCTCCTCCATCTTCTTCAGGAACATGCCCGCGTACACGTTCCCCATCGAGTAGCTCTGGAAATATCCGTAGGACCCGATGCTCCAGTGCACGTCCTGCAGGACGCCCTCGCCGTCGTGGTCGAACTTGATCTGAAGGTACTTGTCATAGAGCTCGTTCCAGGCCTGGGGCAGCTCAGAGACCTCAAGCTCTCCCCGGAACAGCTTCCGCTCTATCTCGAACCGGATTATCACATGCATCTGATAGGTCATCTCGTCCGCGGTGACCCTCGTCTTCGAGGCCTCGACCTTGTTCACGGCCTTGACGATGTCGTCGACCTGAAGGTCGGAGAACACGCCCTTGGTGATCTTGTTCAGCCTCGGGAGATAGTAGCGCCAGAAGCTCCTCGAACGGCCGAGCATGTTCTCGGGGAACCTTGACATGGCCTCGTGGACCCCCATCCCGGCAGAGGACCCGACAGGCTGGTACATCCAGTCGTGGTCCCTGTTCAGCTCGTAAAGCGCATGCCCACCCTCGTGCAGGCCGCTGTAGAACGCGTTCAGAGGATCGCTCTCGTGGTAGTGCACCGTGATCCTCACATCGTCGAAGTAGCCTATCGTGAACGGGTGCTCCGTCTCGTCCACCGCCCCGCGGGCCTTGTCAGTGACAGTGTCGTACCCCATCATGTTCACCGCGTCCCTCACGAGGTTCCGCTGCAGGTCTATGGGCACGGGCCGCATGATCAGAGCGGAGTCCACGTCCTTGGATGCCTCTGTGTACTTCCGTATCAGGGGGAGTAGGCCGTTCTTCAAGTCGGCCAGCAGAGATGCTGCCCTGTCCTGCGTCATGCCCTCCTCATGGTCGTCTATCATCGCGTCGAAGGCGTTCTTGACTCCTTTAACGGCCATCGTCGCCTCCGAGGCTCTGACGCTCAGGTCCACGAGCTTCTTCAGCTCAGGCTCGAACATCTTCCAGTCCTTGGCGGCCTTGGCCTTCACCCAGGTGCTCCATGCCAGGGCGCTTTGTCGCTGCAGCTCGGCGACGAGGTCCTCGGGGATGCTCTTCGCGATGTCGTGCTCCCGCCTTATCAGGTACAGATTCCTCTTCTGGATCTGGTCCATCGACTCGGCCAGCTTCTCCGCCTCCGCGAGCGCCTTGGCCATGCCGTCCGAAGTCAGCATGCGGTGGCGGACGCGCTGGATGACCGCGAGCTGGTCGCTCCTGAGCGTGATGCCCTGGGGCGGCATGTGAGTCTCGAGGTCCCAGTTGAGGTTCATGAGCGTCGCGTCAACGAGGACGAGTTCGCGATACTTGTCCATTAGCGCCTTGTACGAGTCCATTTCGAAGATTCCCCCACACCTATGCGATCGGACCAGATGCAGTTCCGACCGGCTTCGACGAATGCGACGCGGAAATCACGAATCCACAACATAATAGTTGGGGTTCCCCTCCCAATGCCCGCGAGGAGCCCGCTGTGGCAAAACCGGGACTTCCTGAACGTCTGGGCCGCGGAGACGGTCTCGGTGTTCGGGAGCCAGTTCTACCTGATAGCGATGCCCCTCGTGGCTGTCATAGTGCTTGAGGCCACCGCGTATCAGATGGGCGTCCTGTTCGCAATCGAGATGCTCCCGTTCCTGCTCTTCGGCCTTCTGGCCGGCGTGCTCGCGGACAGACGGGGGCGAAGGTCGATCATGATAGTGTGCGACCTCGGGAGAGGGGCCGCGTTGGCCGTCGTTCCGATAGCGTGGTACCTCGACGCCCTCTCATGGCCCATCATGTACTGCGTTGCATTCACCGCGGGGGCCTTCACCGCGTTCTTCGACATCGCGTACCAGGCATACCTGCCCGTCCTGGTGAAGCGTTCCGAGCTGCTAGACGCGAACAGCAAGCTCGAGACTAGCAGGGCGTCCTCACAGGTCGCGGGCCCGAGCATAGCCGGCCTCGTCGTCGACGCCGTCAGCGCTCCCTTGGCCATCGTCGCGAACTCCTTCACGTTCCTCGGCTCAGCCGTCTTTCTCTTCCGGGTCAAGAAGAAGGAGGTTGTCCTGAAGCCGGAGACCAATAAGTCCGTGCTATCGGAAATCAGAGAGGGCATCAACATCGTCTTCAAGAACAAGACGCTGCGGGGGATTGCCGGGTGCACAGCGACCGCGAACCTCTTCGGCAGCATGTTCTACGCCGTGCAGATGCTGTTCATGGAGAGCACGCTGGAGCTCGACCCCGGTTGGATAGGGGCCATATTCGCGGTCGGGGCGCTCGGCGCCGTGGTCGGAGCACTCGTGTCCTCGAAGATCGTTGCGAGAGTGGGGCTTGGGAGGACGATAGTGTGGTCCGCGCTGCTTTCGGGCCTCCCCCTGCTCGTGCTGTTCCTGGCGAACCCCGGGAACGCGCTAATCGTGATGATGCCGTCCTTTTTCATCTCCGGCATCCTGATGGTCCTTTACAACGTGAACCAGGTGAGCCTTAGGCAGTCCATAACTCCAGACAATCTCCAGGGCAAGATGAACGCGACGATGAGGTTCCTCGTATGGGGCGTGTTCCCCCTGGGAGGTCTTGTCGGAGGCGTCCTCGGGGAGACGGTCGGGCTGTACAACACCATCATCATAGCGGGTGTTGGCACCCTTGCCTCGGTCATCTGGGTGGCCTTCTCCCCGGTCGCCGGGATGAGGTCGATACCGGAGGAGCAGAAGGAACAGAAGGCTGTGCCGTGAGCTGCCGGACGATTGCTTATTCTTGCGCGCGCGCTTACGTATAAGCATGAGAGAGAGGCTCGTCGCTCCTTGCGGCATGAACTGCAACGTCTGCGCGGCGTATCTCGCGTGCACGCATGACGTCAGGAGCAAGGGCATCCGGATGATGTACTGCAAGGGATGCATGTCGAAGAAGAGGCCCTGCGCGTTCCTGAAGCAGAAGTGCAAGCTGCTGCGCGATGAAGAGATCAGGTTCTGCTACATGTGTCCCACGTTCCCGTGCGACCGCCTGTCCTCCATAGACAAACTGTACAGGACGAACTTCAGGATGAGCGAGATCGAGAACCTGAGCAGGATAAGGGCCGAGGGAATCAAGTCATTCCTCAAGGCCGAGCGGAGGAAGTGGAAGTGCCACAAATGCGGCGGCGTCATCTCCTGCCACAACGGCCTGTGCTTCGACTGCGACCTTGAGACTCTGAGGCGCAAGAAACGGCCTTACAGATGGAGCCGCGATTCGAGGAGAGGGCAAACCGGAAATCCAGGATAAGGGATAAGCCTCCTGCGAGATCTCAAGGACGGGGAAGCGCATGAAGTGTCCGGACTGTGGGAAAGATATGGAAGAAGGCTATCTGACCATTCCACTGCACTACAACATCCACTCAATCAAGTGGAGCCACAAGCCCAGACACAGCATCCTCAGCGACGAAATCCTCTTCGACCCGAAGGAGCACGGCGGGTTCACCAAGCTGACCATCGGGTTCGCGCTCCCTGGGCACCGGTGCATGGGATGCAGCTATGTTCTGTTCTCATACAGCCCGTTGGAGAATCCCGACTCATCAGATCAGATTCCTGCGGAAGGAAGATTGACTGCGTCCACGAACCAGTATCCTGCCGACCCGAGCGTCCCAAACCAGGTGCGCACCAGAGGCGACCACCACTCGAGCGCGATATCCCCGATCTGAGCGGACGTGAACGTCAGCTCGAGCTTCGAGCCGTCGACCGAGAACTCTGCGGGCATCACACCCATCGTGCTGTAGTCCTGTATGAAGGCGTTGTAGCTTGAGCCGTCGTACCTGAGGGCGATCAGGAACAGAGGGGCCACCGGGTTGACTATGTAGTTGTATGGTGACGGGTCGATCCACATCGCCCACTCCAGGAGCTTCATCCCGCCAGATAGCGGGGTCCCTTCCTCCGGGAACGCGGACGCGACCTCCATGCCGAACGTGTAGACACCCTTCTTGAGCGACAGCCAGGTCGATACCATGTCCAGGTAGGTGGCTGTGGCCACCGGGGTATTCTCCGCCCAGAGCTTCATGATCCCTCCGGTCTGGGGATCTACACCAAATCCGAGATCCCCCTCGGCGTCCTCGACGACCATCGTCATAGGGCCTGCGGACACGCAGCTCGGAACCAACATCAGCGAAGCCACGAATGCGCTCACCAGCGCTAGCATTGTTCTCCTCACTCACTCCCTCCTTGCCGAACCACCCATGAAATTCACTCTCAGTGATGTACGGATGGCACGAACAAGGACACCGAAGAGTGAGGACAATAACTCGCGTGGCGGACGCCTGTGACAAAACGGCCATAAGAGGGGAGAACAGTGCCCTTCTGTCAACTCGCGAAGGGACGGAACGGAGGAATCGTGACGAGTCTAGTCGCGAACGTCCACTGGAAGAACTGAGAACGAAGTCGGACAACTAGCCAGGTATGGATGATGGAAGAATGGGTTTCGGAACACCTGCCATTGCTCGTGCCACCAGATCGGGCAGAGCAGAGCTTCCTCCCCGAGGCATGGGAACGGTTGACCGTTCTGTCCCGGGCAACGCGCCTACCAGTATGTTACATGACCGCATGACCGACATACCCACTTGTACTCACAGGGTGGCATGCAGCGCTTCATCAGGCAACCACAATCCGGGCACTTCCTGCCCTGTCCATCGGGTGAGCATAGAGCCGAATCCGACGCGTCCTCCGCAGCCCCAGACGCTGCGGATGCAACCGCCCAGACTGAAACAGGTTGTGCAAGCACTAGAAGCACTAGCGCCGACAGGAATGCGAAAATCACCAGAGCCTTCTTCGCAGTCTCACCTCCTCCTCCAACCACCAGAGGGATCCAACCCCGTGTCCATCGGCGGACACGGCTCTTCGTAGGGTTCATCCCAGCCAAATAAGCGCGTCAGGAGGTGCGATGACGCCAGAAACAATCGCAGAGGAATTGTGGACGGCTGGCATCACAGTCAGTTGACGAACAGGAAAACGGGCCGATCCCAGAGACGATTGAGTTCTAGCGCGCACTCTGTCCAGAACTCAGGTTGCCGTCCGCCCGCTGGGTTTACTTAAGGGGAGCCGGTTGGCGTCAACGAGCTTGTCCTTCCAAGTAGGATACAACCGCTCAATGTAGCAGAAATGTGGCACAACTGACAGCACTTCCTCGTACTCGCCCACCTCTCCGAGGGCGTTCCGTGTCGTATCAATGTCATCCGACCAGAACACCCAATGAGCCAGATCGGTGAGGTTGCTGTATGTCCGAACGTACTGGTCCATGAAGAAGGACCTCGAGAGGATCTTTCTGCCGATTGCCGCTTTGCTGGCGCCGTCTGCGAGGCGAATGCTTGCCACGACCATAAGATCCCCTCTCCGTGCCATGTCCATCGGTATTTGAAAATCAAGGCAGCCTTCAGAGACCATTCGATCAAGGTGGCGCCTCACGGTCTTGGCGGAGGCTTTGACCTCGTCCGCAATATCCTGTACCGGCTTGCGCGCGTCGTCTTGAAGGACTGCGATTATCTTGAGGTCGAGAGGGCTGAGCGTCCGGTGTGCCCGCTTCTGGCTCCCGCTGCCGTCTACGGGATAGTAGGGCATCAGCCCGTCGTCGAGACAGTATATCCCGACCGTGGGCTCCGCGATCTCAGCCTCGCTCCTTACGAACTCCGCATAACGGTCGAGATCTGAGATGTCCCTCAGATACCCCACCACGAAGATGAAGTTGCCACCAGCGACGACCGCTCGGCGGGTGAACTCGCTCTTTCCCAGCCTGTCCAGGGTCCTCTTCATAGAACTCGTCTTCGACCTCCCGGAGATGGAAACCGGGACTGCGTC
>JALOTQ010000065.1 GCA_025457815.1 Thermoplasmata archaeon
GGTCGCGTCCCGGGACGTGGTCTCGAGCGTGAGCGTGCCGCCGT
Source organism: Thermoplasmata archaeon (assembly GCA_025457815.1). Taxonomy (GTDB): domain Archaea; phylum Thermoplasmatota; class Thermoplasmata; order UBA10834; family UBA10834; genus COMBO-56-21. Next base: position 45 of record JALOTQ010000065.1, read on the forward strand.
TCTCGAGGTCCGCGATGGACGGCTACGCCGTTCGGGCGAAGGACACCTACGGCGCCTCCAAGATGAGGCCTTTGAAGCTCGCCCTGAAAGAGAGGATCTATGCGGGATCAGTCCCGAGGAAGTCCGTTGCCAAAGGCACGTGCTCCGAGATCGCGACGGGCGCGATGCTCCCGAAAGGAGCTGATGCCGTGGTCATGGTCGAAGACACCGAGCTTTCTGGTCAGAACGTCCTGGTCTACGATGCTGTGCACCCCGGCCAGAATGTCTCCAAGAAAGGCGAGGATATCGCGCCGGGGACTACGGTCGTGACTAGGTGCGAGGTGCTCAACCCCAGCAAGATCGGAGCTCTTGCGGCTATCGGCCAGGGCCAGGTGAGCGTCTACAGGAAGCCTCTGGTGGCTGTCGTCCCGACCGGGGACGAGATCGCCGACCTCGGAGGAAAGCTGAGGCCCGGGCAGGTCTACAACATCAACAGCTACACGCTCGGCGCGGTGGTGAAGGCGAACGGCGGAGAGCCGAGGATCCTCGGCGTTGTCAAGGACACGGTGAAGGATCTGTCCAGGGCGATAAGACAGAACTCAGACTGTGATGTCATCGTCTTCTCGGGTGGAAGCTCCGTGGGAGAGAGGGACATTATCCTGGACGTGCTGGAAGAGACCGGGGAGGTAGTGTTCCACGGCATTGCCGTGAAGCCCGGCAAACCGACCATATTCGGCATGGTGAAGGAACAGCTGGTGCTCGGGATGCCGGGTTATCCGACCGCTTGCCTATCTAACGCATATATCCTGTTGGCCCCAGCGCTGAGGAGGATTGCCCGCCTGCCGGAGAGGGGGACCGCGGTCGTCGAGGCCAGGATGAGCAGGCGGATAGTCTCCACGACCGGCCGAACACAGTTCCTCACGGTGCGTCTGGAGGACGGCAAGGCAGTGCCTGCGTTCAAGGAGTCCGGTGCCATAACCAGCATGGCCTTCGCTGACGGGTTCATCATAATCCCTCATGATGTGGATCTCGTGGAGAAGGACGAGATCGTTCATGTCCATCTTCTGTGAGACTCGTGCCAGTCCGAGAGCATGAAATACCAGCCTGCTGATTCACAGCCGCCCCGCGGCAACGGGTGAGACAATGGGAATAAGGCAGTTCACGCGCGACGACATCGATTTCGCGGTAAACCAGACCGCCATCGAGGGATGGTTCTACACGCCCATAGAGCTCGAGCGGATGCTGCGGATGGACCCCGAGGGAAGCTTCGTGTTCGAGCAGGGCGGAGAACGCCTCGGATTCGTCACGACGGTGACTTACAGCCGCACCGGGGTCATGGGGCACCTGATAGTGGACAAGAAGGGCAGGGGCAGGAAGATAGGCGACACGCTAGTCCAGGCGGCTGTCGACTACATGAAGGGCAGAGGGGTGGACTCGATGCTCCTCTATGCGACGGCGGAGGGCGCGAGGATATACAAGCGCTACGGCTACAAAGCGGGGGACGAGATCTGGTGCGTCCACTCGCATATGGACCAGATAACAGGCAAGACGCCCTCGCCACTCTGCAGCCCGATCCTCAAAGACGACCTAGACACCATAGGCGCTGTCGACGCCCAGCTCTTCGGAGACGACCGCACCCGTCTGATAAAATCGCTCTTCGATGAGTTCCCCGGGAACGCTTTCAAGATTGAACGTGCCGGCAGGATCGACGGCTACATATTCGCGAGGCCCAACCCGACAGGCTACGACCTTGGCCCATGGGTCTGCCTAACGGAGGACGTGGGCGATGCGGATGCATTGTTCCAGACCGCTCTCGCGCACGGGCCTCGGGGGACGCTCTACCTGGGCGTTTTCTTCAGGAACCAGGCCGCTTGCGGGATCGCGGAGCCGCTCCCGAAGGTCCGCACCTGGAGAATCCCGCTGATGGTACGGGGAGAGCCTCGATACATCTCTGGGATAAACAAGGTGTTCGGCATCACAGCGTTCGAGCTGGGCTGAGATCAGTAGTCCTTCCTCTCTCTCTTCGTGTAGTACAGAATCTCCGACTCGAATGCGTACCCTGCCTTTCGGAAGAGGTCCATGGACTCCTTGTTGTCGCTCTCTATGTTGACGCAGAACAGGTGGATTCCCTTCTTCCTAAGGACGTTCTCTGACGCCCGAATCAAAGAGACTGCGATGCCCTTCCTCCGGTGCTCGGGCAGGACAGCGAGGCGATTTATCCAGCCTTTTCTGCCGTCGTCGGTGATCAGCGAGACTGCCGCCAGCTTTCCTCCGGCATACGCTCCCAGGAAGTACTCTGGGTTCTCCCTGAACTGCTTCCTGAGTCTCGCCGGATTGTCCCTCCCCGTGGGCCTGTAGGGAAGTCCCGAGTCTTTCCAGACCTTGATCATGTCGCTGATTTCGTGCTCCGTTATCGGCTTGATCTCAAGGGCTCCTTGCTTTCTCATTCGGAATGCTCCGCTTGGACGCGAGTCTCGACAACTGATGCAAAATACTTGAATGATTCCATCGTGGAGGAACGAGAAACGAGACAAAGGGGTTTGGATTGTCTGGTCAGCGCTTCTTCCTGGGCTTCTTGACCTTCTTCTTGGCCTTGGCCTTCCTAGGGCTGCCTCTTACAACATCCATGGGCTTCTCGCAGCAAACAACGTCCTCGAGTATTCCCACGCCTTCTTCGGTGACTACCAGCGTGGTGCCGCAGACGCCGCAGATGAATTCGGTGCCCTTCTTCGGGTCTTCCATAGTGCCTCCCTCCTAGTTCTTACGGTTGTGTCAGGGATGCGGGGTTATTTCTAGGATGACACGTAGTGTTACGGCGTCCTGGGGTTCTCGGCTGTGGCCAGGCGTACGGAATCGCTCAGAGAGGACCTTGAGACTTCGCATAGGATGCGAGCCTCTGCATCACCTCGAAAACGTGGAAGGCTTCGACCATGTCTGATGCCTTGAAGCTCACGGTCTTTATGTCCTTCCTCTTCACCTGAGGCACGTGCGACACGTACTCGGCCATGAGAGGTCTCTCGAACTCGACCTCCATCTGGATTGGCTTCTTCAGCGAGAGCGGCTCGATGTCCTCGAGCCGCTCGAGGGCCTCCCTGGCACCCCGCCGTATGAGCTCGCAGGCCTTGTCCGGCGTCAGAGTCCTCACCGAGTAGAGTCCGACCCCCTCCTTGGTGGGCACGCCTACGATGTTCTTCACCAGACTCCTGGCCTGCCTGATCGCATGGGCGTCGCCCGACACGAACACCACGGGAACCCCGAAATGGCCTGCGATGGCCGCGCTGAGTCCGGACTCTCCGACGGCAATCCCATTCAGCCTGAGTTCAGCGATGCTGTAGGTGTATGTGTGCCCGAGCACGCCCGCGTGCGTGTGGCGCATCGAGTGGTAGCCGACCTGGAAGCAGGCGTCGAAGTCTCGCGATATGCCCGACATCATCCCGAGGTCGTAGGGAGTGCCTTGGATGACCTCAACATCCCTGTCCAGCTTCTCGACCAGCAGGTTCCTGCCCGTATCGTGGGCGTCACAGATCAGGATGTCGGTGGCACCGGCGTCTCTGGCTCCTTCCACGGCAGCCTCGACCTCGCTGGTCATGATTTCTCGAATCCTACCGAATTCGGCATTCTTGATTTCGACCTGGTCGTCATGCGAGACGACGGCAACACCCTCCATGTCAGCGGTGATGTGGACCTTCATCGTATCGGGCGCTAGAGCAGTCAGAAGGATGATAAATGTTAGGTCTAGGCCTCTGACGCAGGCGTGAGAACCAGATGCAAAAGGTATAAGCAACCTATCGGCAGATACAGAGGCGACATGGCCGATGCACCCTCTCCTCCCAGCGGCGAGGTCGACACCAACCGCCGCATAAGGACACTCTCCAAGATATTCGAGCTCACGACCGAGCTCCTACACGTAGAGGACATGGCCATCTTCCACAAGCGGATCGCGGAGGCGGTCAAGGACCAGTTCGGTTTCGGACGGGTGAGCATCTCAGTTGCAGATCCCGGACGGGGCATATTCACCGACCACGCCATGGCAGGCTACTCGCCAGAAGAAGAGAGGGACATAAGGGCCTCCATCGCGGCGTTCGAGTTCGACGTCATCCTCGCCGATTTCCGTGAGGACTGCAAGGTGTCCAAGATAGCGTACTACATCCCGGCCGAGAAACAGGAGAGCCCAGCATCTGATTTCGTGGGCGTGAAGGATGGCGAGGCAGCTCTGAAGCCTCGCACTTCGCCCGACTCCTGGCACGAACTTGACCTGCTGTACTTCGCGCTGTACGACCGAAGGGGCAACATGATAGGCTACATGCAGGTGGACTATCCGGCGGACAACAAGATCCCGACGAGGCAAACGATAGAGGAGGTCGAGCTCTTCGCGGCGATCGCCGCTGTGGGGCTGGAGAACGCAACGATGTACAGGCGTTCCCTGATGCTCCTTCAGGAGAACGAGGTCAAGACCGAGAGAATCCTGAGGATCCTCGAGCTCATCCAGAGCGTTCTGAGGATCGATGACGTCGACTTGGTTCTGCAGAAGGTCTCCGACGCCATGGCCAGCACATTCGGGTTCAGGAAGGCAGGTGTTTCGCTCTTCTCTGAGAGTTCGGACCGCGTGACGGTCCACTCGCTCACGGGATACTCCAAGGAAGAGGAGGAGGCTGTGAGGAAGAGTGTCATCCTGAAGCACAAGGTCCTCGAAGATATCAGGGAGGAGTTCAGGGTCACAAGGCACGGCTTCTTCATCCCAGGAGAGACCCAGGGGACAGGCGCTGATTTCGTCTTCGTCGAGGACCCTGCAAAGATTGCAAAGCCGCGCGCGGGCCCTGACATGTGGCACGAGCTGGACCTTCTCTACATAGGCCTGATCGACAGGGAGGGCCGGATGCTTGGATACATACAGCTCGACTATCCGATTGACAACAGGATTCCGACGAAGGAGGCGATGGAAACGATGGAGGCATTCGCCAACATCGCGACCATCGCCATAGAGAATTCGACGATCTTCAAGGACCTGAGCGACGCGAAGGACCAGGTCAGGATGTACCTCGACCTGCTCACGCACGATGTCGGAAACCTCGCCAACCCGGTAAACGCGTATCTTGAGATCGTTCTGGGCACCACGAGCCTCACTCCGGTCCAGCACAAGTACATCTCCTCGGCGCAGGAGGCGAGCCGGAGCATGATACACCTGATACGGAACGTGCGCCGCTCCGCCCAGATGCTGGAGTCCGCCGAGAACGAGCTGGTGCCGTCGAACCTGACGAAATCCCTGCAGCAGGCCGCGGCCGAGGCCAAGAGCGCTTTCCTGGCCAAGAAGGTCAATGTGCGCATGGACTTCTCGTCACAGGATATCTGGGTCATCGCCGACACTTTCCTGGACGAGGTCATCTACAACATCTTCACGAACTCCATCAAGTACGACGAGCACGAGGAGATCGTCATCGACGTCGAGATGAAGCCGGCGGAGCTCGAAGGGAAGCATTACATCCACCTGAAGATCATCGACCGCGGGATCGGCATCCCCGACGACCTGAAGGAGAAGGTGTTCTCAAGGGAGTTCAGGAAGATGCCGCGGCCCGAGAGACCCGCCCCTCTGAAGGCGAAGGGCGCGGGCATGGGCCTCTCGATCGTGAAGGCCCTGATGAACAGGTACGGCGGGAAGATTTGGGTTGAGAACCGTGTGTATGACGATTACACTCGCGGTTGCGTCTTCAACCTGCTCTTCCAGACCCCGTGAACGCCCGTCGAGGCCAGTAGCACCGGAAACCCTTATTACGGAACCTAGACTATCGTCCCAGCGAAGGATAGGATGTCATCGGCCAGCGAGATATCGAAGATTCAGCGGGCCAACAAGATCATCGGGAGAGCGTGGGAGCTGGAGAAGGCCCTCGCCGCGGTGCGGTCAGGAAGACATCTGATGATCGAAGGCCCTGTCGGTGTGGGCAAGACGATTCTTGCTGTGGCAGTGGCTAAACACTTGGGCAGGCCCGTGTTCAGAGTCGACGGCGACGAGAGGTACACCGAGCAGAAGCTGTCCGGCTGGTTCGACCCGCCAGTAGTCCTCGAGAAAGGATATGTCCCCGATGCGTTCTCGCCCGGGCCGCTCACGGGCGCTATGCGGGAGGGCGGGGTGCTGTTCATGAACGAGATGAACCGCATGCCAGAAGGCGTCCAGAACGTGCTCCTCCCTGCCATGGACGAAGGCGTGATCGAGGTCCCGAAGATCGGCACGGTCAGGGCCAAGCCGGGCTTCGTCGTCATCGGCACCCAGAACCCGCGTGAGTTCGTGGCAACGACGGCGATATCCGAGGCGCTGTCGGACAGGTTCGAGCTATTGCTCCTCGACTACCAGTCAGAGGTCGAGGAGCTGCAGATAGTCTCCCAGAACCTTCCTCAGGTGTCTCCCGAGGTCGTATCCCGGTCGACCTGGATAGTGAGGAGAACAAGGGACCATCCCAACATCAGAAGAGGTGCGAGCATAAGGGCGGCGATGAGCATCGCTCAGCTCGCGTCGGGCTTTTCGAAGGACCCTTACGAGGGCATAAAGAAGGCCGCACACATGGCCCTGCCCATGAGGATTGAGCTGCGCGAGGAATCGAGGAAGACGCCCGCCGAGGTCATAGACGAGATAGTCAACGAGTGCTTCCAGCTGCCTCCGCCCATCGCCGGCAGACCTCTCGAGGACGAAACCAAGAAGGAGCAGGAGAGGAGACGAAGAGAGGCGGATGAGAGATCGAACCGGATGGATGTGTCCGACCTCGTGCAGATGCTGGAGCTCTCCGGCGACATGGACATGCCCAGGAGCGACGACATCGGCTGGGCGATAGCGCAGAACTACACTCAGATCAGGATACAGCTGAAGGACCAGGCCCTCATCGACCTTGTGAAGAGGATTGCCGTCAGGGCGACCATCCACAAGGTGCTGCAGCTGCTGGGCCCGGTGACGATGCCCACGTACATATCCAGAGGCGACATGAACCTCGGGGAGGACGCCGAGATAGACGTCGAGTCCACCCTCGAAAACGTCATCGAGAGAAACCACATCTCTCCATCCGACATAGTCGTCGAGAGACGCGAGCCGAGGCAGCTCGCCGTCGCGATGATGCTCGATGCCAGCCTGTCGATGACGGGGGACAAACTCGCCATGGCCACCGCGGCCATAGCCGTGCTCGCCTTCCGCCTGAAGACGGTGGATTACCTCTTGATCACGTTCAATGACAGACCATCCGTGCTGAAGCACATCACGCAGTCGAAGAGCCTAGACGACCTCATATCGGATCTGCTGGATGCGCGAGCGGGCGGATACACGAACATCGAGGGGGCGCTGGTGAAAGGCAAGGAGGAACTCTCCCTTGCCAGGACCAGGAACAGGGTAGGGATACTCATCACTGACGGCAACTTCACGGTGGGCTCGGACCCTGTCGACGCGGCACGTTCGTTCAAGAGGCTCTACGTCGTCATGACGGAGAGCCATGACTGCCAGCCGGGCGTTTGCGAGGACATGGCCAGGGGCGGGAACGGGCACATGTATCCGGTGGCGGCTTTTGACGAGATTCCGCGCGTGCTCTACAAGGTGTTGAGGATGGTGTCCCAAGGGACTCCTTCGCGCCATTGAGCCCTGCTGGTTATTTCTACTCGTCCGCGGTTTCAGATTCTCAGGAAGAGGCGTAAGGCGCATGATAGAGGCCGAGCTCCTTGTCAGGATCCCGAAGATGTGGATCACCGAGATGTCGAAGCGGCACGAGGTTTCGATTAGGGTGGTCAACAGACGCCAGTCCGGCAAGCAGGGGGTCAGGGACCTGGTTGAGATCACGGGCCCGCAGGAGGAGTTGGAGTCGGTCGTGAAGGAGCTCGAAGATGAGCCGTGGGTGAAGACGTTCGATCTCGATTTCGTCGAAGACGGGAAGCTCATGGGCGAGGTCGTGACTTACAAGTGCCTCGCGTGCTCCCTGCTGGCCAGCACCCGCTCTCATCTCGTGTCCGCGAGAAGCCAGAAGGATGGCAAGGTCCTCTGGCACGTCATGACGAGCAGCAGGGATGAGATAAAGGCCCTGGTGAAGCAGCTTGAGGAGGCAAGATTCGAAGCGGAACTCGTCAAACTCGCCCCCATCGATTCCCGCGAGGTCCTGACGCGTCGTCAGGAGGAGATCATCATGATCGCGTACGAGCGCGGCTTCTACGAGACCCCTAGGAAGATCAAGCTCAGGGACCTCGCGAGGCTGACG
>JALOTQ010000066.1 GCA_025457815.1 Thermoplasmata archaeon
TGGATTGGGTGTAGGCGCTGGGCTCGGCAATCATGTAAATGGCATTTTGCAGCGGGTCTTGCAACACATCCTGGGCAGCCTGGCGGCCATTTTGGGTATTGATGAAGAGCAGCTGCAAACCGGCGTCCACCAGGCTCTTGATCTCCGCGGCGTAGTGCTTCCCCAGGTCGACCACGGCTCCGCACAGCAGAGCCGCTTCGGGAGAGCTCGAGACGTACGCCCCTGTCCGGGGCTCCATCATGGAGAGCACGGAGCCGTAGATTGCCTTGGCCCCCTTGTGGGCGCACTGCGTGAGGGTGAGCAGGGCGAGGATCTCGGCGTTACTCACCACGAGCGTTCCCGCGAGAGTCACCGGGCCAGACACGCCTGCCTCGACCATGCTCATCATCGTTATGGGCACCCCTGCCCTTGCGAATTCTATCGTCGCCTCACTCCCTCCGCCGTCCAGGTTTAGCGGGGGCACGGCGCAGATGATCGCCGAGAGGTTGGGCTTCTGCATCAGCTCGTCCTTGCCTCCCGCGACCGCCGCGGCCATGGCGATCTGGTACCTCGCCTCGGCTGCGGTTGTGGTTGACTCCGACATGACGAACTTGTCCGTGTTTGAGTAGGCCGCATGTATCTGGTGCAATACGTGTGCATGCAGTGGGACGTCCTGCGGGGCGACGGATGGCGTGAAATAGCCGACGCCTGGGAGGATGTTTGCGAGCCTTGCGCAGTCGACTATGTCTTGTTTCCTCGCGGGCCTCCTCTTGCCGCTGTCGATGTCGATGGTCTGGACGCCGCATCCGTCGAACGTGAAGTAGAGGTGCGAGCCGTCCATGAGAAGGTCGTACTTCGGGTTCCTGGCGTGCAGGTTGTACTCCTTGGGAGCGCTCTGGATCGACTTCTGCACGAGATCCCTTGGGATCCGCGCAACCATCTTCTCCTTGTCAATGCGTGCGCCATGTTCCCTGAGGAGGTCGAGGGTGGCCTGGCTGTAGATCCTGATTCCGACGGTCTCCAGAATATCGAGCGAAGCCTCGTGGATACGCTTGAAACCGTCCTTGTCTACGAGCTGAGTGGCGTTCTTCCTCTTGCTCAGTGCCTTGAAGTCGGTTATGGTCAATCTCACCCTCCTCCGCCGGGGGTATCTGCTCATGTTTAAAGAACCTTTGGAGGAGGGACCCAGACGGTCTTCGGCATCCGCGTGTCCGGTTCCCTTCACATATCCTCTCATCATCCTCCAGTTCCCAATCGAAGTACCTAAATAGTGAGTACCCAATCCATTTTCACGCCAGCTAGAGAGCCGCTGAAGGAGCCCGACGTGCTCTGATGAACGTCAGTGGTGAATTCACCTTGAGTCCCGAGAAAGGCAAGCAGGCATCGCCCACGACCGACATGTCGAAACTCAGGTCCGAGGTCCTCAAGATTTCCAGGGAGATCAAGGGGCAGGTCGGATTCTACGTGAAGCACGTCGAGTCCGGAAAGGACATGGCCATGGACGCGGACAAGATCTTTCCCTTGGGCAGCGTCTTCAAGATCCCTCTCATGGTGGAGGTCTTCCGTCAGGCGGACGAGGGCCTTATCTCGCTGGACGAGAAATTGCGCCTCGAGAACCGGCACTACTGCATCGGTTCGGGGATACTCCAGTACCTCTCCCCTGGCTTGGAGCTCTCGATCCGTGACCTCGTGACGCTGATGATAATCGCGACGGACAACACCGCCTCTCAGATGCTCTGGAAGAGGATCGGGATCCAGCGCGTCAACATGCTCATGCGCGAGATCGGACTCGCCAAGACATCCATCTATCTGCCTTGGAGGGAGGGCTTTCTCCTGACCATGGGGAAGTCGCCCTACAAGAGCTTCTCGGTTCAGGAGGCCGCAAGGAACTGGAAAGGCCTCTCGGACCTCGAGAGGATGAAGGTCCTCAACGAGGTCGACGCCGAATACGCGAACCTTTCGGTCGAGCAGTTCCGCCGGGACTACGAGAACCTCTACGGCGTCAAGGAGGAGAAGAAGTTCAAGACCCAACGCGAGTACGACCAGGTCTTCGACAACATAGGGACGCCGCGGGAGATCGGGTCCTTGCTCGAGAAGATACTGAAGGGGGGGATCGTGTCCAAGGAGTCCAGCAGGCAGATGCTGGAGCTGATGACCCGGAACATGAGCGGGTCGACCCTTCCCGAGTACCTGTCCGATGACGTTCTGGTGGCCGCCCGCTCAGGCGTGACGGCGGGAACGGTCAACAACGCGGGCATAATCTACCTCAACTCGAACTCTCACATTGTTCTCTGCGTGTTCTGCAAGAGGCTCGAGGAGAAGAACCCGGCCAAGGCGCAGCTGGCAGAGGCGCGCATTGCCCGGCTGTTCTATGACCACTTCTCGAGGGTCAAGTAGGCAGCCGCCCTCTACCTGCTCCAGATGACTTCCTTGTCCCTGAGCTCCGCCGCGAGGCCCCCCTTGCGGTTCATGTCCTTTGTGGCGACGCAGAGCGGAACGACCGCCACGTTGGTCTCCGCCTTGATCTGGCCAGCGAGTTCGGAGGCTATCGCCTTCGCTTCCGCCTCTGCGGTGAGGGAATCGTCGTAGACGACCGCCACATCAACCTCCTCGCCGGGGGCGTGCTCTCCGCGGCCTATGCTCCCGAAGAGACGACACTCGGTCAGCCACGGCTGCTGGGCGAGCCTGGAGGCGAACAGGCCAGCGGCGGTCCTCTGCGGGTCCGTTTCTGGTATCATCTTGAGCGTCTTCAGCTTCTCGCGGTCGTCTGTCAAGAAGACGCTCGTCGCGTTTCCTACCTTACGAGTCCTGAGGAGGCCGGCCTTCTTCAGGTCTTTCACCGCCCTCCATGTGGTCATCACGGGGACCTTCGCCGCACGAGCGAGCTCGTTTATCGTGAAGTCCTTGTCCGGATAGGATCTCAGCGCCCTGATGACCTCAACCCTTCCTCTCCTCGCCAAGGCCCTTATGAGTTCCAGCTGGATCATCCAAATCATACCTTCTGTGGTACAGTCATACCATTTTCGATATAAAATGATGACGATTAAGTTGAGCCAGCATTGGCGACGGAACGATACATAAGTGCTCACATCCGGCCTTCTCACATGCAAACGTATATTCCGAGATAGTGGGATTTGGCGCAGGGTGCGGCAGGTGGACAACAGGGATGTGGCCCAACTTCTGAACGAGATTGCTGACCTGCTGGACCTCCAGGGCGTTGCGTTCAAGCCAGTCGCGTACAGGCGCGCGGCCAGGAACATCGAAGACATGGACCAGCCGGTCGCGGATGTAGTCGCGAAGGGGGCTCTAAGGGACATCCCGGGAGTCGGAGACGCCATCGCGAAGAAGGTCGAGGAGTACGTCCAGACGGGCAAGTTGCCCTACCTGGAGAAGCTGCGGTCCGAGGTCCCACTCGGACTCATCGAGTTGCTGAAGGTGCCAGACATCGGTCCGAAGACGGCAATCGTGCTCAACAGGGACCTTGGAATCACGAATCTCCAGGAGCTCAGGGAAGCGGCCGAGAACCACAGGCTGCGGGGCCACAAGGGTTTCGGTGAGAAGACCGAGGAGAAGATCCTCCAGGGCATCAACATGCTCCAGGCCAAGGGAGAGAGGATGCTCCTGGGAGACGCCCTCCCCATCGCTGAGGGGATCGTGGAATACCTCAGAGCCAACGCGTCCGTGGAGAAGATCAGCATCGGCGGAAGCCTGAGGAGGGGCAAGGAGACCATAGGGGACATCGACATCCTCGTGGGTGACAATAACCCTGCCCGCGTCATGGACTCATTCACGGGCCACCCGTTCGTCCAGACGGTCCTCATGAAAGGGCCGACGAAATCCAGTGTGCTACTCCAGAAGGGCATCCAGGTGGACATCAGGGCCGTCGAGACCGGGAGCTGGGGCGCGGCGCTCCAGTACTTCACGGGCAGCAAGGAACACAATGTCGCGACACGCAAGATCGGGGTCGACATGGGTCTCAAGCTGAACGAGTACGGGCTCTTCGAGCGGGATTCCGGCAGGAAGGTGGCTGGAGCAACGGAGGAAGAGGTCTACAGGGCGCTGGGACTGACTTACATAGAGCCGGAGCTGAGGGAAGATGGCGGGGAGATCGAGGCCGCACGAGAGGGTAGACTCCCTAGGATACTCGAACACAGCTCGATACGAGGGGACTTCCACATGCACACGGACTGGAGCGACGGAGGGAACAGGATCGAGGACATGGCCGCCAGAGCCGTCTCCAAGAACTACGAGTTCATCGGCATAACAGACCACTCCCAGAGCCTGAAGATCGCGGGAGGGCTCACCCCGGATAGGCTCAGAAAGCAGATTGACGCTGTCCGAAAGGCCGAGGACGCCCTCGGTGGCAGGATAAGGCTGCTTTCCGGAACCGAAGCCGACATCAAGGCCGACGGCTCGCTTGATTTCCCGAGACCGCTCCTGAAGGACCTGGACCTCGTGATAGCCTCGGTCCATTCACGTTTCAAGATGCCCAAGGACGAGATGACCAAGCGGGTCGTCGCCGCCATCGAATCCGGGTACATGGACATCCTCGGGCATCCAACGGGCAGGCTGATAGGTCGTAGGAACCCGTACGAGATTGACATGGAGAAGGTACTTGATGCGGCGGCCGAATCTCGCGTGGCCATGGAGCTCAATTCATGGAAGGATCGGCTGGACCTCGCAGACGGCCATTGTCGGATGGCCAAGGCCGCGCGCGTGAAGGTCGCCATAGGGACGGACGCGCATCATGTCGATGAGCTTGATTTCATGAGGTTGGGCGTCATTACGGCGAGGCGAGGATGGTTGGAAGCCGGTGACGTCCTGAACACGATGAGCGGCAAGGACATCGTCAAGCATCTCAGAGGAAGAAGGCCATGAGTGAGGAGAAGGTACGCGCTCGGATGAGGGAACTCGTGGACGAGATATCCCACCACGACACCAAGTACTTCGTCGAGGACAATCCGGAGGTATCCGACTACGAGTACGACATGCTGGTGAATGAGCTCCGCGCGCTCGAGGCCGAACATCCTGACATGATTCTCCCGGACTCACCGACTCAGCGGATATCCGGGAAACCGCTGGATGAGTTCCCGCAGGTTGAGCACAAGGTCGCGATGCTGAGCCTGGGGAACTCGTACTCTCCCGACGAGCTTCGCGAGTTCGACGCTCGCGTCAGGAAGTGGCTGGGCGGGGAGAAGGTCGAGTACATAGTCGAGCTCAAGATCGATGGCCTGGGAATCGCCCTGGTCTACAAGGACGGGATGCTCGTTCGGGGCGCGACCAGGGGGGACGGCCGAGTGGGCGAGGACGTGACGACGAACATCAAGACGATTAGGAGCATCCCGCTCAGGCTGAAGGCCGGCAGCCTGCTTCGTACCGTTGAGGTGCGAGGTGAGGTCTACATGCCCACGGACGGCCTCAGGAGATTGAACAAGGAACGGGAGGCCAAAGGGGAGCCCCTCTTCGCCAACCCGAGGAACGCAGCTGCGGGCTCGATAAGGCAGCTCGACCCAAGGATGGCCGCTTCGAGACCCCTTGAAGCATACTTCTACACGCTGAGCTACTCCGATGGCCAGATACCCGACACGCACGAGAAGGCCCTCGAGGCGATGAAGGGCGCAGGGCTCAGGGTGAGCCCCCAAACAACGAAGCACCAGTCCATAGACAAGGTGCTCGAACACATAGCCTCATGGGAGACGAAGCGCGACTCGCTGGACTACGAGATCGACGGCATCGTCGTCAAGGTCAACTCCCTCGCGCAGCAGGCGAAGCTCGGCTACACCGCCAAGGAGCCCAGGTGGGCCATCGCCTACAAGTATCCTCCCAAGCAGATGACGACCAAGCTGCTCGACATCCAGGTCCAGGTGGGCCGGACCGGCGCGCTGACGCCTGTCGCGATCCTCGAGCCGGTCGGGGTCGGCGGAGTGACGGTGACGCACGCGACGCTGCACAACGAGGACGAGGTGAGGCGGAAAGGCCTGAAGATAGGCGATTTCGTCTTGGTCGAGCGCGCAGGGGAGGTCATCCCTCAGGTCGTGAAGCCAATCGTGGATAGGAGGACCGGCGACGAGAAGGAGTTCCGGATGCCCCATACCTGCCCGGTCTGCGGGTCGAAGGCGGTCCGCGAGGAGGACGAGGCTGTCAGGAGGTGCGTGAACGCATCCTGCCCAGCCCAGATCAAGGAGCGTCTCATACACTTCTGCTCCAGGACGGCGATGGACATCGAAGGGGTTGGGCCGTCGCTGGTCGACCAGCTGGTGGAGAAAGGGATGGTCAAGGACGCCTCGGACCTGTACGGGCTCACGAAGGACGACCTCCTGCAGCTCGAGGGGATCGCGGACAAATCCTCGCAGAACATACTCGACGCGATCGGGGCGAGCGTCGGCCGGGACTTCGCCAACGTGCTCTACGCTCTTGGCATCAGGCATGTCGGGAGGACGACCGCCGACGTGCTCGCCGAGGCCATGGGAAGCATGGACAAGCTCGAGTCCGCGAGCGTGGAAGAGCTCTCGAGGGTCGAGGGCATCGGACTGGTCGTTGGTGGAGCGATACGTTCTTTCTTCGACGACCCGAGGAACAGGAAGCTCGTCGAGTCCCTCGGGAAGGCCGGCCTGAGGATGGAGGCGACTAGGAAGGCCGGAGGGCCGCTCTCTGGGAAGGTCTTCCTGTTCACGGGGGAGCTCGAGTCGATGAGCAGGGCGGACGCCCAAGAGGCGGTCGAGGCTCTCGGAGGCAGGGTCGCTTCTAACGTCACGAAGGCGGTCGATTTCGTTGTCGTTGGCCGCGACCCAGGCTCGAAGGCGGGCAAGGCCAAGAGCATGAAGAAGGCCATCCTAGAGGAGAGGGCCTTTCTGGAGATGGTCGGGAAGGTCTGAAGTCGCCGCTCGGGCTCTCTTTCAAAGAGTGATACCGGGGTGGCATTGTTCTTATAGCTGGCATGGCCAAATCGTACATGCAGACTACGACCAGCGGAGTGGATACCATAGTGACAAGCGCGTCTGCCTCCAGAAAGGGCCCCGGGCAGGGCGAAACCGCCAATGCGGCGAGCGACAAGTACAACAGGAAGCTGCAGCGCGTTCTGCGCTCATCGGAAATCAGGACGCCGCA
The DNA here is from genome assembly GCA_025457815.1 of Thermoplasmata archaeon. GTDB lineage: Archaea > Thermoplasmatota > Thermoplasmata > UBA10834 > UBA10834 > COMBO-56-21. The sequence continues at coordinate 7,087 of JALOTQ010000066.1, forward strand.
TCTGTCCGGCGCCGTGGGGCACGTCGAACCCCGTATGACGGAGCAGATGAAGCAGTCGATGTTGTCCCCGAAGCTGGTCAACCCTGCATCAGTCCCCGAGGATGACAGTCCGCTGTTCCAGTGCACCCAGTGCGACATGATCGTGAAGGAGTCTGACCCATACTGTCCGTTCTGCGGCGCGATCTTCGCTGACGCCGAGCCGGAGTTCGAGGAGGTGCAGGAGGTCCAGATCGAGACGCCTCGGATCGACAGGCCGAGGGTCGAGAAACCCGTTACCAGGGAGCCTGTCATCAGGCCCGAGAAGTTCGATGTCTTCAGCATCTTCGGCACGAAGGCGCGGTCCAGGGACATGCTCTATCATGAAGCGCTCCGGGGCTTTGCAGGCTCAGCAAGGCTCCTCGAGGAGATTGAGCGCCTCGTTTCCGACGTGAGTTCCCTCGGCACGGACACGACGAAGGCAAGGCGCCTAATAGGGAACGCATGGGAGGCTGCGAGGGACGGAGATTGGAGCCTCGTTTCCACGCTCGCCCACCAGACGGAAGACATGATGGCGCCGAGCATACCAGACCTCGTGCGGGCGGAGATCGCGAAGGCGAGGCAGATACTCTTGAGCGCGAAGGTGAGCGGGGTCGACATTTCGCCGTACGTGCTGCAGATCAAGACGGCAATGAAGTGCCTCCGGGTGGACAACCCCGACGAGGCTCTGAGGATGACCAAGGAGCTCACCGATCATCTGAGAGAGGACTCTATCGCCTGGCGGTAGGGACTCCAGGTGGAGCGCGATTCCTCGAACAGAGGGTTTTTATTTCCGGAACCAGGTGTTCGTGTTCGAATGGCAAACGACTTCACAGCCATCGACTCCTTTGGATGGGACGCCCTCAAGAAGGCCCTCAACCAGAGGGTCGTCGTCAACAGGTACCGTCTGATACCCAGCAGACGAAACCGGGTCTGGGTCGTTGAGACCGATGTGCGGCCCGTGGTGGTGAAGCAGTCCCTTTCGGGAAAGTGCGGAAGTGAGTTCGAGACCCTTCTCCTCGCGAGGCAGGCGGGGATCAGCGTGCCGTACCCGCTCTTCAAGGAGGGTGACTTCCTGGTGATGGAATACATCCCAGGCGAGACCTGCGAGGTCATGAT
>JALOTQ010000067.1 GCA_025457815.1 Thermoplasmata archaeon
TGGGCCGTATATGATGAAGCCGGGGTTGGGCACCAGCGCCTCGTCTCCTTCGCCCAGGATCGTCTCGCACGCTATCCTCATGCCCTCGGTGGCGCCTGCTGTGACGATTATGTTCTCGAATATGACGTCCTTGCGGTAGCGCCTCAGATAGGCTGCGATCGCCTCCCTGAGCTCGAGGACACCTGCGCTGGGGCCGTACTTGTTGTAGCCGTTCTCGAGGGCCTTCTCGAATGCCTTGATCATGGCCATCGGGGGCTGTATGTCCGGCTCGCCCAGACCAAGGTTGATGGCCCCCGGGGGAGCTGCCTCGAACAGCTTGCGAATGCCAGATACCTTGAGAGACGAGACTCTCTGCGGGAACATCGCTCTCAGGATGTACACTTATGCACATTAAGGGTTCGGCGATACACCTAGCACCATCGAACCATGTTAGCAGTGAGCAGGCCGTGCTATGCTGAGGATCTGCCGAGAACAATCACGGAAACGAGTTAAGGGGTTTAGAGGAGGACGGAGGCAACTGCCTTCGCGAATCCCATGAAGGCCTGCCCAACTGTCCTCCTGGAGGGAGGGGCGATCGTGTACTTCCTCTGAGTCTTCCAGGCGTCGCTGCGGAGCCAGAGGTCCGTCTTCTCGCCGTACTCGTGGTGCACGTAGTCCCTGGTGCTGTCCCACATGACGTCGTACCGGCCGCAGTGGCCCGGTATCGAGCACGGAGGCGGCGTCATCGAGCCCACCTCGGCCTTGTGTGCAGGAAACTCGACCCGGCCGCGTACGCTGGCACGGCTACAGTGATTCTCTGATCTCTCTGGATGACCCTGAATGTGACATCCGCCCGTCTCTGCCCGTTCACGAAGCCATTGTACTTCATGTTTGCATCACTCCAATGCGCATTTGAGTAATAGCAATGCTAGTTATTAAAACCTTCGTTTCAATGATGGAAACGCTTATATTGCTCGCAAAACTATACATTTTCAGGTGCGTCAGGTGAAGACTTACAAGGTTATCACGGACCCCGAGGCTTTTCAGCTGCTGGCGGATGACACCAGGAGGAAGATGGTGTACCTCCTGAGGGCGAAGGAAATGACCGTTAGCCAACTCGCGGCGGACCTCGGGCTCACTCCCCAGGCGATATACCACCATATCCGGAAACTGAAGCAAGTCGGCATAATCGAGGTGGCGAAGGAGGAGAGGGTCGATCACTTCATCGAGACGTACTACCGCGCGACCGCGGAGCTCTTCCACCTTGCCCATGGGGATGAGAGGGGCACCAAACTGGAGATCAGCCAGTCGAGGGAGGCCCTGAGGGCGCTTGAGAAGCTCGGCTACAAACTCGAGTGCGAGGAAGAGGCCGCGACGAAGCTCGTGAACATCCAGAAACGCATGTGGGAGACCGGGGCCAAGTCCGAGTGGGACGAGAGGATCTCGGAGATGGAGAACGTCGATTTCTTCGGCAGGCAGGCGCTCATGGAGTACGCCAGGTTCCTCGCCATGAAGGACGAGGAGTTCGACGAGTACCTTCAGCTCCACCGCGAGATGCGCGAACTGCTCCGCCACTGCGTCAAGGCGCCCGGGGCGAAGAAGCGGAAGGGCTGACCGAGACATCCTCCGAGCGGCTCGTCAACCTTGCCAAGGCGTTCTCGGCAGTGTCCAGGACGAAGTAGATGCACGTTGTTACCCCCACTATGGCCAGCAAAGGAGGCAAGTAGGTCCACCACTGACCCAGTAGGAAAGCATCCCATAGCACAGCATAGTGGAGCATCACACCCCACGTGTAGTCCCCCATGAAGCCCATGAACTCCAGCACAATCAGCGACAGGATGCCGATGACCACGACGAACTTCGCGGCTCGAAGAACCTGAATGAGGTTGGGCTCGATGGTCTCAACCATTAGTCGTCTGGAGATGTTCGGACCCGTGACGCGTTTCGGCATCAGATGCGTATCGACCGATGAGAGACGTGCGATCATCACCTTGACGGTGACTGCCCAGCAAAGCAGGATGAACGGCGGGATGATATTGAGGATGAGGGATAGGCGGCTGGAGCTCATGAGAGCATCCATGTACGTGCCCGCTATGAACAACACGACCACGGACATCGCAATGACCGCATCTGAGATCACGGTGCATACTAGAGCCCCGACCCGAGCGAGCGGACGGAGTGACCGCACCATGACGAGCACGACTTCCCATGTGATCATCCCAGTCAGTATCGCCAGCGCTGAGAGGACAAAGGCGTTGACGAGAAACTCTCGGGCGCCGTACAACAAGTGGCTGTAGATATCTCGGCCCATCCAGTCCGTTCCTAGGGGATGCGTGAACCCAGAATATGGAGACTCATCGAGCGAAGGAGGGAGAGGATTCAGCTCCGGCTCGAGGCTACCGTAGGAGGTCGGGTCAGGCACGGTCGATAGAACTGGTGCCATTACAGCGACAACGACCGACGCAAGCAGGAGCATGATCGCGATCGTCCCAATCCTGCTCCTGCGATACTCTCGCCAGAAGGCGGCGAGCAGATGGCTGCCTCTCGGCCTGGAACTCTCACCCGATTCGGGAACCGCCGACGTTGCATGCTCTGGACGGAGCGTGTGTGAGGCCGTTGTTGACCGGGTCCTCGAGATCACAAGGGAGACGATGTCCAGAGAGAAGTTGGACAGAAGCACGATCAGCGAGATGAGATACAGAGAGACTATCAGGACAGGGATATTCCGATCCTGCAAAGAACCCCACAGCGTGGACCAAAGTCCGTCAAATCGACCCGCTAAGATCTCCGTCGCAAGGGTGCAGACCATCACCCAAGCCAACCAAGTCTGAACCAGAGGCAGGTTCAGCTGGGCCAACGGAGATGTCGAACTCGCTTGGCTCCTGCCGCTCACGCGACTCTCCGCTTGTCTAACGATCATCCACAGTCCGCTCAGGGTCACCAGCAACGCAGCGGCACCTGCGGCGAATATCGACAAATCCGGATCTGATGCCCAGACCACAAAGAACATGGCGAGGGCAACAACAGGAATGGTGAAGAGAGCGACCGCGAGCACTTCGACCAGCCGGCCTCCGATGGCGAGAGTCCTCTTGGGGGCGATTCTCGAAACCGCGTAGGCAGCAGCCAAGGATATCAGTGCCACCGTTCCGAAGAGCAGCGCTGTCCAGCCGGCCCTCGCGAAAACGAAGTCGCCTATCGGGGTCTGAGAACTCCATCCCACGCTGGTGAAGAACTCGCCGGACAACATCCTCCCCATGAAGTTGACATACTGGACAATTACCGTTTCATTGAGCTTGAATTCCTCCACCGTCGTCCATTGGGATTCGCTGGCGGGATGTCTAGGAAGCAGAATGTAGGAGGGGTCTCCAGGAGCGACCAAGAACGCCTGGAACAGTATCGTCAGGATGATGAGCACTGACACTCCCAGACAGAGCACCCTGAGCAGTAACTGGACTATGAGGCTGTCGAACCGCACCGCATGTCTCCTCCGTTCAGACGAACCGTGTCAGCGCTAAATCAAGTTTGCCACCGTTGTGAGGAGATGTTGTGAATCTGACGAAAGGCAGATTTAGCCCGAAACCATGTCCCTCCCGGGGAAAGTATGAGCGCGGAGCCTGTGATCGAGGTAGTGGAACTTAGCAAGCAGTACAAGGACATCAGGGCTGTCGATGGCATCAGCCTGTCAATACCTTCGAATCAGATCTTCTCGATGCTGGGCGCGAACGGCGCCGGCAAGACCACAACGGTCGAGATACTCGAGGGGCTCCGCAGCCCCACCTCTGGATCGGCGCGGGTCTTCGGCGTCGATGTGGCCAAGGACTACAGGCCGATCAGGTCAAGGGTCGGCATCTTGCCTCAGAACTTCGAACCTTTCGACATGCTCAAACCTACAGAGGCAATCGAGTACTGGGCTGGCCTTTTCGACAAGAAGGTGACGCGGAAGGATGTCAGCGACCTCCTAGAGACGGTGAACCTTTCGCATCGCAAGGACGTCGTCTCGAAGAAGCTATCCGGAGGGGAGAAGAGGAAGCTGGGCATCGCGCTCTCTCTCATCAACGAGCCAGAGCTGCTCTTCCTGGACGAACCGACCACAGGCCTCGACCCGAGGGCGCGCAGGGACCTCTGGGCGCTGATCGAAGGAATCAAGAAGAAAGGCTCGACGGTTTTCCTCACGACTCACTACCTGGACGAAGCCGAGAAACTCTCGGACGACGTCGCCATCATGCACAAGGGGAGAATCATCACCAGAGGGAGTCCGGAGGACCTGGTGCGGAAGCACGGGAAGCTTACTGTGATAGTCCTCGCAGGTGCCGGGGAGGTCGGGCTGAAGGAGGTCACCCGCAGGGGGATCGATGCGACCCTGGAGTCGGACGGAGACCTGCTCGTGCCTGTCCGGGATCCCACTGAGATGAGGCAGATCTTCCAGAAACTGAGCGGGATCGAGCTCAAGGTGAAGGACATGTACACCCGCAAGCAGACCCTGGAAGACGTGTTCCTCAGTGTGGTCGGCCAGAAGATGGACGAGGGGGTGCTCGGAAAATGAGTCGGATACTCGCGGACACCATTGCTTTCGGGAAGCAGTACATGCGCTCGGGCGTAGCGATGTTCTTTGCCTTCGCGTTCCCGATCCTGCTGATTCTGATATTCGGAGCGATATTCTCATCTCAGGGAGAGGTTGCGCTTCCGCTCCCCGTGCAGGACCTGGATGAAGGGCCTTACTCGACTGTCTTCCTGAACATACTCGCCAACATCTCCGTCGTGGACATCGAGGTCATACCGAGCGATGTTGACATAAGCGAATACATCAGCGACGAGTCGCTCCTGGTGGCGCTGCAGATCCCGGCCGATTTCTCCAGTCAGGTTGGAGCCATACTCGCGGATGCTTCAGCCGGTCCGGTCAACCTCACCTTGTACGGAGACCAGACGACCTCGACTTACGGGACCATGTCCCAGGTCGTGCAGGCGGCGATAGACGGCATGAACTACGGGCTCTTGGGAGAGAGTCCGATTGTCGGCTTCGAAGCACAGTCGATCAGCCTGGAGGACAACATGACCTTCATGGACTTCTTCCTGCCCGGGGTCGTCGGCCTTGTCGTCATGACGAACACGCTCTACACCATCACATCGATCTGCGCCGAGTACAAGAGCCGAGGTTACTTCAAGCTCCTGGCAACGACGAACATCAAGAAGCACGAATGGCTGCTTTCGAAGTTCATCTTCTACACCGTCCTGCTGTTCGCATCCCTGCTGCTCACTTTCGCGATAGGCCAAGCGGTGTTCGACATGACCTCGTCCCTTACTCCCCTGGCCTTCGCCTTCATCGCGGCTGGAGGATTCCTGTTCCTGGCAATGGGCATGCTGCTCGGGACCCTGGTCAAGGACCCCGAATCGGCTTCCGCAATCGCGAACGCGGTCGGGTTCCCGATGATGTTCCTGTCGGGGATATTCTTCAACCTCGACGGGATGCCGAGCTACATGCAGGCGATCTCGAAGGTGTTCCCGCTGACGTACTTCAACGACGGGCTCAGGGCGACGATGATATACGACAACACAGAGGTGGCGCTTGTGAACCTCGCCATCGTGGTAGTGCTCGGGCTGGTGTTCTTCGTTCTCGGAAGCAAGCTCTTGTCGTGGAAGGAAAGATGAGCATCTAGTCTCTGGAAGGCTGTGGCATCCTGAGGATGTTCAACACGAGAAGCCCGACCAGAGCGAGGAATCCGAAGACCGTTGTCCATTCCATGATCGGCTCGCCGGAGACCGCTCCGAATGAGATGTCAATCGCGAGCGAGGCTAACCCGAACGCCCCGACAGGCTTCATGAACAGCGGGTGGGTGAATACAGACGGGATGAAGACGAGTATGAATACCCCGAAGGTCAGGAAGAACGCGACCGAGAAGATGCCGTGGTATGGCGGGAAATCCTCCGAGAATATCCCTATGCATATGAGGAACACGCAGGCCGCGAGGCCCAGAGCCTGAGCCGCTTTGATCGCGAGCGTCCGGGCCCGCTCCTCGGTCCACCAGACCCTGAGACCCCAGACGAAGATGATCCCGGCAGCGCCGGTCAGGATGCACCCTAGGTTATACAGCAGCGCTCCGTCTGGGTTGTACTCGTAGTTCCCAAGATCGCTGAGCCAGTTGTCCTTCGGACCGTACGGCGTGGGGAAGAGCGCCCACGATGAGAGCGTGAACGCGAGGTAGATGACAATCAACGCGACACCGGCCTTGCAGCCCAACGGCCATGTTCTGGGATCCATCGGAAACGCCTTACGGAAGAACGAATGGGCCTCGTTCGATAAGAACATCCTCATCGCAGCAATCGCTCCTGACAGATATTATTAGAGCATATCACCATTCTTGGATGCCCCCGAGCGGGCGGATGGGATGTGGTAGTCGTGGCTGGAAGAACTTGGGCCATCGTAGCTGGCGTCATAGCAGTGATAGTTGTGCTCTTGCTTGTGATCACCGTCATTCTGGACTCGTTGCCGGAGGAGGAGGTCCAGACTCCCTTGAGGAGCGACGTGATCCCCGACGACGCGGTCAAGGGAACCCCGGCGACGGACTACTGGCCACCAATACTCAACTCCACCGAATGGGAGGACCCCATCCCCATGCCAGGACCTGTGAACACGGCCGGGGCCGAGGATTCGCCCTTCATGTTGCCCGATGGAAAGACATTCTTCTTCTTCTTCACACCCGACGTGACCGTGCCCGTCCAGGAACAGCTCCTCGACGAGGTCACGGGCATTTGGTGGACGAAGAACATCAACGGGACCTGGACCGAGCCAGAGAAGATCATACTCTGCGACGATGTCTCCCTCGATGGCGCGGAGTTCGTCGATGGGGACAGCATGTGGTTTGCGTCGGTGAGAGCCGGCAACCTCGGAGAGATTGACGTCTTCTTCGCCGACTATGAGGACGGGGAGTGGACCAACGTGCGGAACGCGGGTGAGCTCCTGAACGTCGAATACGACATCGGGGAGTTCACGCTCTCACCGGACGGAGAGACGCTCTACTTCCACAGCGGAGCGTGGGACGTAGGCGAGTCGATGGACATATTCAGTTCCCAATGGACCGGGAGCACATGGGGGACTCCGGTGCTCGTGCCCAACATAAACACGCCGACCGCCAACGAGGGGTTCCCGTTCGTGACGCCTGACGGCGAAGAGCTGTGGTTCACCAGCACGAGCAGGATCGGCCAGCCTGGCCCCGCACTGTTCAGGTCTCTATGGACCGGGACCGAATGGGGAGCTCCTGTTGAGATCGCATCGAGCTTCGCGGGCGAGTGCACCCTCGACGAGGCGGGCAACCTCTACTTCGTGCACCACTACTACACCCAGAACGGCACGATGATCGAGGCGGACATCTATGTCGCGTACAAGAAGGTCGTGAGGTCGCTTGCGGAGGAGGATTCCGTGGCCCTGCCACTGGAGCTGGACGCGATGATCGCTCCTATCTCGTTGGCGGCGTCCGTCGTCGCCCTGCGCTTTCTCGCGAGAAAGGCGCTCAGGGCCTAGATGTGTATCCGACCGCTCTCGAAGCGCTCTTGGACTGGAAGTGCTGGCTGAAGATCCTGTAGTAGAGAAGCTCCTCCTTCGTCCGGATGCGCCCCCTAGGGCCGGCCTTCCTCTCCTTCTCGAATTCCTTGTCCGAGATGATGTCCTCGGCGAACTTCACGAGAGCGTTCATCGAGCCGGCGCCGTCGCTGAACCGCTGCTTCCGTCTCCAGATGACCTCGCGGGGAAGCAGTCTCGCATAGGCTCGCCTGAGGACGAGCTTGTTCTTCTCCGGGGAGCCGCCGAGCAGGTCCTTCCTGCCCAGCGAGAGGCCGTAGTCGATTATGTCCTGGCTCATGAGGGGCATCCTGCCATCTAGGGATGCAGATGCGGTCATCCGGTCGACCCTCTGGAACCCCGTCATATGTCCGTCCTTCAACAGCGCCTTCCGCTCCTTCGCCAGCTGCTCGTCGTTCTTCACATCCATGAGGAAGTCGTATCCGGCGAAGACCTCGTCTCCTCCCTCACCGCACAGCGTCGGCCGCCTCTTGTCGGAGAACATCCGCGTGGCGATCAGGTTGGGAATGCAGCTCCTCACGAGCGGATAGTCGAAGGTCTCCGCCTTGCGGGCCATCCTTAGGTCCACGCTCTCGCGGGTCCCGACGCAGACCGTCCTGATGTTCTTGGTCACAGAGGCTGCCGCGGCCGCGACGACGCTGCTGTCCAAACCTCCGCTCAGGAGGATGTTGAACCCCTGT
>JALOTQ010000068.1 GCA_025457815.1 Thermoplasmata archaeon
CGCGCAGTATGGACACCCCGGCCTGCCTCCTCTCGCGCTGCAGGAGCTCGTTCACGGCCAGCCGGGCCGCGTAGTAGCATCCGCCTATGCTAGCGTATGTGGTCCGGCCATCGAAGAACTCCCAGTCGCCCATGATGGCGATCTTGTCCCCGTGCGGGTTCCACGCCGTGTTCGGATACCAAGCCTCGATCAGCTCGTATCTCCACGTAGTCGGCATCATGAGTATGGCCCACCTGTTGTCCAGCGCGCGGGTCTCGTACACTCTGTACTCGTTTATGGTTGGGAATGTCTTCGTCGTCTCGAGCATGTGCAGTCCCAGGTTGGAGTCAACGGCGGTGATGCTCCACCTTGTGGGCACGAACCGCCTCCTCCTCCCGACCCCGAACGCTCCCACGCTGAACGCGCGCTGGATCTGCGAGACCAAGGAACCTTGTCTGTACAGAGAGACCACAGCGTCTCGCGCCTTGAGGTCGGAGTCGAAGTACGCCTTCTCGAGCCTGCTGTCGAACCTGTAGTTGGACACCTCGAACTTGTTCAAGGGAGCGGACGGCCCGAACGGCTGGACGTCGTCATCGACCGTGAGCCTCCCCTTGGGCTTGCGCTGGAACTCCGCGAACACCTCGGGAGGCCGGCGGGCAAGGGCGAGGTCGCGGGTCTGAACCACGAGCCTGTTGGGGTCCTCGACGTCTCCGACCTTGACCCAGTGCATGCCTCGGACCAGGGTCGAGCGGAAGTCGATTATGTCGTCTATCGGTAGTCCGACCCAGCGCTCAGGAGTGTCGAGCACCGATGTGTCGCCATGGACCGGAGGTATCATCGGCCCTATCGCGACCTTGGGGTATCCGAACCTTCCGACGAACACGCTGGGGGGGCACGAGCCGTCGAGGTCGGTCCTGTCGATCATCTCCTTCGTCTTGGACGATGAGTAGAACCGCGCGATGACCGAGCATCTGTCCTTGCCGCAGAGCATCTTCGAGCCCTTGCAGTAGACGCACCTCGAGGACCGGGCCGAGACACCCTCGAGGGACATGATCTCATCGAACATGGAGGAATTGTCCGCCATGGCCATTGAGCGTGAGAAAGAAGAGAGGTCCATCCGGTGGTTGGAAGCCACTTCGAGATAGATAAGGGGTCCGATGGCTTGCGTGAAAGTACAATGGGCGCCAGACTTGAATACCTAAAGTAGATATATCCTGTACTTGTTCCCAGCAACCGGGAATTTGGGGGTTGATTCGCCAACATGATGGAAGCAGTTGTATCGCTCAAGATACCACAGAACTGGATGAGCGAGATACCTGAGAAACATCCCGTCACAATCAAGGTCATAAACCGGGTGCCTTACTCGGAGAAAGGGGTTCGCGACCTCGTGGAGATCGCGGGTCCCGAGGACGTGATGGAGGAGGTTCTCACAGACATCAAGAAGAACCCCCTCGTGTCCAAAGTCGACACGACGATGACCGACAAGGGCAAGATCGTGGGGGCGGTCACCACGTCGAGGTGTGACATCTGCAGGATACTCACCGATGCGGATGTCTTCCTTGTGTCTGCCGAGTCCAGGGGAGGGGGCAAGGTGGACTGGACCATCATCCTGACTGACAAGGACGTCCTCAAGACCATATTCGACCACCTTAAGAACAAGAGCGTCGAGGCTGAGCTGGTGAAGCTCACCAAGATAGACGACAAGGAGACTCTCACGGAACGCCAGGACAAGATAACCCATGTCGCGTTCGAAAGGGGCTACTTCGACTACCCGAAGAGGATAAGCCTGAGGGAGTTGGCACGGATGTTCGACGTGTCCCCGTCCACTCTTTCCGAGATACTGAGGAAGGGACAGAGGAAGATAGTGCTGGACTACTTCAAGAAACAGAGACAGACCATCTAGATACCAGAAGGGAACTGCGCAGGATTCATTTAGGACCTGGGTGCTGAGCCTGGCAAGGCAAGGCGCCGCTGGAAAGGGAAACACCGATGACGACGCAAAAGGAAGTCATAGAGGCCCTCAGGGACATCGTGGACCCCCACACCAACCTGAACGTGTACGACATGGGCCTCATCTCGGAGATCAAGGTCGCAAAGGGCTCAGTCAGCCTCACATTCAGGCCGACATCGCCCTTCTGTCCGCTCGGGCCCCAGCTCGCCCAGAACATCAAGAGGCGGCTCAAGGACGTCAAGGGCGTCCAGAAGGCCAACGTGAAGGTCGTCGGCCATGTCTGGGAAGAGCACATAAACAAGTCCCTGAAAGAGACCTGAATGTTCTAAGCGCCGAACTTCTCGGCCCTGTCCGCCATGCCCATGAGTATAGGCATGAGCTCCATGCCCCTTATTCTCCCGAGCGCCCCTGCCGCGGACGAAATCTCGTCGAACTCCTTCACGCCATCGACCCGCGACCCGCCTCCGGATATGGCGATGGGGACCGGGTCAGCGCTGTGCTCCTTGAGAGAGACGGGGGTGGAGTGGTCGCAGGTCAATGCGACGACGACGTCCTCGTGGACCTCCTTCAGGATCATGCCCATCATCATGTCGATGTTCTCGACCACGCGGACCTTTGTCCGGAAGTCCCCGTCATGGCTCGCGACATCGCCTGCCTTGACGTTTATGAACACGAAGTCATGCGTCTTGAGGAGGTTCAGGGCCGCCTCCGCCTTCGCCCGGTAGTCGGTGTCGAGTCCTCCGGTGGCTCCCTGGACTTCAGGCACGTCCATGCCGACGAGTCTGCACATGCCCTTCACGAGCGTGACGCCGACGACCGCCCCGCATCTCATCCTGTACCTCTCGCATATCCTCTCGAGGCCCTTGGTGCTTCCCCCTCCGCGGGGGAGGATCGCGTTGGCCGGAAGAAGGCCGTCCCTGAGCCTGTTGCGGTTCACCGGGTGCTGGTCCAGGACATCGCGCGCACGTCTCACGAACTCGTTCAGGACCTCAGCGGTCTTCTTGGCCTCGGGCACCAACGGCCTCGACTCGAGCAAGGGTCCCTCGCGGTGGGGGTCCACATCCGTGACCCTGTGGTCCAGCCCCGGACCTCGCAGCACGAGCACTGCCCTGTGCTCCGTGCCCTCCTTGAGGATGGCCGTGACGTCTCCAATGGCCATGCCGGAAACGGCGCTCGCAAGTTCGTCGGTGCCGAACTTGATCCTGCCGGCCCGCCTGTCCGTCACGTTGAACGACCCGTCAACCGTGGCGAAGTTGCACCGGAAGGCGACATCGCCCCGTTCCATGATGAGCCCGGCACCAGCCGCCTCGATCGGCCCTCTGCCAGTGTAGGTCTTGTAAGGATCATATCCGAATAGGGCCAAGTGGGCCGTGTCGCTGCCAGGCACTATCCCAGGGCCGATGACGTCCATGACCCCGCTGATCCCGTGCCTGGCAATGGCGTCCATAGCGGGCTTCTTGGCGACCTGAAGCGGGGTCTTCCTGTCGAATTCCTTGACCGGCCTGTCGGAAAGGCCGTCACAGACGACGAGCAGTATCTTCTTCGATGTCATGGGGCAGTGGAGGATTGTCAAGAACTCTAATTAACCTCTGCCCGGGACAACAGGCGCCGAGGGGGAGATTTGAACTCCCGTGGTGACGAGCACCAGTAGCTCTCGAGGCTACCGCCTTAAACCGAGCTTAGCTACCTCGGCAGTATCCTGGGTGGAAATCGTTAATACGAGCGCTCATATTAACAATGTCGGTATTCGGATGAGGGTCACCGTTCATCTGCTCCCCACAAGGAAAGAGACAAGGAGGCTCGACCTCGAGAAGGGGGCCACCGCGGAACAGGCGATCAGGGCCTTGGGACTGCTCCCGGACCAGTGGATCCCGCTAAGGGGGGACACCCCGATGCCGCTCGACGATGCCCTGGAGGACGGGGACGAGCTGAAGCTCATATCAGTCGTGTCCGGGGGATGAGTCCCGACACTGCTGGCTCTGGCGGTCCCCAATTTTATCGCCAGGACAGAAAAGTATTTATCAGCCGGCGCGTTAGTAGTAACGAAGAACGGCGCATCACATCTCATACTGACATGCAATCACCGATCAAGTGAATGTCACCATGAAACCGCCAATACGCTGAATTCGATGGGCGGCTTCCGTAGCAAGATGTTCGTCAATAGCTGCTGTGAAAGAGCTCGGGCAGCAGAGTAAAAGCAGGCCGAGCGAGAGGACAGCGGCTAGAGGGCAGTGCTGTTTTTCGGAAAGAGGTGCGAACAATGGACATAGATCCAAGTACAACGAAGTACCTGATTTCGGCGAGACTTTCCACCGACGGAATAGTGGAGAAGCCGGACATCGTGGGTGCAATCTTCGGACAGACTGAAGGGCTCCTCGGCGACGAGCTCGACCTTAGGGACCTTCAGAAGAGCGGCAGGATAGGAAGGATCGAAGTAGAGGTGTCTGCCTCCAAGGGCAAGTCGGAGGGCTTAGTGTATGTCCCTTCGAGCCTGGACCAGGTGGAGACGGCGATACTCGCCTCATCTCTAGAGACGATCGACAGGGTCGGCCCGTGCAAGGCCAGGATTAACATAGAGAAGATCGAGGACGTCAGGGTTTCCAAGAGGAACAAGATCGTCGAGAGGGCGAAGCAGCTGCTCAACGAGCTCCTGAAGCAGTCCAAGGTCAGCGGTATCGACCTCGCGGACTCGGTCAGGCAGTCGGTGCAGATCGAGGAGGTCGTGCACTACGGCAAGGAGAGGCTGCCAGCAGGCCCTAACATCGAGAACTCCGATGCGATCATCGTGCTCGAGGGGCGCTCTGACGTGCTCAACCTTCTGAAGTACGGCATCAAGAACGTCATAGCGGTCGAGGGCACGAACGTGCCTCAGACGATCGTTGACCTCTCCCGTGAGAAGGTCGTCACGGCCTTCGTCGACGGGGACAGGGGCGGAGAACTGATCCTGAGAGAGCTTCTGCAGGTCGCAGAGATTGACTACGTCGCGAGGGCGCCCGCAGGACAGGAAGTCGAGGAGCTCACTCAGAAGCAGATAGTGAAATGCCTCAGGAACAAGGTCGGCGCGGACCAGTTTGCAGAAATGCTCAACATCCCTTCGCCTCATGGCAAGAATGGCCAAAAAGAGGGCAGACGGGACGAGGAGCGCGAGCAGAGGCGGAGGCCCGAAGACGACCGGGGAAGGCACGGCCGCGAGAGGGAACAGAGACAGCCTGCCCGGCCGCAGGAGGAGCCCCCGGCGAAGAGGTTCTCACCTGAGCAGGTGAGGTACAAGGGCGTGCTCGAGGACCTGGGCAACACTTCGAAGGCCAAGATCCTGAACGCCAGCGGGAACGTGCTCAAGGAGGTTCATGTGAGCACCCTCGCGGACACGCTCAAGGAGAGCGGCGAGGGCATCACGGCTGTCGTGCTGGACGGCATCATAACGCAGAGGATCCTCGATATCGCAGTGGAAAAGAATATCAGCACGGTAGTTGGTGTTAAGCTGGGCAACATCGCCAAGCTCCCGACGAACGTCGAGGTGCTGACGAAGGAAGACCTCAGCTAAGCATCGTGAATTTCATGCCGAGCGATGACGAGTCCGCCGCGAAGGCGCCGAGGCTAGTCGAAGACATTGAGTCCACGGAAGACATCAGGATATCCCACGATCCGCTCGAGCGCGTCATAGGCCAGGAGGAGGCGGTGAGGCTTGCGCGCATCGCGGCGTCCCAGAGGAGGCATTTCCTGCTCGTGGGGCCGCCCGGGACGGGCAAGTCGATGATCGCCCAGGCCCTATCTCTCCACCTTTCCATGCCGACCGAGGAGATCAGGGTCGTGCACAACCCTGAGAACCCCGAGAGGCCGCTGGTCGAGGTGCGGGAGGCCGCGGAGGTCGCCCGCGAACTTGAGTCCAGAGGCTTCGCCGAGGGGGAGTTCATCGATCCCAAAGAAGCTCCTGTGAACGTGGCCGAGAGGCTCGGCTACAGATGCTCCAACTGCGGTACCTACAGCTCGCCCAGGGACACCTTCTGCCCGAAATGTTCTAGAGCGAAGGTGGCCCAGGTGCGGTCCACGCCGAACAACCCCTTCGGAGACCTCCTCGGGGGCCTCGTGGAGGTCACAATGGGACAGGTCGCTGGCAGAGAGCGCGTCACGACCACCAGGAAGCGGTTCGGAAAGGAGGAGGTCGTGGTCTTCGAGCGCGCTGGCGAGATGGTGAAAGTGCTTGACCAGCCAGCGCTCGAGAAGAGGCGTGAGCTCGAGAAGGAGAGTCCCAAGAAGGTCATCGTCGCCATTTCCAGGAACCCTTTCGTGCTAGCCACGGGCGCAAGCGAGGTCGAATTGCTCGGGGACGTGAGACATGACCCGTACGGCGGCCACCCGCAGCTGGGCACCCAGCCCTACGACCGTGTGGTCGCGGGCGCGATTCACAACGCTCACCAGGGAGTGCTCTTCATAGACGAGCTCCCGCACCTCGGACACCTCCAGCGGTTCATCCTCACGGGGATGCAGGAGAAGAGGTTCCCCATCACCGGCAGGAACCCGCAGAGCGCAGGCGCGAGCGTCCGCGTGGACAACGTCCCCTGCGATTTCATATTCGTCGGCGCGTGCAACATACAGGACCTTCCGCACATCCTGTCCCCCCTGAGGTCCAGGATAAACGGCGGAGGCTACGAGGTACTCGTCGAGACGGTCATGCCGGACACCGAGGACAACAGGTTCAAGCTGGCTCAGTTCGTCGCCCAGGAGATAGTCATGGATGCGAAGATCCCGCACGCCACGCGCGAGGCGGTCGTGCTGATAATCGAAGAGGCGAAGAAGCGCGCGAAGGTCGTCGACAACAAGGACAAGAGCCTGACGCTGAGACTCAGGGAGCTCGGAGGGCTCATCAGGGCCGCGGGCGACATAGCAGTCCTGGACAAGGCCGAGAGGATCGACGCGAACCACATCAAGGATGCGCTGAGACGCGCCCGGCCTGTCGAGGAACAGATCAAGGAGAGATACGGCAGCTACATGGGAGGCGTGTCTTCCGACGTCTCCACCTCGGAGAAGGAGTCCTCGCCATACCATTACTGGAACTATCATGTCCATGACGACAAGAGAGGGTACAGCTAGTCTCTGGGAAGCCGCTCAGCTCCTGAGCACCTTCATCATCTTGTAGGCATCCTCACCGTTGCTGTAGAAGTTCCCTATCTCACCTGTGACTGAGAAGCCCTGGAACTCGTAGAACGCCATCGCGTCCCCGTTGCTCTTCCTGACCTCCAGGATGACCGTGTCGTAGCCTTTCATGCTGCAGCTGGCATACAGCTGCTCCATCAGGTTCCTTCCGAGGGACTTGCCGCGGACCTCTGGAAGGACAGCGAGCATCAGCACGCGCGCAACCTTCTGACCCGAGGGAACCGTCGCGACGAAACCCTCGATCCTCCCATCCTCGATGGCCACCAAGAATCCTTCCGGCCAGAGGTTGTGGATGGTGAGGTAGAGCGAAGGAGGATAGGTCTCGCCAAGCGAACGCTTCACGATATCCATTACGTGCGGAATATCCGTCGGAGAGAACGCCCTGATGGTGATCATTCGGGCTAGTCAATCTGCACGTGGCTGATTAAGTTTGTGCGGACCGCGCCGTCGTCCCCGCCATAAGAACAACGCGAGGGCGGCGGCGAAGGCCCCAAGCAGGGCGAGCGGACCAAGGCTCCCTGACAAGACGCCATCTAGACCCGGAAGCGGGCCATCGTCCACCGTCCGCACTCTGACATTGACCGTGTCGGTGTCTCGATTGCCCCAGCTGTCCACGACGACCAGCTCCACCAAGAACAGCCCAGGCTCAGTTGGATGGAATTCGAAGGCGCAACCAGCACCGTCGGTCGTCCCATCAGCTCCGACGTCCCAATAGATCCAGGCGATCGCCCTGTCGTCCGAGGACTCGCAGCTGTCCAGCGTGACACTCTCGCCGAACCTGACCTCGACATCGTTTCCTGCGACAGCGGTCGGCGGCACCTCGTCCGGGCACCAGTCG
>JALOTQ010000069.1 GCA_025457815.1 Thermoplasmata archaeon
TACAAGCAGATACAGAAGGACGACCTGGTCGTGCACACGTGCGACAAGATAATCGCCATCGACCCCAAGAACAAGACCGCCCATTTCGACAAGGCGGTGGCGCTCGACAGGTCGGAGAAGTTCGACGAGTGCCAAGTCGCGTACAGGGCAGCTCTCAAAGTGGACCCCTCCAATCCGGAGATATTCTACAATCTCGCGGCTTTGCACATCCGCGTCGGCAAGCCGAGCGAGGCCTCGGACTACGCGAAGCAGGGCCTGCAGGTGGCGCCGACTAACCAGGCGCTCTGGAAGATCAAGGGCGACGCGAACCTCAAGGCGAAGGAATTCGAGGACGCCGTCGCGGCGTATTCGAAGGCCGTCGAGCTGAACCCGACCGACAAGGATTCCCTCGCCGCCCTCGGGATGGCATACACGGACCTCAAGAGATACGAGCAGGGGCTCATGGCCTATGACCGCGCGCTCAAGCTGGACCCGAAGGACCCGGGCATATGGTTCCAGCGCGCGATATCCCTGGAATGGCTCGAGCGCAGGGAGGACTCCCTCGCGTCCGTGAGGGAGGCCATCAGGATCAACCCCAATGTGCCGGACTATCGGATCAAGGAGGGCGCGCTGCTCGCCAAGCTCGGGAGGCTGGATGACGCCCTGAAGGCCTATGACGACGCCCTCAGGCTGTCCCCGAAGAACCTGCCTGTGCTCAACGCGAAGAAGGACCTCCTGAAGGCCATGAAGAGGAACGAGGATGTCATCGCGACATGCAACGAGATCCTCTCGGCCTCGCCCAGGGACAGGAACGCGCTCATCGACAAGGGCAGCGCGTCTCTGTTCCTGAAGAGGCCCAACGACGCCCTCGCGTGCTTCAACAAGGCGCTGGACCTCGACAAGGACGATCTCGACACGCTCGAGCTGAAGAAGATGGCGCTCATCGCCATGGACGACTACGAGAGCGTCCTGACGGTGGCAGAGCACATACTCAAGCTCAGCCCGAAGAACAAGCAGGCGCTCGCCGACAAGGCGAACGCGCTCGACAAGCTGAGCAGGGGGGACGAGGCCCTCAGGAGCTACGACGCCGCGCTCGCGCTCGACCCGAAGGACATATTCCTCCTGAACAAGAAGGGGCTGCTCCAGCTGTCGGCCGGCAACCCGGCGCAGGCGGCGGAGTCGTTCGACCTCGCGATCCGGCAGGACTCGAACCAGCCGTTCGTGCTCAACAACCGCGGGCGGGCCTATCTCGAGCTGAGAAGGTTCGACGAGGCCCTCGCGGACTTCAGGAAGGCCATCAAGATACTCCCCAACGTCTCCGAGTTCCACGCGAACGTCGGAAGGGCCCTCGCGAGCCTGGGCAAGTTCGAGGAGAGCCTCGAGGCGTTCAACGAGGCCCGGAAGATCGCCCCCAGGGAGACCTCCACGCTGAAGTACATGGGCATGGCGCTCCTGAAGCTGAACCGGGTGCCAGAGGCGCTCGGCGCGTTCGACGAGGCCATCAGGCTCGGCTCGAACGACAAGGACGTGTGGAAGAGCAGGGCCAAGGCGTTCGAGTCGATGGGCAACAAGCAGGAGGCCGTCAGGTCGTACATGAAGGCGCTCGAGGTCGACCCTACGGACCAGGGGTCGTGGTACCGGCTCGGGCTGCTGCACATGGAGATGTCCAACTTCACCGATGCCAACGGCTGCTTCGACAAGGCCCTGGACATCGACAGCGCCAGCCCGAAGATATGGATGTCGAAGGGCTTCGCCATGGAGAAGCAGGGGCTGTTCGAGGAGGCTGTCAGCTCCTACGACAGGGCGATAGGGCTCGACTCCAACGAGAAGGACGCCTGGAGGAGCAAGGGACAGGCCCTCCTCACACTGAACAGGCCGGAGGCCGCGCTCAGGTGCTTCGATCATGCGCTCAGCATCGACCCTTACTTCGAGGCCGCGAAGGAGGGCAGGAAGCAGGCGGAGGACGACATCAGGAAGAACAGGATAGAGGACTACTCGAGGGCGGTCCTCGAGTTCGAATACACGCACGGCAGGCCCGTGACCAAGGAGGAGGCGTTCAAGGTCTGCGGCATACCGTACGCGTTCCTCACCGATGTCCTGGAGTTCCTGAGCGGCAAGCCCGAGGTCAGCCTATCGGGCATGTCCCGGGAGGAGTTCGACAGGTACGAGAGGATGTCGAGGGAGGTGCTCGTGAACACGATGGAGAAGCGCGACCTCGCGGTGCACGGGCTGAGGCTGTGCGACATCTCCGTGAACTTTCCCGACCTCAAGGTCGCGAGCGCGAAGAAGATACTCAGCTACATACAGACCGTGGAGGAGCACGAGTTCAGCACGAAGGTCGCGGACCCGCAGACCGAGAGCCTGCTCAGGTCGGCGGTCGAGCTCCCCAACGACCAGAAGAACGTCCTGGGTCTGATCAGGAACCTCGGGGTGGGCGTCTACTGGGCCAGGCAGCTGGTGACCATACTCCTGACGTTCGAGGGCGCAGGCTTCGCCACGCCGTCCGTCAAGCTCAGGTCCATTGTCAGCGAGGGATACGGCGAGTACTCGCCATATGACGAGCGCGCGCCCAGGCGCGAGAGACGGCCTCCTCAGGAGGAGCGCGGACCAACGAGGCGCGCCGAGAGAGCCGCTGAGCCGAGGCACGCAAGAGAGGAGTATGAGGAAGAGGAGGAGCCCGTCAGGGGACACAGGTTCAGCCCCGAGGTCGAGAAGTTCAGGGAGCGGCCGAAGGAACGCCCGCAGAGAGCGGCCCCGGCGAAGGAGCGGGAGAAACCCCCGGAGGAGATCCCGTCTGACCTCGTCGGAAGGAGGTGCCTGTTCCACGGCGGCATCGCCGTCACGCGGTGCGCGAAGTGCAAGGCCGTCCTGTGCAAGGAATGTCTGCGCGGGTCGGACAAATGCCCGAGGTGCAACGCCCCTCTCAGAGGAGGAGCTGAGGAGCCGCGGGAGAAGCCGAAGAGACGCCGCCAGCAGGAAGAGGAGGAGGAGCCCGAGGAGGAAGTCGAAGAAGATGTCGAGGAGGAGCCTGAAGAACGTCCCCGGAAGAGGGCTCGGCCAGCTGAGAAGACCCCTCGGAAGAGGCAGGACGAGGAAGAGGACCTCTCCCGGCTCTGAGCATCCCCTCGGTCATCCGTGCAGTTTCTTGACCAGCTTCGCCACGCGCTTCCCGTATCGGACGCAGTTGCGCTCAGCCCGGCCGTCGGGCTTCTCTATGGAGACAGGCCCGTAGTGGTCCCCTGACGAGTCCCCGCAGACGACCATGCCGTGGATGAGAAGCGACTGCAGGATGGACATCACCGTGGTCTCGTTGCCGCCGCCGACGTTGGCGCTCGACGAGAACGCGCCGCCGACCTTGTCCTGGAGCTTGCCGTGATGCTTGATGCTCTTGTCGAGGAGCTCTTTTATCTCGGCCGCCGGACCGCCGTAGTAGGTCGGGGACCCCATGATGATCCCGTCATAAGCCTTCAAATCGTCCACCTTGACCTCCTTGACGTCCTTCGTGTCGACCTCGACGTCCTCCTCCATGACCCCCTTCTGGATCAGGTAGGCCATCTTCTTCGTGTTCCCGGACCTTGAGTAGTAGACTATCAGTATCTTCGGCAGACTCATCGCCTCCTTTCGACGGGCATCGCCCATGGTCCGTATAAGCGATTCCACGTACGTGGGGCCGCACCCTCCTCGCCACCCAGCCTATGGTCCTGAGCACGCCCGGCAAGCAGAACGTTGATGTTCCCGAACGGTTTACACCCAGATTGAGGAAGGCGGACCATGCGCGTGTGCAACAGGTGCAAGAAGGAGACGGAGCAGATGTTCTGTCCCTCGTGCCACGTTCTGACCTATCCGCCGAGGGCCGCGGGGGCTCCACCCTCGTCTGCCATGGGCGACTCCTTCGACTGCACCGTCTGGCAGGGCCCGAACAGAAGCCGCGCGATCGAGGTGCCCACCAACGAGCGCGACAAGTACTTCTCAAAGAGCCACGACGTGGTGGTCCTGCACATAGAGGGCAAGCGCTCTGTCGCCAAGCTCGGCCCGCAGTTCTGGAAGAAGCCTGCGGTCATCAAGAAGGCGGTCGACGATGCCGGCAGGGACCAGCTCATCAAGTTCTTCGAGAAGCACCATCTCCTGCCGCCGCAGCAGTCGATCAAGGAGAAGGGCATCGTCGACACGATCACCTTCGAGGTCGTGGCGCCGACCGAGGAGTTCAAGGTGAGCATTTCCGAGAAGGCCGAGGACGAGCAGTCCGACGAGCGGTCCTAGACTATCCCGAGCTCCTTCCCGATCTTCCCGAACGCCCCCAATGCCTCGTCGAGGTCCTTCTTGGTCAGGGCGGCGTTCATGATCGTCCTTATCCTTGCCCTGTCCTTAGCCACCATCGGGAACACGATCGGCAGGGCGAACATGCCGAGCTCGAAGAGCCTCGCGCTGAACCTCTTCGCGGTCTTGCTCTCCCCCATCATGACCGGGATGATCGGGGTCTGGCTGTTCCCCGTGTCGAACCCCATCTGTCTCAGGCCCTTCCTGAAGTACTCCGTGTTCTCCCAGAGACTCCTCACATGCTGAGGCTCGGTCTCCAGGACTTCTATCGCGGCCGTGCAGGCGGCGACGACCGCAGGCGGGTGCGAGCCGCTCAGGAGCCATGTCCTCGACTTGTTGAATGCGAAGTTCCTCAGGTCCGTGGAACCCGAAACGTGCCCTCCGACCACGCCGAAGGCCTTAGAGAAGGTGCCCATCTCGACCTGGACCTCGTCACGTCCGAGGCCGAAGTGATGTACGATGCCCCGACCGCCCTCGCCCAACACGCCCTCTCCATGGGCGTCGTCGACGTAGACCATCGCGCCATGGTCCTTCGAGGTGCGGGCGATCTTGTCCAGCGGGGCGATGTCCCCGTCCATGCTGAAGACTCCGTCGGTTATGACCAGGATCCTCCTGTAGGCGGGAGTGTGCTCCTCCGCCTTCGCAAGGACCGCCTTCAGATCCTCCGCGTCGCAGTGCTTGAACACCGCCCTGTCCGCCTTGGAGAGCCGAACGCCGTCGATGATGCTCCCGTGGTTCAGCTCGTCACTGACAATGAGGTCACCTGCATCCGCGAGCTGGGGTATGAGGCCGGCGTTGGCCGCGAACCCGGTCTGATAGACCAGGGACGCCGGGGCCTCCTTGAACTTTGCGAGGCGCCTTTCGAGCTCGACATGAAGGTCCATGTTGCCCGCGATGGGCCTGACGGAGCCTGAGCCTGCGCCGTGCGTCTTGACCGCCTCTATCGCCGCCGCCTTGAGCTTCGGGTGATTGCTGAGGCTGAGATAATTGTTCGAGCACAGCATGAGCACCTTCTTGCCGTCGACGACGCACCTCGGGGTGCTCGGGCCTTCCAGCACTCGCAGCCTCCAATCGAGCTCGCTGTCCACAAGCTGCTGATACTCCGCTCTCAGGAAACCTGTCGGGTCTCGCTTGGCCATGCCATCACCATTCGGGCTTTAGGGACACCTTGGCGGCCTGCTTGGAGCTGATCAGCTCCATCCCCTTCTCGATGTCCCTGATGGGTAGCGTATGGGTCACGACGGATGAAAGCTTCTCCCTGAAATCCTTCCTCCAGAGTATCTTGTACATCTGGTCCCAGGTCTGGAACATCCGCCTGCCCGTTATCCCGTGGACGGTCGCGGACTTGAACGTGATCGCGTTGTTGACATCGAGCGTGACAGGGTCGCTGTAGAGCCCCAGTATCGATACCCTTCCTCCGGGGGTGAGCATCTCGAAGACCTGCTTGAGGGCAGGCGCCGCGCCGGACATCTCCAGGCACACATCCGCCCCGTTGCCGTCCGTCAGCTCCTTGACCTCCTTGACCAGCGCCTCGGTTCCCTTGGACGCGTCCAGGACGTGGTCGGCGCCCATCTTCTTCGCGAGCGCGAACCTGACCTTCTCGCTGGCCAGCTCCGTCGATATGACCTGCTTCGCGCCGTAGACCTTGAGGACCGCGACCGCCATGAGGCCGATCGGGCCCGCCCCGGCCACGACGACGTTCTTGCCCTTGATGTCGTTGAGCTTCTCGTCGGGGAGCACCGTGAAGGTGGCGTTCCCGAGAGGCTCGAGCAAGGAGCCTATCTTGGGGTCGAGACCGTTCGGGAGCCGCCTGGCGTTCATCTCCGGGAGGCGGACGTATTCCGCGAACACGCCGTCCGTGTCGACCCCGAGTATCCTCATGTCCCGGCAGATGTGCATCCTGCCGGTCCTGCACTGGTAGCACGTGCCGTCGACGATGTGCGTCTCCGCGGAGACGATGTCCCCGACCCCGACGCTCTTGACATCGGGCCCGACCTCGACTATCTCGCCGCAGAACTCGTGCCCGAAGATGATTGGGAGCTTCTTGAGGCGCTTCTGGGCCCAGTGGTTCCAATCCCATATGTGCACGTCCGTCCCGCAGATGGACGTGTTGGTCATCCTGACTAGAACGTCGCGCTTGCCAAGGGTCGGCTTGGGCACATCCTCAATCTCCGCCCCGGGCTCCCTTCTCCGCTTGACTACTGCGTGCATGCGACTGACACAGCTCCCGATGCTCAGGAGTGGACATTGTTCTTACTTCTTAAGCGATTGCGGGCTACAAAGAAGCTCGATAGCAGCTGACCTAGCCGAGCTGCATCGTCTTGCGCGCCTGCGGAATGCTGACCCTCGGCCAGCACTGCCTGAACATGCGCGGATACTCCGTGTGGACAGGGACCACGACCTTGGGAGAGATGGTCTTCACCATCTGGAAGATCTCCTCCATCTTGGCGTGCCCTGACGCGTGCGCCTGCTCGAACCGCAGGTCGAAGGACTTGATCCAAGCCTTGAGCACGGCCTCCTCGATGTCGTCCTCCTCGAAGGGCTCGCTCTTGGACCTGATGAACAGGCTCTTGCCGCTCGGGCGGATATCGATCAGCTCGGCGAGCTGTGAGAAGTCCGTGTGGTATATGAGACGGTCCTGGTGCTTCGCCACGTACTCGCAGTCCACCACGTGGCTCCCCGGGGCCGTTTCCTCCATGTATCGTCTGTCGTACGGGAGCGGCTTCTTCATGCCCTTGCGGACGTAGACCAGCATGTTCGGGTCGCTCATCGGGTCCGGGACATCGATGTGCGGGTCCTTCTTCAGGGACTCGAGCAGGTGGGCGACCTTGGTCGAGACGACGAACTTGCGGCCCGTGGCCCTGGCGACGTCGCGGAAGGTACGCATGCGGTCGACGTCCTTCGGGTAGAACGACACGATGGCCATCTTCCTGCAGTCCGATATCAGCCGCCGGGACATCTCCTCGACGTTCTTCTCCGTCATGTGCACCCGCTTGTCCTTGGGCGCGACCCTGGTGCCCTCTGTTATGAGCGCGATGGGCTTCTCGGCAGCGGCCTTAGATATGAACTCCTTCGTCATGTCGGCCCTGGGCCCGTGGAGCCTCATGTCGCCCGTGTAGGCCACGCACCCCTCGGACGTGTGGAGGAGCATGCCGTAGGCGCCGGGAACGGAATGGTCGACGTGCACCGGCTCCACCTCGACGGACCCCACCTTGAAGCGCTTCCCGCTCCTGAAGGTCCTGAAGTCGTGCTCGCCGAACGAGACGTTCCTCCCGCCCGTCTCCTGCCACGACTGCCTGATGGTGTCCGCCGCGGCGCCGAGGTGGACGGGGATGCCGTCGTCGGCGAACTTGAGGTGCATCGCGTGGTCGAAGTGCATGTGAGAGATGAGGATCCCGTCGAAGTCTGGCGGAGAGTACTTCAGGTCCGTCCCGCTCAGCCAGTCCTCGCCGTACAGGCCGTCGATCTTCGGCATGAGGTCAAAGTGGAAATAGTCCTTGAGGCCCGTCCTGCTCTCCCTGGGTTCGAGCCACTCGGCGAAGTACTTGTCCTTCAGCCGGAAAGGCTCCCCGAAATCCAGGAACAGCCTCGTGTCGCGGTCCTGCGATGCGATGTACGCCTTGCCGGCACCTGCGTCCTCGGCGATGTCGGCGATCTTCAGCCAAGCAGGAAGGTCGCGTATCCCCTTGATGCGCTCGGCGTCGACGCCCTGGTTGTAGAATCTGTCGACGAGTATCGCCTCCACGCCCGCCCTGCGAGCCGGGTACAGGTCGAGCCTCGGGAGGTCCCCGACCATCAGCGCGTTGCGCCTGCTCAGGCCCCTACCGGCCAGGAACTCGAGTATGTGGTCCCCCTTGTCCCCGTTGAGCATCACGTCGTCGAAGTAGTTGCGGATCCCGAACCTGTCCAAGAGGGCGAAGAGGATGTCCTCCGGGTTCCTGGAGACCAGGCAGAGCGTGTCCACCTGCCGCCTCAGGGCCTCCAGCGCTTCCCGCACGCCGACATCGAGCTCGAAGAAGTCCACCGCGGCCTCGGGCGACGGGTTCGTCCAGAACTCCCAGGCCATCTTCCCCTGCTTGGGGACGTACAGCGTTCCCTCGGCGTCCAAGAACACGAACCTGAACCTGCGCGCTCTCTCCTGATCCATCGCACTCACTGTCGAGTGATGCGACGTGCTCTCACTTCATTCCGACCGGAAACGATATTATCAGATGTGATACGAATATGACGGGTGTGCATGAACTGCCCGAGAACGGCCAGCCATTTCTATTTAGTATCATTTCTAATATTACCGTATGGAAAAATGTAAATACGCGGCGCATCTTACAGTCTTGCGGAGATAGAAATGGTCGTGGTGTTCGGAACTCTGGGATATCGCCCAAACTCGCTCATACCGACGATAAGGTCCACGGACAACGTGGAGAAGGTGGTCTTCTACTGCGGGGCGGAGAAGCGGGATCCTGAGGCTGTGAAGAAGGTCGCGGAGGCGAAGAAGACGGTCGCCGACTTCTGCAAGGAACTCAAGATACCGGTCGTCGCGGTGGACCTCGATGATCCGTTCGACTTCAAGAGCATAGCGAAGAAGA
>JALOTQ010000070.1 GCA_025457815.1 Thermoplasmata archaeon
CGGGCTCGTGGCTGGCCTGGTCGGGTTCGTGGTGGCGTTCGTGTACATCGAAACAACTGTGGGAATCGTGACGGCCGTCCTGGGCGGGATCCTCGTCGGGCTCGGGCTTTACCTGCTCGACTACGAGATGCTCGTCGTGCTGCTCGCCATGCTGGCCGTGATGGCCTTCGGAGGGGCCGTGCAGGTGATGTTCCTCGGTGGGAAGAAGCGGCCGATGCAGCCCCAGGAGGCCGTGCCTCCACCCCCTCCTCCGGACTGACCGCCCTGGCCAGACACCGATAGGGGCTTCGGCGGGCGAGTGGAAATAAAAAGCCTGGGCCTGCTACCGTCTGGATAGTAAACTAGCCACGCTTTATTAATCTCCGAAGGTTCTGCCCGTCCGTTGAAGAAGAAGGATTCTCTGGACTGTCAGAGCAGGCGGCTCGAGAACAGCTTCAGGCTGACCCGGGTGGGCATCACGGGCGTGAAGAAGCCTATCGTGGTGCACAGGAACGGCCGCGAGGTACACCTGACCGCCGACATCGACGTGTTCGTGGACCTGCCGTCGACCCAGCGCGGGTCGCACATGTCCCGCAACGTGGAGGTCGTGAGCGAGATGATCGACCTGAGCGTGAGGGAGAAGGTGACCGGGCTGGAGCAGCTCTCGGCGAAGATATGCAGGAGGCTGCTCGAGAGGCACGAGTACGCGAGCTTCGCGGAGGTGCGCATGAGCGCCGAGTACTTCCTGGAGCGCAAGCCCGAGGGCGGGAAGGAGTCGCTGGAGCCCTTCAAGCTCGTGGCGAAGGCGACCGCGATGAGGGGCAACGGCCTGATGAAGGAGATCGGGGTCGAGGTCCAGGGCATGACCGCGTGCCCGTGCGCCATGGAGACCGTGAGGCACCAGCTCTCGACGGAGGACCCGGAGCTTGTCAAGGCGTGCGGTGACATCCCGATGATCACGCACAACCAGAGGAACAGGACCACGCTGATGATCGAGGTGCCCGAGGACGTCAAGGTCGAGGCGGACGACCTCGTGGAGATAGTCGAGAGCTCCTTGAGCAGCCCGACCTACGGCATACTCAAGCGCAGGGACGAGGGGAACGTCGTCCTGAACGCGC
This sequence comes from Thermoplasmata archaeon, assembly GCA_025457815.1. Classification (GTDB taxonomy): domain Archaea; phylum Thermoplasmatota; class Thermoplasmata; order UBA10834; family UBA10834; genus COMBO-56-21. The sequence goes on from JALOTQ010000070.1 coordinate 1,098, forward strand.
ATCTCAACCCTAAGTTCGTCGAGGACGTCGTGAGGGACATCCTGGGGAAGCTCCTGGAGAGGTACAAGGACCTCGACGATTCAGTTCATGTCACCGTCAGGAGCGTGAGCGAGGAGTCGATACACAAGCACGACGCGCTCGCTGAGCGTGTGACGACCCTGGGCGAGCTCAGGACGAAGTGAGAGGATTCTATGGGCAGGCCGGAGCCGGACGAGGTGAAGGCCGTCGCGGTCGACATCGACGGGACGCTCGCGGACGATTCGAGGAGACTGGACCTGGAGGCCATCGCAGCACTCAGGAAGGTCCAGGACTCGGGCGTTCCTGTGATGCTCGCGAGCGGGAATGTACTTCCGATCGCTTATGCGCTGTCGAACTATCTCGGCCTAACGGGCCCAATCGTCGCCGAGAACGGCGGGATCGTGAGCTACCAGCAAAGGATCTGGACTCTCGGGGATTCTGCGAAGCCCGCGAAGGCGTACGCCCATCTGAGGACCAAGATGAAGGCCGAGCGGCTATTCACGGACAAGTGGCGCGAGACCGAGATCGGGCTCAAGAGGGAAGTGAGCCTGGACGAGGTCAGGCGCGTGCTCAGGGATTTCGATGTGGACGTGCAGACCACGGGCTGGGCGGTCCACATAATGCAGAAGGGCATGAACAAGTTCCTCGGAGTCAAGAAGGGGTGCGAGCTTCTCGGGATATCCCCGAAGCAAGTCGCGGCCATCGGGGACTCGGACAACGACGAGATGATGCTCGGGGAGTGCGGCTGGGGCGTGGCCGTGGGGAACGCGTTCGAGGGGACGAAGAAGGCTGCATCGTTCGTTGCGAAGGGCAGCGACGGCGCGGGGGTTCTGGAAGGGCTCGCTTGGCTTCGCCTGATCTGAGCTCGAACCGGCAAGGCTTTATCTCCGCGAAAATCGATTTTGTCATGCCATGTCGATGATAGGGATCTGCAGCGTGTGCGGAAGGCCGGCAACGACGACATGCGCCCTGTGCGGAAGGCTGGTGTGCTTCCAGGATTCGGACCCTCTAACGAGGGTATGCAAGGCGTGCGCCGTCAAGGGAAAGAAGAGCGGAGTCCTGAACTGAAACCCTACTGTGCGAGAAGGCGCTTGGCCTCCTCCTCGGTGACTCCGGCAGCCTTAAGAAGATACTTCATGCCCTTCTTGAGGATCATGTCCTTGGTCTTGTCGTCCAAGAACTTCTCCATCACGACGGGCGCTTTCTGGATGTACTCGACGCCGAACTCAGAGTAGTAGTACTTCGCGTTGTCCGGGTCAAGCTCCGCGGCCTTGATGTACGCCGCCTCGGCCTCGTTGAACCTGCCGATCTCAATCAGATACGCGGCGTACGAGGACTGGAAGATGGGGTTCTTCGGGTCCAGCTCGACGGCCTTCTTGTAGAGCTCTATGACCTCTTCTGGGGCCATCTTGGGAACCCCCACGGATGCCTCCGCCTTGCCGAAGTACGCCTCGGCGCACTTTGGGTCCGCCTTGATCGCCTTGTTGAACTTCGAGGCTGCGCCTTCGAAGTCGCCGTTCGCCATCGCGTCCTGCGCATCCATGAGATCTTTCTCGATACCGGCCATCGTTCGCACCGACCTTGTACCTGGAGATGTAGGGCATCAATAATCGCAGGGCGTATAAAACGTTTCCTCGCGAAGTCCGCCTACTGTAATTCAGACCGATGCTCGTATCTCCGCGGCCAATTCCTCGACGTACTCGAGATCGATGTACTTCACGGTCGAAGGTGGATAATCGGACCACGAGAAGCTCTTGTCCATGGCATCCCAGAGCTCCTGATAGAGCAGGTTCAAGTAGCCAATGGAATCCTCCAATCCAGCGTTCAGGCTTTCTTCGACATCCCCACTCGCTGCTACCTGTGCCTGGGCTTGTGTCACAGCCATCTTGAGATCGTCGAATGCGGATGCGAGGCCGTTGAAGATACGTTTGGTGGATGAGCTGTCAGTGAACATGTCTCCAACTGCCAAGGCGTTCCATTGTAGCCTGTCAAGCAATTGATATCCCCACCACGCCTCCGAGGACCGCATCTCAATACTGTTGCTGTCATCAAGGACGGAGTCTATCCTGATCGTGACCGTACTGAGCGAGTTCGTCATATCCACAATGAGCGTGTGCTGAGCCCTGTTCTTGGCCCCTCGATAGTCCCAGGCGAACCATAGAGATGCCGCAGCCACAACCGACAACACGACGATCGCCACGACTGTCGCTACCTTGACCTTCGTCCAACGTGTCGCGAGCTTCGACTTTGACTGTGGAACCTGAACCTGACTCATTCCATCGCCTCCGCGGACCGAATCAGCTGGCATGCTATATGAGGTGTGTGCATGGCAAAACCCTTTTATGAGCAATCCGAGTTCCAGAGGTCAGAAGCGATCCGAGGTACCATCGATGATGCCTGGCGGAAGGATGAACCCGAAGCAGATGAAGGCCATGATGAAGCGGATGGGCATAGACCAGCAGGACGTGCCCGACGTCGAGGAGGTCATCATCAAGACCAGGACGAAGGAGATAGTCATCAAGGACGCGGCCGTCACGGCCGTCACCGTTCAGGGGCAGAAGACCTATCAGATCGTTGGCACGCCCCAGGAACGCGCCCGGAAGAAGGAGGAGATGCAGGAGGAGGGGGGCATCCCGGCTGAGGACATCAAGCTCGTCATGGACCAGACCGGGTGCAGTGCCGCGGAGGCGAAGAAAGCGCTCGAAGAGGCCGATGGGTCTCCGGCCGAGGCGATCCTGAAGGTCATGTCCTCGAGGGCGTGAGGCTCGTTCAGATGTGCACAAAGCTTAAAGAACAACGGGCTGTTGCGCCAATGCTTGGAAGTTGATTGAGATGAAGCTCATCGAGATGAAGACGAAGTGCAGGATGTGCGGCAAGGAGTTGATAGCGGATACGAAGGACGAGAGTTTCGTCAGCTTCTACTGCATGAAGTGCGGGATCTACACGACGAGACCGCTCGAGGAATTCAAGGACGAACCGAAGCCTGCGCCCGCAACGCCCGCTCCAGCAACCCCTGCTCCCCAGGCACCCAAGCCCTGAGTGGACCGGGAGTGTCCTTCAGCCAGCGTTTCCTGCAAACCGCCAACGCTTATATACGCAGTTCGCTTTGCCTCAAGAAGACGCCTTGGAACCGCTACTCCAAGAGTGTTTTCCCACATGCCCCGGTAGTGTAGCGGTCTATCATCCGAGCCTGTCGAGCTCGGGACTCGGGTCCGAATCCCGACCGGGGCGCTGGCCTTCCTCCCAAACGATTATCACAATAGCTGCGATTCCGAGTGTGAGATGAAGGAAGGTTCGCCCTGGGAAATGGAGCCTTGCGAATACTGCTTCGAACGGTTCCACCACACGGAGCTCGAGGAACACAAGAGCCTCTACCACAGTGAGGTCATGCGGGCTGAGGAGACTCTCAACGCTCTGACAGAGCGAGAGAAGAAAGGATTCTGGACAATATTGGGATTCATTGGACTCGAGATTGTCCTCCTTCTCCTGGGGCTGGCGCTGGATATCGAGGCGGAGGCGTACTACATCGGGCTCGTCGCAGCCATGATCTGTGCCCCAATCCTCATAGGACTCATCGTAACCCTGACAGCGCCTGAGACGGACAGGGCGGCGAAGAAGAGGGCGCGCGACCTGCTGCTGAACAGGATGGTCAAATGCGACATATGCGAGCAGATGGTGCCACTGAACGACTACCGGGGCCACATCAAGAGACTGCACCCGAGGCAGGTGCCGTACGAGTGGTTCAGGGTCGCTACTCTCGTCCTGCTCGTCGTGATTGGTCTGGGGGGATACGTGGCCCTCTCGATAATCGCAGAAGCTGAGATTCTCTCGTTCGAGCAGACCGCCGTCCTAGTCATCAGCTGGATCGTCGCGACATGTCTCACCGTGCTGTGGATGTTCTATCTAGGCCAGGTTGGGGAGCTCAAGCATATCAAGAAGATGCGAAGGGAATGGGAAGAACACCGGTTCGACCCTTCAGCTGAGAAGAGGCACTGAATCAGCGTTTCCTCAGCTTCAGGGCATAGTAGACGTCCGTCTCAATCCGCGACGTCTCCTTGAACTTCTTCGCGGTTGCTCTCAGGACGTCGCGAGGCGTCTTCCTCTCTTCGACAGGCGGACCGATAGGAGTCTCGCGCTTCTGGAATTCGACCACGGTGAGGTGACCGCCCAACCTCAGAGTGCGCGCGCACTCTCGAACGAACACCGCAGCGGAAGGCACTTCGTGATAGACGAATGCGGCGAAGATGTGATCGAACGATCCGTCCGCAACCGGGAGGGCGCCGATGTCGCCTCTCGCGAGATCGATGTTCGCGATGCGGTCCTCGGCAATCCGGTCTGCAAGGACCTCTAGCATCTTAGGTTCCATGTCGATGGCGACAACGATGCCCGCATGCTTCGATGCGGGGATCGAGAAGTAGCCGATGCCCGCACCTAGATCGAGAAGGGAATCGGTGCCCTTGAGGCCGAGGAACTTGACGACGTCGTCTTTCGGCACAAGCCTCTGCCTCTCGGGCCCTTCCAGCCGGCCGACGAAATCGCCCTCGGCTGAGAACCGACGTGGTTCGTGAGTGCTCACAATGGGACAATCATACCTCCGGAGGATATCGTTTTCCCCGACCGGAGCGAGTCAGTGCGCGCGGTATCAGATTTGATAACGCTCCACAGGAAATTATGGACCGTGCCAGACCTGGGATTCGCCCGTCTCCGACCAACGTTTCCAATAGAGAAGTATATCAGGAATGAAGGCAATGACGTTTAACCCCCATTTCCGGAGAGAGCATGGCCACTAGAAATGAGATCGAGAGCCTGCTGTTCTATGTTCTAGGAGAGACCAACAGGCAGAACCTCATCGCATCAGGCCTCGAAGCGGTCCCCAAGGACAGCAGAGTCGCTGCCCTCAGAGGGCTGCAGGATCTTGGTTGGATTGGTCACTGCGGACTCGCGGATTACGAGGAGAGTTATTCGCTCACAAAGGACGGGCGTGTCATGGCGTCGCAGCGGCCCGACCTGAGCTCGCTAGACTCGAAGGTGAGAGAGCACATCGAGGCGCTGAGACACGTCGACACCGGACAGAACGGCGTCGTGAAGGAAGGTTTGAAGCAGCTCATATCGATTCAAAGTGACCTAGGCTGCACCGACAGCGCACTGCTCAACTGTTACAGGCTCAAGAGCATCGCTGAGAGAACGAAGGATGTTGAGGCCGCCGCGTTCGCAGCGTACAACGAGGGCAAGATGGAGAGTGCCCAGAACAAATGGGATGAGGCTCTCGAATCCTATCTCACGGCAATCGAGAAATTCATGGAGGCCGGTGACAGACGAGGCGTGTGCATGACCAACCGAGTCATGGGCGTCGTCTACGGGAACAAGGGAGACCACGCCTCCGCGGTCAGATGCTTCGAGAGTAGCCTTACAATGGCGCGCGAGATCGGGGACCGTGACGCAATCGCGAAGGCCGAGGGCAACCTGGCAATCATTTACGACCTTGAGGGCAGAACAGAGGAGTCCGAGAAGGCTTCAAAGAGCTGCCTTGATTATTTCCTCGAGGTGGGCGACAATATCGGAGCTGCAAGGTCCGCGAACAACCTCGGCGTCCTCAACTTGTCCAGAGACAACCTGCAGATGGCGGGCGAGTACTTCGAGAAGACGATAGCCGCGAGCAGGGCATGCAAGGAGCATACGCTCCTTGGTACTGCGCTGGTGAATGCCGGATATTGCTATGCGAGAACGGGCGATGCGGCCCGAGCCTTAGCGTACTCGGATGAGGCGATGAAGATATTCAGGGAACTGTGCAACCAGAACATGATCGCCCTCGCGTACCGTAACTACGGAACGATTGAGGCGAGGAACGGACACTTCGACGAGGCGTTCGCATTGTTCGAGAAGAGCGTCAGGTCTGCGAAGGCTTCCGGGGTCGAGGACACACTAGCAGCCTGCTGCTATGAGTACGGTACGACCCTAATCAAGGCGACGGTCAAGCTGCATCTCGCATCTAAGCTGCTGAAGAAGGCGTCCGCGATATACAGGTCGATCGGCAATACGCAGAAGGCGAGAGAAGCCGAGGCTCGGGCTGCAGCAATCTGATTGGCCCGACACGCCGTCGGAGATCTGTTGTTGGGCTAGTTTTTGTGATTGGGGACTCTCATCGAGGGTCGTCCAATGCGCCCAATGGTGTTCACTCGAACCAGCTGTGGCCACCAGTCGGGTCTACCTTGTCTGCGACACAGGTCAAGGCAGTCTGAATGGACTCGAACCACGAATGTCCGCCGTCAGGAGCGATCCCGACCGCGGCCAGTGCGACGGCCGTTCCCATTGCAAGCACTCCGGCTACCACTATCCATGCTCTCCTCAGTTAAATACCCCCGTGTCATGGAAAGGCACGGGGGTATATTTACCCTCGCCTCCGTTGTTATCGCGCAGCGCACATTCTCTGTCGAGAACTATATCATCGCAGCAACTCTATTCGCCGCTCGATCATGGCGCAGAAATCATACATCACGATGACGGGCATCAGCAAGTGGCCAGTGCTGAACAGCCTCTGGGCCGCGATATGCTGCAACGGATATCTGCCGGACAAGATCTTCCTGTTCGTGACGCGCGGAAAATCCGCCGAGGCGCACGCACTGGCCGAGTGGATCAAGACGCTGACCGCGGCCTACGGCAAGGAGGTCGTGCCTGAACTCCGCGAGATAGACGAGGGTGATTTCACGTCCTCGGGGAAGAAGATCACCGCGGTCATGGAGCAGGAGCGGGCCGCAG
>JALOTQ010000071.1 GCA_025457815.1 Thermoplasmata archaeon
TGCCTGACGACCGTCGGGCAGAACGGGCAGGTCGTGAGCACGAACACCTTGATGTTCGCCCTCCGTCTCACGGTCGCAAGGGACGCCTTCGCCTTGGGCGACAGGGGCGTCCTGGAGGAAGACAGCTCGACGACAGCATCGGCGAATGCGGGGGTCTCGTAGCCGCCGGGGATGCCGTAGTACCTTATCCGCGAGAAGTCGCCCTTCGTGAGCACTATGCACGGGTAGTTCTCGACCCTCAGGTCTCGCATCCTCTGGTTCTTCCCGTTCTCGGGGTTGTGCACCTCGACCTTGATGCTGTCGCTCGAGGCGGCGAAAGCGTTGACGACGCTGACGAGCTCCTTCCCTATGGCCGTTCCTTCGTCCGCGAAAAGCACTATCCCGACGGGATCGGCCATTCCAGCGTTGAACTTGCGCTCCAAAGCTGCTCGGTCGGGCTCGGACATCACAGGCCTCTACCCCCTATCCTCCAGGATGTCCCCGTAGGCCTGGATGAAGAACTCCTTGGCCTTCCTGAGCCCTTCCCTGCCCTCCTTGGTGAGCCGGTAGTACTTCAGATTGCCGTCTTTGTATGACTGGACGACACCTCTCTCCTCCATGTCCTTAAGAGTCGGATACAGGGTGCCTGGATTGGGTTTCTCGGCCTTCCTTGCGCCAAGCGCATCGGCTATCTCGGACCCGTACATGTCCTTTTTCGACAAAAGGTGCATTATCAGGAAGCTCAGCATGCCACGCATGTCACAGCAGTCGGGCGGGTAGCAGCATGGAACTGCAGCTGGCCGTTTCCTCTCTGGCATCTCTTCTCAGAATGCGCTCCCCGATACTTAAGATATTGTTCGTACAATATTGTACACCCAATAATGATAAATACCTCCCCCGGCATACTGATATTGGACATACAATAGTGGTGCCCAAGGAGGTAAACAAAGATGACCGCAGATATCGCTAAGTCGATGCTCAAGCAGAGGATCGAGAGGCTGCAGAACAGGCGATGCCCCAAGAGCTACTGCGTGCGCGAATTCCCCGAGGAACGGGGCAAATCGTATTAGAATCGTTAACGTTACTCGAGGTGTTCAAGATGAAGAGCAAGAAATCCAATGCGAAGACTGAGAAGGCAGATAGAGCCAGCTCTGAGGACGTGAGGTCAGCCGTCCGCAAGAGATACGGGCAGCTGGCGCTGAACTCCGCGCCGTGCTGCGGGGGCGAGACCAACACGACTTGCTGCACGGGGATCTACCCGAACGCGGACGTAATATCGCTCCCTTCGGAGGCGATAGCCGTCAGCGCTGGATGCGGCAACCCGACCGCCATCGCGAGCCTCAAGCCAGGCATGGTCGTGGTCGACCTCGGCAGCGGCGGCGGCATAGACGCGTTCCTGTCCGCGAAGAAGGTCGGGAAGAAGGGACGGGTGTACGGCATCGACATGACTCCTGAGATGATCAACAGGGCCAGGAGGACGGCCAAGGAGAACGGCTACGACAACGTCGAGTTCAGGCTCGGGGAGATCGAGCACATGCCGCTCGATGCTGGCGTCGCGGACGTCGTCATCAGCAACTGCGTGATCAACCTCTCCCCGGACAAGGAGGCGGTCTTCCGAGAGGCCTATCGTGTTCTGAAGCCCGGTGGAAAGGTCGCTATCTCCGACATCGTGCTGCTCAGCGAGCTCCCGGACGCGGTGAGGGAGGACCTGGGCGCGTGGTCGCACTGCGTGAGCGGGGCAGTATCGGAGGAACAGTACATCGGCGCCATGAGAAAGGCCGGCTTCGAGAAGATCAAGGTCGAGGACAGGGTCGTGTACTCTCACGAGCAGCTCTCGGGATATCTGAGGGAGACGAAGCTCGAGGAAGACCCAAGCCTCGCGAAGATCGACCTGTCGAGGCTCGTCGCGAGCTACAGGATCAGCGCGGTCAAGCCGAAGAAGTAGGCGCTGGTCCTCACCGCAGGTTCAGGGTCCTCTGCAGGTGGTCCTCGAACTCCCATTGGCTCTTGAAGTGCTCGTTGGGGTCCTTGAGGTCGGCGTACCACCAGTAGTAGATGAATATCCCGATGAAGAGGCTCAGGACGATATACAGCACCATCGACCTCTCAGGGAGCCTGGAGACCCTGAAGCTGCCTCCCTTGGGGAAGCCGAGCTTCGAGAGCGCGATTCTTGCGGTGTGCGAGTAGTTGTACCATCTTCCGTCATGCTCGTACATGTCCTTGCTCAGGAAGTACAGGACATAGAACGTGCATATCAGAGAGATGAGCGAGAGCGGGAGGCTGATCCCCAGGCTCAGGCCGAGTCCTGGCATCCCGAGCCCAGAGGCCATATCCTCCCTGGCAAGGAGGAATGCGACTGCGGATATGACGCTCGTAACGATTGAAAGTCCGATCCCGATCGTCCAGATGAGCGGGTCCCTCTCCTTCTCCATGTAGTTGCTCACGGACTCCATCTGGTAGACCTCAGGCGCCACGATGTCGGCCTTCCTGGTCGGAATCGAGGCTACTCTCACGAGGTCCAGGACGGCCATCCTGAGGGCGCGCTCCCTTCCGAAGTGTTGGTTGAGCCTCTTGATCATCAGGTAGGCGAGTGCGCAGAAGCCAGCCTGTATCACGGCGCTCCCGACCATCAAGACCACAAACGAGCCTTCCCAGAAGTCAAGTATCTCGTCTGGGTCCGTCGGGTCAGAGCTGAAAATCCTCGATAGCAGGATGGCGAAGTAGACAGCATAGACCACGAACATGGTGATGACCAAGAGCAGGACCCACCATGGCGAGATCACCTTGTCAGTCATGTTTCTCTGGGATATCGCCGCCAGTATCCTGCGCTTCGGCTCGTCGAAGCTCGAGTCGTTGACATCGATCGGCGACGCGAGGATCGCGCCGCACCTGCTGCAGAACTTGTAGAAATCCGAGAGATCCAACCCACACTCCGGGCACTTCATGATATCCTCCAGCCTTGTCCGTAGATATGGAAATCCGGTATCTAAGACGTGCCCTCGAACCTTTATATAGAGTTGCTGAGATAGTCGTTGCCGACCATTTGGCCAGATTACGCCGCGCGATGCGGACGTAGAAGGCTACGGGATCGATCGAGGAGGCTTGGTTCGAATAAGGTACCACACGTTATTTTCTGCGCTCATCGTGTTCGTCCTGTCTTCCTCTCTGCTGAGTCCCTGGGCTCCAGAATCTGACGAGCAGTTTGCGCACGCCGCCTATTCGGGCCCAGACTTTTGGGGAGTTTCTGAGACCTTCTGGAACATCACGACCGGCACGCACGCCCCTGCGGCCTTCGGGGACGTAGTCCTGAAGCAGACGGCCTACACAGATTCGGTTGTCCTCGACGGCTGGCTGTTCGAGATGACGCGCGCGAACATGCAGGATACCGTGGCGACCTACTCCCCCTCCGGACCTCCTGGGCGAGGCCCCGACTGGAACCTGTCGGTCGAAATCACAAGGCCGAGGGAGGCCTCTTCATACGAGGGGAACAATGTGACGGGCGCTGGACGGCAGGCACTCATTGTCTACCTCACGGACGAGCTGGACAGAGTCATGGCCGGGGTGAGGCTCGTCACTGGAACGAAGGTGAACGAGACGATCGAGATCTACGACCCTCCTTCGCTATCCTGGTTGACAATCACGAACGACCTCAGGCCAGCCTTCACGCACGACTCTGCCGCCGAGGGCTATCTCCAGGACCGCTACCTAGTGTCATTCGAGCACGCCAATATGTCGAACGAGACCAGGGTGACCGTCTGGAACTCGGGGTCGGGCGTCTTGATGTCGCGCAACGCCACCATACTGATACCCAACGGGACAGCGCTCCCTAAACTGAGGTTCGATGTCGACGTTTTCACTGCCAAGTACTTCGCATATCAGGTGATGAGCGGATGGATGATCGACAACCTAGTGTTCAGGTCCGCATCGTCCAGATACCCCGTCATCGGGCCGGTGTACGAGTACGTTCAGAAGGACGAGCCGCTGTGGCTCACGGTCAGGGATATCAATGGGCAGACAATCACGGATGCGAGCGTGTCGATCGAGGGTGTGCCCGCCAACTACAACGCTGTCGATCAGAGGTACGAAGCTGAAGTCGACCGCGCTGTCGACTGGGACTTGCCGTTCAACTACACCGTGATTTCGGACGGGATAGAGATCAAGGACATCGTCCGAGTGTCTACTCTGACAGCGCCTGTGCCGCGCGCTTCGATAACTCATTGGTGGAATGGCTGGGACTGGGCTACCGTCTTCGGTAAGGACGACTGCCAGGCCCCGCTCGACGCAGCCGACATCTACATTGGCTACAACCACCCGACGACATCGTACATGCAGCTCGCGTCCTCCGGCAATTCCGACGACGTGCTTGCGACCCAGGCCGAGATAGCGCTCCATATGCCTCACGACTATCTGCTGTGGCACAAGAAGAACTGGACCGAGGCCGTGTGGACCGCGGACGCCGGCCATTCATCGCTCGAAGCCTTCTACACCTATGCGAGCAGGTGGGACAACCCCGCATATGTCGGGGTCGGGGACTCGTACATCTCGATGGCGAATCCAGGGAACCATGGCTCATGGGAGACAGTATACGCCGAGTATCTCCGCGGGACTAGAATGGGCGGCATCGCGTCGAACATCTACCTCGCAGGAAACAGCTCCCTTCTGGGGAGCTACTGGGTCTACGGACCGCAGCAGAACCAGATACCCGATTGGGCCTCGTGGGAACCGGGCGGCCGGATGGATCTCATGGACACCTGGAGGGGCTACGATTCGAACACGAACAACACGAACAGGTGGACCATCGCGAAGACGATTGCCGAGAACGGAGGCGTCTTCAGGGTATACAACCACGGGCTCATATTGGATAGGTCGTTCTTGGCCTGGATGGACTATGCGAAGACAAACTACTCGTACGAGAACTGGAAGGCGACCGATGGAGAGATCACAAGCTACATCTACGGTAGGCAGAGCACTGAGATTGTGTTGAACTCGAGCTCGACATCCAGCACTTGGATATACGACATATCCAGACAGAACCCGCACGAATCGGGCTACTGGAACGTTCCGGTTACCGTGGCCGTGGACCTGTCGGAGAAGAAGCTTCTCGATGTGGGCATCCAATCGCCTGACTGGAACTTGAGCATGAGCCAGGGGACGCTGAAGAACCTCAACGGGAAGCGCATAATGGATATCGGCTTCGACATCCGGGGCGATGTCCTGTACGTCTCCTACTTCTGGAACGCCTCGGCCAAGCTGAAGGTGTGCGTGTTCGCTCTCGAGAACCCGCGGATCAACGCCGCGCCCATCGAGAGCACCATCGCATGGGCGGACTACTCATGTGAGATCGAATCGACGATTCCGGACAACGGGTCGAGCGTATGGACACTCGAAACGGACGCCTCGTGGCTCTCCATAGTCCAGTCGACGGACAACAAGTGCTTGCTTGCAGGATTCCCACTCCAATCAGGCAGGTTCTACGTGAAGCTGGCCGTGTCCGACGAGAACAGCACGGGATACCTGAACTGGAGCATAGTCGTCACTCGTCCGAAGTATGTGAGCGGGTGCGTGATGGACACGGATGGTACGCCGTTGAGCGATGTCATCGTCATGATGTCTGTCGTGAACGGCAAGGACGTCATCAGCGTGAGGTACGCCGTCGCCAACCTTTCCGGGCACTATTCGGTCGCATTCCCGGAGATTGACTGGAAGCCCGGGTACAAGCTGGTCGTCACCGCAGAGTTCAACGGGAGCGTCGCTGAGAATACCACCGTCATAAGCGACTATCCGTATCAGTCGGTGAATGTGAGGTTCTCCGCGCTGGTGCCCGAGTACGAGGGCGCCGCAGCAGTGGCGGCCGTCACGTCGGTGATCCTGGTGCTCGCGTTGGCGTCCGTCCGCAGGCGTTTCAGGAAGTCCTAGTGCCTTCGCATGAGCTTCTTCTCGGCTTCCTTGACCGTCTTGGCGAGTTCCTTCTCCGCGTCCTTCTCGAGGGGCAGCGGCTGGTGTTCCCTCAGGATCCTCTTCGCCTCGTCGCGCGCGACCTCTTGGAGCGGCCTGATGCCTTCCTTCCGGATTCTCTCCGCCGTCCGCTTGTCGAAGAGAGGAGAGATCCTCAGCTCGCCCTTTCTGAGGTACTTCATGGTGTGGGGCTGAGCGAGGAAGTTGCCCATGTGGCCCACGCTGTCGATGATGTCCAGGGCGAGGGTGTCGTTGTCGACGTCGAAGCCTCGGACCGCCCTGAAAACGTCGGAGTAGATCTCGTTGTCTATCACGAGCGACTCGTAGCTGGCGGCGTTGTCCCACGCCCCGCCTATCCCGGACAGGTTGTCGGCTCCGGCCATCGCGGGCAGCAGCGCGGTCATCATCCTCTCGAGCCCCATCTGCATGCCCCACATGTTCACGTCGCTGGTGACGCCGTACACGTCGGCGATCATCTTGTACTTGTGAGCTATCTGGACGGTTGCCGCGGAGGCCAGAGCCATCTCGGGATTGCCCCAGACGTTGTTCCCGAACCTGAGGTCCATCATGCTGAGCCTTCCGGAGTACTGGATCGGTATCTTCGTGCTGACCGTCTGGACGAGCACGACCCCCGCGAGCAGCTCGGCGTTCTGCTGCGCGAGCCCTCCCGCGAGCGTGATCGGGGCGGTCCCGCCCGAAATCGGGCACGGGACGAGGTCGACGGGCACGCCGTACTCCGCCCCTCTTATCATCACATCGGCTGCGTGCGCGTCGTAGGTGAGCGGGCTGCTCGGAGATGCGTAGACGTCCATGAGCGGCCTCTTCCTGAGTTCATCGTCGCTGCCTGCGACGGCCACCCACATCTTCCAGAGGATGTCCACGGTGTCGACGTTGAGCGCGTAGCCAGACAGGCACTTGGAGGTGTTCTTCATCATAGCCTCCTGGGTCTTGACCACCAGGAGCTCGGGAGGCACGTCCGTCGCGACAACAAGGTTCCCGACGGAGTGGCAGTTCGGTGTCGCGTCCATTATCTTCGTGACCTTCTCGACGTCATCTAGCGTTGCCGACCTCTGCTTGCCCGTCTCCAGGTCGAGTATGCCAGGGTTGCCGCCGAGGCAGTGGGCGAACACGTGCTCCCCGTCGTAAGTCTGGTCGTTCTTCGGGTCCCTCGCGTAATACGTGCCCCAGGGGGTGATCTTCTTGACGGTCTCGTTCATGAGGCCCCTCGGGAAGATGACCACGTTCTTCCTCGTCGGGTGCTTTGCCGCGCCCGCTTTCAAGAGCCTCTTGATTGCGTTCTCGCTGTCGAACCTCACTCCGGTCCTCTCGAGTATCTTCAGCGTCGACTCGTGAATCGTGTCGACCTGGTCATTCGTCAGTATCTTCAGCTTGTGTCTGATCTTGACGCCTTCCATTGCGATCGCCTGTCCGGACCTCCCTGGCCAGCTATGTGGCTGGAACGCGGAGAAGTGCTGTTGATTGGCGTATGCGAACCCCCTTCAAATACGTGTTGATTGGACCGCACCTGCGGGCACGTCCGTTCCCAATCGCCGACAGATTGATATTGGGGGTCCCATATACCCCATGGCATGCCATTATTACCAGACTGAAAATAGAAATCAGCTAAGTTATCTCGTAAGAAGGCGCATTTTTGCAGCGCATTGAACAGTTCATCATGTTTATCATAGTTTGACGGACAATCAGGGGACAAGTCAAAGATATCACGCAGACTGGCCTCTGTATAACACCAGCCTTTTGATGCCTCATGGAACCAATCATTATCCTTTGCGGCGCCCAGTGTTGCAACCAGTTTTCCGCCGGGCTTGATGAC
>JALOTQ010000072.1 GCA_025457815.1 Thermoplasmata archaeon
TCGCAGACCAGCGGCGAGCCTTCGCCACCTCCACCTTGCTGAGGGCCGCCCTCGCGTACAACATCTCTCGCGCTGCCCTTGAAACGTCAATCCCGAGCGATTGGGCGAGTGAGACTATCTCCTCGGTCTTCGAGGCTGACAACGCGAGCTTCGTCCTCGCCTCGTTCTTCCGCCCGTGTGACTCCTTCGCCACCCTCTCTCGGATGTGCGTGCGCCCCTGAGACATCCTAGTCACTCTAGCGCCCGACAGGACTCCCTCCTGAACGGCCTTCATGCCCTCCATCTGATTCGATGTGACCTGCGCTATGAGGGATCTATGCAGACTCTCGAGGAGGTTGTCCGTCTCCTTGTGTCTTGAACTTGCATCGGGCGATGACGCGGGATTCTCCGCTGTCTCTTGCTCGCGCGATTCATTCGGTCCGGAAACTCCGTCACGCGAGCTGATGCGCTTCTGATCTGTCACGATTCCTCTCCCTCGTACTGACTATATAAGAGAAATCAATACTAGGTGGCGGTATATCAATCTATGTCAGGTCAAATTCCTGTGAATGCTCACTTGTGTCGAATCGCTCTTCGGGGACGGGTCGCGGACTTCGAGCAGGCTCGCGCTTCATGAATAGCCCCTTTTTGCACCATTTCAACCTGAATACTGAGCGACAAGACTCGAAACGCAGAGAATCCCGGTGCCACTAGCCATTGCTCCTGAATCAGTCAGGTCAGCACACACGCCCAAGAACAGAAATCAATGAAAATGAAAGGGTTTGACCGAGGCAGATCATGCCGCGGCCACAGCGTCATCCGCCTGGACCAGGCCTGCTCCAGTCGCGTCTTCTCCCCAGGAGTACGTGTACCAACCCAGCGTCGGGCTCAGGTCGTAGATCTCCATGGAGCCGGGCATGATCGGGAGCGCGGTGCTCTTGAGATCGACTCGACGTCCATCTGGGTCAGGTCCGGGTTCTTCTCGAGCATCAGCGCAGCAACGCCCGTCACATGCGGGCAGGCCATGCTGGTCCCGCCAACGTAGTAGTAGTTGCCAGGGTTGAAGCCGACAAGCGATCCCCAGCCCGAGCTCCACCACGGAAGGTGTGCGTAGCCTGGAGTCCCCGGGTACGGTCCTCTCACCCAGCTGCCAGGCGCGACGACATCGAGCTCCTGGCCGGCTAGTTCCCTGCTGCTCCATTCAGCGATGTAGACATCCTCAGCCAGGCCGTCCTCGACCACGTCGTTGTATCCCCAGGTGTCATCCTGGAGCCACCAGAGCCTGTACCTGGGCAGAGTTGGAGACGGCGCTACCTTGTCCGGGTGGTACCACTCAAATCTCCAGCCGCTCGCCCCCACGGATATCACAGGTGCGTATGCGCCCGGGTAGCCCATGCCATCGGTCCCCTCGTTTCCGGCCGATGCGACCACGATCACACCGTTCCTCACCGCGCGGTCGATGGCATCCTGCTCATAGGTGCTCAGCTCAGGTCCGCCGAGGCTCATCGTGACTATCATCGGGCGGTACCCAGCCATTGCCAAGTCTGTCGCATAGTCTATTCCGGCGGCCACGGCGCGCGACGTCCCGAAGACCATCTTCTGGTCCGGGTAGTCTTCCGAGAGATGTGCCACACCGATGGTGTAGTCCGACAGCACCTTCACGGGTATGATGGTCACGTCCGGAGCGACACCGTTCACGAATACGGGCGGAATCGGATACCCTGCCGCTGCGTCGTTCGGAGCGTAGTAGTTGTACCCGATTATGGTGCTCGTCACGTGCGTTCCGTGCGTTGCCCCTCTCGATCCGATCCAGCTCGTCTCGTAGACGATTCCGGTCTCGACAAACATCTGGCTCTCTTCGTCCCACATTATGTCTTCTCTGAAGCCCATGCCGAGGTCCGTTGCTATGCGGTCTGCAGGGAAGTAGTCCTTCCAGTTGGGCGCCAACCCGGTGTCCAGAACGGCGACATACACTCCCTTTCCGGTGTAGCCCATCTCATGGACCACATCGCTGTTTATCATGTCGGTGTCCCAAGTCTCGCGGACTTCCAGCGTCATCTTCGGCGCAGCGCTCGTCTGGAAGCTCGCCAATGGGACGGCCAACATGGTTACGCAGACAGCGACAACAACGATTCTCGCCAGTCTTCGTCCTGCATAACTCTCGTTCATTGCTCCTCCCCCTTTGGCTGAATCAATCATCCGGATGTCGTTATTTAACAATTACCACTGGCTGGGTCGGGGGTCAGGCGTATAACGGACAGTCAACCGTGCGGACAAGCGCACATGACTGTTGTGCCGCACGTCTTGTCCGTTCGCTCAGGGAAAGTGGGTTGATGATCACTCATCGCGCCTCCTACTCGACTCGAAAACCACCAGCGGAGCTACGCCCACATAGTCAGGGAAGCTCTTATCTGCTGCTTGGGGGATGACGCCCGGAGAGAGAGACAAATGACTTTCGCAAATCTTGGACTCATGCCGCAGCTATTGCAGGCAGTTGCCAAAGAGGGCTATGCGACGCCAACCCCAATACAGGAACAGGCTATCCCTCATGTTCTTCAAGGCAAGGATTTGATCGGGATCGCGCAAACCGGCACAGGAAAGACGGCTGCATTTGTCCTGCCCATACTGCAATTGATGTCACGATCGCCCAGGCGCGTCATCCCCAATTCTCCTAGAACCTTGGTTCTTGCGCCAACTAGAGAATTGGCTGCGCAGATAGACGAAAGCTTTGCGGCCTACGGCTCATTCATGAAATTCTGGCACACCGTGGTATTCGGCGGTGTCAGCCAAGTCGCTCAGGTCAGGGAAATCTCCAGAGGCGTTGATGTCTTGGTCGCTACACCTGGCAGATTACTGGACTTGATGAATCAAGGCCACATAAATCTGGGCCATTTGGAGTTCTTTGTCCTCGATGAGGTTGATCGGATGCTTGACATGGGATTCATAGTCGATGTCAAGAGAATCATTTCGAAGTTGCCGACACACCGACAATCATTGTTCTTCTCAGCGACAATGTCGCCAAGGATTAGCGAGCTTGCAAAGACACTTCTCCGCAATCCTGTGCGCGTTGAAGTAGCTCCTCAAGCAACCACAGTGAGACTAGTCAAACAGAAAGTCCTCTTTGTAGACGAAGGAAACAAGAACGCGATCTTGTTGAAACTGCTGAGACATGAAGATCTGAAATGTGTGCTGGTATTCGCAAGAACAAAAAGGAGAGCCAACAACGTCGCTAAGCTGCTGACCGGTGCGGGCATTCAGGCTGAAGCCATACATGGCAACAAATCACAGGGTCAGAGGACAAGGGCACTGGACAATTTCAAATCGGGACACGCAAGAGTGCTGGTGGCAACTGACATTGCGGCAAGAGGAATTGACATCGATGACATATCCCATGTGATAAACTATGACTTGCCTGTCGGTCAGATCGAGTACTATGTTCATAGGATTGGCCGTACCGCAAGGGCAGGAGCCAAGGGCACTGCATATTCCCTGTGCGCAAGCTATGAACGGGATGCCTTGAGGGAGATCGAGAGTCTCATAAGAATGAAGATCGAGGTGATGCCTCATTCATTTCACTCCGACAAAGCAAGAGACGCCGTTGGCGCTGCTGCAAGACCGCCGCCAAAACAACATAGAGGTCAAAGAAGATCGGATATCAATCGACAGAGAAGGGGACGTTTTCAATCGAGGTAGATGGTCTAGGATTCTCTGTTCAGGAAGAACACTTGTCTCCTGCTGAAAGAGGGATAGAAATGGAAGAAGGCCACTCCCTAGGGTGCGTGATCCCGTTCCTGCTCCGTTCCACCCCTCTGGTTCTATCCAAAGCTAGGGAAGGAGCCCGAGCATTAAATATTCCATTTGTAATTAAAATGTGCGAGGGCCCGGATTTGAACCGGGGGACCCCTGCGGGAACAGATCTTGAGTCTGTCGCCTTTGACCGGGCTTGGCTACCCTCGCATGGGCATTTCCTTAACGAAGGTACGATTATAAACATTCGCTAGAAGCCCGAACGGCTTGTGCGCTGGCCAAGAACCACTAAACCGGAGCATGGGCTGCGCATTTGCGAACTCGTCCGGCGCTTTGGCTATCCAATCTGTGTCTGGTACGTACCTTATCCGTACTGATGTGAAACCGAAAGGAATTAAACCAGGGATGTGGTTAGAGGAGTTGAGCAGAGCATGAGGAAACTCTGTAATCTCCACCATGGAGAGGCATTACCAACACACCTCGCCATTTCCTCCAGAATTTCGAACCACCCACAACTTTTTCACAAAAGAGGTGTTCGTCATGCCTCTCCACCTAGCCTTTTTTAAAACATGTGAGTAGGCGCTGTGCCGAGGCTGAGGAGAAGGCACTCAGGTGAGTACCTTGCAGCCATCCGCTGTCACGATGACCGAGTGCTCGGCCTGTGCCACGACCCCGTCACCAACATCCGTCAGGATGGGGTAGCTCATGATCATGCCGAGCCGGAACATCTTGGTTACGAGAGCGTCCGAGGATGGGCTCAGGCGGTCGCACCAGCGTCCGGCGAATGGGAATGGGCCGAACTCGGTGCGCATCTTGGTGAAGAGCGCGCAGACGTCCTCTGGTGCCTTGCGGTCTCTCACGACCCGGTAGATGCTGCCCCTGCCCCTGCCAGCCACCTTCCCCGTGCCCACGGTCGAGAACGGCTCGATCGCGAGGACCATGCCTTCGTGCAGCAAGTCCTTGTCCCTCGTCTCTATGTTCGGTATGCTCATGCCAGCGTGGAGGTTCCATCTCTCCATGCTGTGGCCGGTCAGGTTCTGAACGGGTTTGAAGCCGGCCGCCTTGATAACCCTCGAGACTGTGGCGCCCATCGCGGATACCGACGTGCCAGGGGCGACCATCTCGATGCACATCGTGAGCGCGTCCTCCGCGCTGCGGATGAGCGCCGAGTGGTTCTTCGTGCCGACCTCGACAGTGGCGGCCGTGTCTGCCGGATAGCCGTCCACGTGAGCGCCGACATCGATCTTGACCACGTCCCCATGCCTGAACTTGACGTCGTTGGAGTTGGATGGTGTGTAGTGCGCCGCCACCTCATTCACACCTATGTTCACCGGGAAGGCGCACTGCCCTCCCCGCTCGCGGATGAGGTTCTCGATCGCATTCGCAAGCTCGAGGGAGCTCCCGCCAGCTCTGACGTGGGCGATCCCATAACTCCTCGCCTCTCTTGCGATGGCTCCTGCCCGGAGGAACTTGTCGAGGACTTCTTGGCTAACGGAGGGCATCCTCTATCTGCTCCTGAGGAATCACGCCCTTCCGGATTATCTCAACGGCTCCGTCGGAAACGTCGACGATGGTGGACGGCTTCTGAAGCTTCGTCTTACCACAGTCCACGCATATCAGGGCGTGGTTCTTCAGCTCCTTGGCTGCGGTGGACGCCTCGACGGGGTCCGGGTGCGAATGGAGGTTGGCGCTCGTGGCGGTAACGGGCCCGAACCTGTCGATCAGGCGGAGCGTGAACGGGTGGTCTGGGATGCGTATCCCGACCTGGTTGGAGCCTGATGTGAGCATGTCAGGGATGCTCGGCTTCTTGGTGAGCATTATCGTCAGCGGGCCGGGCATGAACTTGCGTATGAGCTTCCTGGCGTTGTCGTTCAGGACCGCCACGCTCTCCATCATCTTCTCGTTGCTGACGGCGATGGTCAAGGGCATGTCGAAAGGCCTGTTCTTGGCGACGAAAACCTTCTTGATGGACGCTTCGTTGAACGGGTCGGCGGCGATGCCGTAGAGAGTGTCGGTTGGAATGATGACCATCTCGCCTCCCTTGAGGACCGAGACTACCTCGTCCATTTCCTTCTCCTTGAGGTCGCATTTCTTGCATCCCGATTTCTTGTCAGCGCACTTGATCACTTTCATCAGTAGCCCTCTTCTATGTACTTCGCTGCGAGTCTCAGATGCTGGGCTGCATCTCCCTCTGCGTACGACCCATGTCCTGGATACATGTTCTTCAGTTCAAGCTTTCCGAGACGCCTCACAGAGTCAATGAGCTGCGCCAGGTTGCCTCCGGGGAAATCCCACCTGCCCACGCCGCCGTCGCAGAAGACCGTGTCGCCGACAATGGCGGACGCGGACTTCCTGTCGTGCAGGACGATGCTTCCGGGCGAGTGCCCCGGCGTATGGAGCACCTCGAACTCGGCGCTGCCCGTGCTGAGCTTCTGCCCCGTCCTGAGGGGCTCGATGTCGAGCCTCCGCAGCCTCGCCCCGAACATGTCTGAGATCGCAAGCGTCGTGTCTCCCGACATGATCGGCGCTGCCTCGGCCTCGTGCAAGTAGACCTTTCCTCCGGTCGCCTTCTGGAAAGCTCCCGCGCCTCCGAGATGGTCGTAGTGACAGTGCGTCAGCACGATCCTCCCGACCTTCTTCAAGGGCACTACCCTGGAGATCTCCTCGATGACGGACTCCGCGAACATCCCTGTGCCCGTGTCCACCACGATCGGGTCATCGTCCTCGACCAGGTAGACATTGCTGTCTGAGCCAAGGCCAGCAATGTAGCGAACCTTCATCTCGCTACGGGGAATGCACCCATCTTATAAAACTTTGGTCCATTGACAATGTAGGGGCACCCGATGAACATGAGCGCTGCCGAGAGCGGCTGCCGCCTAGCCCTTCGAGAGGATGACCATCCTCTGGCGCTCTTCGAGGTTCACCCTTGCGACGCTCTTGGTCAGCGAGAGCTCCTCGGCCTTCGCGAGCCCATCGAGCGCCTTGAGCACGGCGTCCTTCTGCGGCTTCCTGATGTCGACGCCCGCGTCCTGGAACTGATGCTGGACTATCAGCATGGCCTTCTCAAGGTCTCCGTATTGTGCGCAGAAGTCCTGGATTATGAAGTCGACGACTTCAGCGAGTGTCTGCGGGGGCTTCTCCTTCGACTTGGCCTGGACCGCGACGATGTCGGATACCAGCATCTCACCGAGCGTAGAGAATATCGCCTCGACGTTCTCCCCCGTCTTGGCGCTGCAGAGGAGCGTGGGACAGCTGTGCTTCTGGCCCATCGACTCTATGATGGTGGCTCCCATGGCGCCCTTCTTGGCGATGTCGAGCTTGTTGCCAACTATGACCGTGGGTATCCTCCCGACCGCGGCCTCGACCTCCTTCATCCAGAAGTCGTTGAGGGCCGTGACGGTCTCGGTTCTCGTGAGGTCGCCCACGAGGATGAGCCCTTGAGCTCCGCTGAGGCTGGCGGAGCGTATCTTCGAGTACTCTTTCTGGCCCAGAATGTCCCAGATCATCATCCTGAGGTTGATGATGAGGTTAGGCTTGACGATCTGGATGTCCTTCTTGGAGACCTTCGTGCCGATCGTCGCGATGTACTTGTCGTCGAACTTGTTGACGACGTATCGGGCGATCAGGGAGGTCTTGCCGACGCCCCCGTCCCCGAGCAGAACTACCTTCTTGAGTATGTCCCTTAGTTCCATCCAGAAGAGCCATAGGCAGATTGAGATTAAAAACCTTCACTGGAGAACACAAGCAGGCGCTTCCGGCTAACGCCTGTACTTGCCAGACAGGAACTTCTTCATGAGCAGGTCGACATCGCCGAGCTCCTTCTTGTCCCCGCCCCACTTGCCTATCCTCTCGCCGAACTGAGACTCGATGTCCTCGGTGGCGCTCTTCAGCTGGACCCTCAGCCGCTCGGGCTTCTTGGTGGATATGATGGCCGCGACGATGATGTTCTTGCCGTGCGAGATCATTATCGGCCTCAGCCTCCTGGTGTAGTGCTTGATCAAAAGGCCGTTGGTGGTCATCAGGAAGACCTCGTCGACGATGGTCGGAGAGGACCTCCAGACCATGAACAGGCCGAACACGTTGATCGCGGTCAGGGCTGCCACGACGCCTATGAAGAACAGCTTGGTGGCCGTGTCCTCGAATGGGATCGCGAACGCCACCAGAGCGAGAACCCCGAAGATGGCGAAGGACATCACTATCAGAGTTTCGATCTTTATGTCCTGCTCCATCGACTCGGAAGATTGGAGGGTGCTGTGATAATGCTTTCGATGTGGAAGCCGCGGTCCGAAATGGGATACTGGAAGGGCTGTCTGTGGGGAACAAATAAATAGACATATCCTGGCTTCGGAATCCAAGGCGAGATGAGATGAAGCTGTACGAGTACAAAGCCAAGGAGATCCTCAAGAAATACGGCATACCAGTCCCTGACGGATTCGTCGTGTCATCTCCCGACAGGATCAAGACCATCCCCGGGCCAGTCATGGTCAAGGCCCAGGTCCTCATAGGAGGCAGGGGCAAGGCTGGAGGCATCAAGCCGGCCAACACGGTCGACGAGGCCAAGAAGGTCGCCTCCGCTATCCTCGGCATGGACATTAGGGGCTACAAGACCCAGGACGTGCTCATCGAGCGCCGCCTGGATATCGCCAAGGAGATGTACCTGGGCATCACGGTCGACAGGAGCAACCGCTCCCTGCTGCTGATGGCCTCGCCCAGCGGCGGGGTGGACATCGAGAGCGTCCCCGAGGACAAGATTCTGATGGCCCCCGTGGACCCCTTGATCGGATATCAGCCGTATTTGGGCCGCAGAGTGGCCTCATTCATGGGCCTGCAGAAGGAGCAGGCATCCCAGGTCGTGTCCATCTGCCACAGGCTGTACCAGCTCGTCATGAGCGAGGATGCCGAACTGGCGGAGATCAACCCGCTCGTGGTGACCAAGGACGGGAAGGTCGTGGCCGGGGATGCCAAGATCACGATCGACTCGGATGCCCTCTTCAGGCACAACGAGTACGAAAGGCTCCACGAGGACCTCACGCCCCTTGAAGAGAAGGCCAAGCGCTTGGACATCGCGTTCGTCCAGCTCGACGGGAACATAGGCGTAATCGCGAACGGCGCCGGACTCACGATGGCCACCCTCGACAGCCTGAACATGTACGGGGGAGAGGCCGGGGTGTTCCTCGACCTCGGGGGCACGGACGACCCTGAGAAGGTGAAGAGCGCGATGCTGCTCATGGTCGAGGCGAAGCCCAAGGTCATACTCCTCAACATCTTCGGGGGAATAACCAAGTGCGACACGGTGGCGAAAGGCGTGCTCGAGGCCATCGGTGCACGAAGGATCGGCATACCGATAGTCGCGCGGATCAAGGGAGTGAACGAGGACCTTGCTAGCACGATGCTCAAGGATGCTGGCATGATACCCGCGCACGGGCTCAGCGAGGCAGCCGAACTTGCCGCTCGAGAGTCTCAGAAGGTGGGATGAATGGCCGTCATAGTCGACGAGAAGACAAAGGTCCTGATACAGGGGATCACGGGCTACCAGGGCACATACCACGCCTCGGCCATGAGGGAGTTCGGGACCAAGGTCGTCGCAGGCACTTCTCCGGGCAAGGGCGGCAGTAAGGTCAAGGACGTCCCTGTCTTCGACACCGCCATGGAGGCCGTCGGCAAGACCGGCGCCAACGCGTCCTGCGTCTTCGTCCCTGCGCCGTACTGCAAGGATGCGGCGCTCGAGGCGATAGACGCGGGCATCGAGACGGTGGTCATCATCACGGAGCACCTGCCCGTCCTGGACGCTATACACCTGATCGCCGTTGCGAGGAGCAAGGGTGTCACGGTCATCGGGCCGAACTGCCCTGGCATAGCATCGCCAGGGAAGGCCAAGGTCGGCATACTGCCCAACATGATATTCAAGAAGGGCACCGTCGGAGTCGTCTCGAAGTCCGGCACGCTCACGTACGAGATAGTGAACGCAATGACCGAGCGGAAGGTCGGTCAATCGACGTGCGTGGGCATCGGAGGGGACAGGGTCTCGGGCACTTACTTCATCGACGTGCTCAAGAAGTTCGAGGCGGACAAGCAGACGAAGCAGATTGTCCTGGTGGGCGAGATCGGAGGGACCGCGGAGGAGGAGGCCGCCGAGTACATCAAGAAGCATGTCTCCAAGCCGGTGGTCGCGTACATCGCCGGCAGGACCGCACCTCCGGGAAAGAGGATGGGGCACGCAGGCGCCATCATAGCCCGCGGAAGGGGCACGGCGGAGAGCAAGATCAAAGCGCTCGAGAGCGCCGGCGTGAAGGTCGCCAAGATACCGACCGACGTCCCGGACCTGCTGCAGTAGCGCATAGAACTGAGAGCGGATGACAGAGGAAGTGGACGCCATAATGTTCGATGCGGGGGGGACCCTCATCGGACTCAAGAAGCCCAGACAAGGACTTCGCCTCGCTGAAGGCCGACGGCGAAGGCGCCTTCTGGACCAAGTACGACGCATACATTCTGAGGAGCCTCGGCCTGAAAGCGGATGCAGCGACGTTTGCGAAGGACGTGGGGAGGGCGTTCGACGAGATCATGCCTGGTGTGTCGAACTGGGCACCCTATCCTGAGACCATATCCGTCCTCGATCTGCTTAAGAGGCGGGACCTCAAGCTGGGAGTGATATCGAACGCGACGAGCCTGCTGACCAATGTGTTCGACAACCTCGGCATGAGCAAGTACTTCGACACCGTGGTCATCTCGGACGAGGTCGGCGTGAGGAAGCCGTCGCCGGATATCTTCAAAATCGCCCTTAGGCGTGCGGATGTGACCGCCTCGAGGTCCCTATACGTTGGCGACATGCTCGAGGTCGACATCGTGGGCGCCAAGAAGGCCGGCATGAACGCGGTCCTGATCGACCGGACGAACACCTATCCGGACGCGCGCTGCCTCAGGATGAAGGACCTCAACTTCTTCCGCACGTTCGTCTGATCAGAAATCGTCGACTCTGGGAAGGTTCAGTCTCCTGAGATGGCTCGAGTCGTTCAATGCCACCGGTCTGAAATTCCTCACGTTCTCCACCTCAAAGATCGATATCGCGCACGGGTCGTGGGCGACGTCCATGAACTTCTCGAACTTCCTGCCGAGGAGGTAGGTGGTCATCATCTTGAGAGGTATCCTGTGAGACACTATGACCACGGTGCCCACGCCGTGCAGGAAGAGCACCTCCCTGAGCCCCGTGTTGATCCTCTTCCAGGCCTTCTTCATGCTGTCCCCGCCCGGGAACTTCATGCTCCCTGGGCTGTTCGTCCATCTGTCGTAGCCTGCAGGGTTCTTCTCTTTGACCGTGCTCTCCTTCAGACCCTGCCAGGTCCCGTAGTTGATGTCGACAAAGGCCTCGTACTCCCGGACTTCGATCTCGTGCGGGAGGGCGATCCTCTTGGCCGTCACGTACGCCCTCTTGAGCGGGCTCGAGTAGACGGCCTCGAAAACTCGGTCCTTGAGGGCGTCCGCGGCCGCGTCCGCCTGGGCGATGCCCGTGGCGTTCAGCCGAACGTCCTCGTGGCCCCTGAAGATCTTCGCGGCGTTCCAGTCCGTCTCGCCATGCCTTACCAGAATCAGCTCGATCTTCGACATGCTCGGCCCTGCGGATTGGCATATCGCTATATTTCGCTATTCCTCAGGGACGGTCACGCGGTCACGACAATCGGCACGTCCAGGTATGTCGGGTACGCCGGGTCCGTCGTGAGCATCTCCAATGGGATGTAGCCGATCCGCATCATCTGATTCACGAGGAACTTCCAGTGTAGATACAGTACATACGTCCCAGGCGCGTCTAGGCTGAACCGGAGGGTGACCGAGATGCCGTAGCCGAGGTCCGTCAGGTTCGTCATCGACGCGAGGTACGTCCCGTCCTCGATGAATATGGAGACATTCCTGAGGGATATCGAGGTGCCCACGAAGAAGAAGTTCCCCGGCTCCTCGGATATCTTGACGATGAGCACCTTGATCTCTATGACCTCGTTGACGGAGGTCGTGTTCGGGCCGCTGAAGCACAGGCCCCAGGACATGTTCCCGGCCCAGATGTCCCTGTAGCCGATGAAGTGACCCAGGTTCGAGTAGGTCGTTGACTCGGTGTACACGGTCCCCGTCTCGGGCATCACGTCCGGGCTGACGAGGGTCCATGCGAGAAGGATGAAGATGACGACTGCGAGAACTATGATCCCGCCGTACTTGCGCTTCTTCTTGCGCTTGGGCCTCACGGGCTCGTCCTGTATGACCAGCGCGTCGTAGTCCTCCTTGAAGGCCTCGTCAAGGGCCGGGATGTCGCCTTCTGGGAGCTCGTCCGCAGGCGGCGGTGGCGGAGGCTCTTCTAGAGGCGGTTCCTTGGGAGGCTCGAGCGCTGGATCCGGTTCCTGAGAACTCATGGTGCCCATCCCGACTGGAACATCACAAGGGCTAGCTAGCAAATCAAGATTTCTGCCTTCTGAAGGGGCGGGAGAAGGCCTTCCAATGGAAGCGCTGGTAGTTGCTGAGCCTCGGAGTAACGCTTTTATACAGGTGTCAGCATAGCCTGAATCCCACCCGCGTAGGGCAACGCCTAAATAAGGCATTCTCTACTAGTATTGCGGGATGGGAAAACGTGCACCCGCCCACATTGTGTTCGGGGAAGATGGTTGAGGGGCAGCGGTATGGAAGGACCGCGGGCTCCGGTGAATACCGATCATGTGCGATAACGGACGTGTGCTGAGCCGACATGCTAGCGACTAATTATACCGTTTGGGGAATGGCTCGGTTCGGGTGCCGAAGAAGGTCGTGCCAAGCTGCGATATGCGCCGGGTAAGCGCAAGGAGCTATTGATCCGGCGATCACCGAATGGGACTTCCCACTCTTCGGAGTGATCCGTGAGGATCGGGAACCGGGGGGATCGAAGCATCCTAGTACCCCGAGGAAAAGAAATCAATCGAGATGCCGTCAGTAAAGGCGATCGAACGCGGCACAGAGCAAACTGAATCCTGCCTGGAAACAGGCCGGAGATGTGGTGTGCAGACTCTAGGCACATCTTAACATGCTAACCCGAAATCGGCTGGAATGCCGTGCCATAGAGGGTGATAGCCCTGTAGGGATACGCGTGAAAGATGATTCTGGATGTTCTCGAGTATTGCGCCTTGGATATGGCGCGAGAATACGGGAGCCATTTGCTTCCAACTCTAAATACAACCCGAGACCGATAGTGCAGTAGTAGTGTGAACGAAAGCTGAAAAGTACCCTTAGCGGGAGGTGCAAAGAGCCTGAAACCAAATGGTGACTTTAATATACGGCGTGCAAGGGACGAAGCGCGCAAGCGTGGACCGACGTCGTATTATCCGTTTCGAATAACGGGCCAGGGAGTTCGGATCGATGGCGAGGCTAATTGGACAACCAAGCAGCCGAAGGGAAACCGACAAGTCCGCAACCCGCAAGGGCCAGGGACGAGGTGGGCTCGCCTGAAGTCATCGGTGAGAGACCCGAAGCCAGTTGATCTAGGCGTGGATAGGTTGAAGCCCAGGGAAACCTGGGTGGAGGACCGAACCCGTGTTGAGGTGCA
>JALOTQ010000001.1 GCA_025457815.1 Thermoplasmata archaeon
CACGACGGTCACGAGCGTCACGGCCGTCTCTGAGCGCGAGGCGCAGTTCGAGTTCAGGTTCACGGTCAGCTACATGGGCGTGGGAATGATCAAGATCGAGGGCCGGCTTGCCTGGGACGGCGACGCCAAGACGCTGTCCACTCAATGGGGCCAGACGAACCAGCTTCCCAACGAGGTCTTCGGGCCTGTGCTCACCGCGATCTATGCCAACTGCATGCCCGCCGCGATAATCTCCGCGAGGGACCTTGCGCTCCCTCCGCCGTTACCGCCGCCTCAGTTCCAGGGGCAGCCCCAGCAGAAACCGAGCAGCAAGGACAAGGGCAGGTCAATGGAAGTAGCGTGAGCGGTTCGATCCTTCCGCGCTCACCTTATGTGGTCCAGCGAGAACGAGCCGATCGTGACTGAGGCTTTGGACGCGGAGTATCTGATGAACGCTCGGGACTGCACGTCGCAGATGCCCTTCACTGACAGGAAAGTGTTCAGGTTCTCCACCTTGAACTCGATCATGCCATCCATCAGCGAGCCTATCATCTGTATCTCCTGCTCGCCATGGACGCCCTTCTCGATGGTGTACATCGCGACGGCGCGGTCTCTCTTCCTCCTGCCGACGACCGGGCTTAGGAACCTGAAGGCCGTCCCTGGGTCGAGGTAGGCAATCAGTGTGGAGATCGATCTGAACGCGACCCTGTAGTACTCGTGCTTGTCCTTGAAAGTCTTCGATGCGCTCTCGACCGCCTTCTGTATGGACTCGTAGTCCGTTGGAGCTTCGATGTAGTCGGTGTACGGGTCCTGCGTTTCGTCGCCCATGCTCCTCGAATATGCGTCGATGTACCGGACGAGGCCCAGCTTCTCATACTCCTCGTAGCCCGAGACAACGAATCCCATCTCCTCGCGTATCTCCTTCGGGGTCTTCTCCGTCAGGATCCACATCGCTGGAATCCCTTTCTTCAGCCCCTCGGCGATGAACACGCTCATCAGGACCTCCTTCCCGGTGAACGGCGGGCCATAGACGAGGACGTTTGAGCCGAAGGGTATGCCTCCGAGGAGCAGGTCGTCGAGCCTGGTTGTGCCCGTCTTGATCTTCTCCTGCTTGAACTCCAGCATACGGTCCTGCTCGCGTTTCTCGATCTCCTCGGAGATGACGCCCTGTTCCCTCATCCGGAGCTCTTCCTCTTTCGACGCGAGGTACTTCTCCTTGTTCCTGATCTCCTCTTCCTTGGCGTTCACCTCGGCCTTCAGCTCCTCGAGGCGTTTCTTGAGAGTGAGTTCGTCCTGGGAACCGAGTTCGGCCTTGGTCTGGGAAACCTTCTTGAGCTCCTCTTGGAGGAGCTTCTCGCGGAACATGAGGTCCTCTTCGCGCCTGAGCATCTCCTCCTCCTTGTAGCGCATCGGCTCCCTGACCTTCTGCAGCTCCTCTTCGCGTATCTTGAGGTCCTCCCTCAGCCTCTGGGCCTCCTGTTCCCTCACCGCCAACGTCCGCTCGAGCCTCTGGGCATCCTCGACCTTTCGCAGCAACTCCTTGTCGATGCCCTTGCCCGTTCCGCCGGATATCTTCAGCATCTCGTCCTTCTGCTTGATCGTGACCTCGGCCTCGGCCATCCTCGCCTCGAGTCCCTGGATCTTCGCCACCAGCTCGAGCTCCTTCTGCTCGTACTCGGCCAGCCTCTGGGTCGACACCGAATCAGCCCTCGGCTCTGCCAGCGTGACCGTTCCGGCCAGGGCACCCTGGCTCAAAGCCTCCTCCTTCGAGAGGAGCTGTCTCTGCATGGCGTCGAGCTCGGCCTGCCTTTCGACAAGCGACAGCTCTAGCCGCTTCAGCTCCTGGGCCTCTGGCGGCAGTTCCTGGACCCCACTCTCGAGCTTCTCCTTGAGCATCGAGCTGGACTGTTCGAGCTGCATGATCCTGAGCTCCAGCCGCTCCCTCTGGGCCATCTCAGACGCGAGGGTGTCCGCGAGCGCCTTCTGGTCGGTCTCCGAGCCCTGCTGGTTCTTGATGAACTTGATGACCGCTATGCTCCCCCGCTTGACGTTATCCAGCTCCTCCTCGAGCTGCTTGGTCCTTAGGCGTTCAGACTCGAGAATGCCTTTGGTCCTGGCGAGCTCTTCGACCACCGCCTGTGGGTCGAACTCGCCCGATTCGAAAATCCTCAGCTTCTCCCTCAGGGTCTCCCTGAGCTGTATCAGCTCGGCCTCTCTGGCGAGCAGCTCGTTCGGACCGATCGGGTGCGCGGGCGTCGGCTCCGCAGTCCTGGTCTCCTCGAGCCAGACGTTCACGTCTTCCTCCTCCCCGGCAAGCCATCTTGCCAGAGAGTCGTCCCTGGGGGCTTCCTTGTTGGCCACGGTCGCCTCTGGCTGCGGCCTCTCGTCGCCGGATAGCCACTGGTCCAGGTCGTCCTGTTCGCCTGACAGCCAGCCGGCCAGCGAGGTATCCTGCGGCTTCCCGAGACTTCTCGCGCCCTCGATTATCTTGGCCGCGAGCCTCTCGCCGATGCCCTTGACTGAAGAGAGCTCCTCGACGCTCGCCTTCTGGACATCCTCCACAGACCTGTAGCCGGCCTCGTGGAGCGTCTCAGCCTTCGCTTCGCCCACGCCGGGGATCTGCCTGAGCACCTCGAGCCCGGAGTCGCCTTTGTCCTGACCGTTGCCCGTTTCCTCAGAGCCGTCAGACTTGAGGCTGCTGTAGCAGTGGTCGCACTTCGCCGAGCCAACAGGCGAGATGGTGCCACAGATGGGGCAGGTTACTCCGTCCTCCGGAGGTTTGCTATCGTCTGGCATCTGCTCTCCTAGATCGAACCTGATGGGTTGGGGGAACACGGGACCGGCATAAGCCGATTTTGATGGAACCGCATCTTACACTCGTTTTGTCCCGTCCTGATTCTAAATACCTGGATTGAAATATATATAGTTACCCGACTGGGAATCGGGTCTGGATATGAGATTCACGGACTGGCTTGTAAGCCCACGCTGAGCCCCCTCCGGGAGGCGGAGGCCGGGCCGAACCTCGCGGCCCCCCGCAACCTTCCACGCGTAAGGCGGATGGAAGCCAAAATCAACAACTACCTTGTTGGGCATTCTCTACTGTCACATTCATGGCCGAGGAGATGGAGAAGAAGAGGAAGGCAGACGAGAAGGACGAGCGGGTCGGTGTTTACGTTTGTCACTGCGGGACGAACATAGCATCGACGGTCGACTGCAAGGCGGTCTCAGAGTACGCTCAAGGGCTGAAGGGCGTCGTAGTCAGCAGAGACAACGTGTATACCTGCTCGGACCCCGGCCAGAACCAGATCGCGGACGACATCAAGAAGTACAACCTAACGAAGGTCGTGGTGGCTTCCTGCTCTCCGAAGATGCACGAGAAGACCTTCAGGAAGACCTTGGAGGACGCGGGTCTCAACCCCTACTCCCTCGAGATGGTGAACATCAGGGAGCAGTGCTCATGGGTTCACAAAGACAAGGTCGAGGCCACCAAGAAGGCGAGGGATCTCGTCAGGGGCGGAGTCCAGAGGGCCGCTCGCCTGGAAGCGCTCTTCCCAAACGAGATCGGGATGTCCAAGGACATCCTGGTGGTCGGGGGCGGCATAGCCGGCATATCCGCATCCCTGCAACTGGCTAACTCAGGCTACAAGGTGTACCTCGTCGAGAGAGGCCCCAGCATCGGCGGCCGGATGGCCCAGCTCAGCAAGACCTTCCCGACGCTCGACTGCGCTCCATGCATACTCAGCCCCCGCATGGTCGACGTCGGGTCCAATCCGAACATAGCGCTGTTCACGAGCTCGGAAGTCGTTGAGTTCTCAGGATTCCCGGGCAATTACAAGGTGAAGGTCAGGACCAAGGCGCGAGGAGTGGACCCCAAGAAGTGCATCGGGTGCGCGAAGTGCGAGAGGGTGTGCCCGGCGAAGACCCCGAACGAGTTCGAGGAGTGTCTCTACGAGCGGAAGGCGATCTACAAGCCGTTCCCGCAGGCGGTCCCTGCGTCCTACATACTGGATTTCGAGAAGTGCAAGAAGTGCGGCGCGTGCGTCAAGGTCTGCTCCGCCCACG
This sequence comes from Thermoplasmata archaeon, assembly GCA_025457815.1. GTDB lineage: Archaea > Thermoplasmatota > Thermoplasmata > UBA10834 > UBA10834 > COMBO-56-21. The sequence continues at coordinate 4,042 of JALOTQ010000001.1, forward strand.
CCATAGACATGGAGGACAAGGAGAAGTTCCAGGAGTTCGAGGTCGGCGCGGTGATCATGGCAACCGGGTTCGACCCGTTCGACGTGAAGAAGCTGAAGGAGTACGACACATCCCTCCCAGACGTGATCACTGGCACTCAGATGGAGCGCCTGATGATCAACGAATGCGGCGCGGGCATGGTGCTGAAGCGCAAGGCTGATGGGAACCGGGTCAAGAAGGTCGCGTACGTGCTCTGCGCCGGCTCCCGGACCAGGAAGGTCGGGGTGCCTTACTGCAGCAAGATATGCTGCAACTATGCTATCAAGCAGTCAGTCATCCTTCGCAAGACCTTCCCCTACATGCAGGTCTACATCTACTACATCGACATCAGGGCCGCCGGCCGCGGGTTCGAGGAGTTCTACGTCCGCGCTCAGGAGGAGTACGGAATCAAGTTCATCCACGGCAAGGTCGCGGAGATAAACAAGGGCACGACGGGCATCTCCGTCAGAGCCGAGGATGTTACGCTCGGGGAGATCATAGAGAACGAGTTCGACATGGTGGTCCTGTGCACCGCGATGCTCCCGTCGAAGGGGACCGACGAGCTCGCGAAGCTTCTGAAGGTGCCGCTCGGCGAGGACGGGTTCGTGTCGGAGAAGCACCCGAAGCTCGATCCCGTCTCGACGCACAGGTCAGGCTTGTTCGCCGCGGGCGTGGTCCTTGGTCCGAAGGACGTCCGGGATAGCGTCGTCGACGGGAGGAGCACCGCTGCCCATGCGATAGAGTTCCTGGGCACAGGGAAGATGCTCGTCGATCCCGTGAAGGCGTATGTCGCCGACGGGACCAAGTGCACCAAGTGGAAGGCCTGCGAGGCCATATGCCCGGTCAGGGCCATTACTGTCGATGAGTTCCCGCGGATCGACTCCATCGCGTGCATAGGGTGTGGGGCGTGCGTGTCGGAGTGTCCTGAGCGGGTCTTCGACCTCGCGCACTATACCGACTCCCAAATCGAGGCCGAGATGGACGGGATACTTGCCGAGCAATCCCCCGATGTCAGGATCCTCGGCCTGTTCGGCGATGTCCTGGCGTATGTGGCTGCAGACAGCGCTGGCACGGCGCGGTTGGAGTATCCGACCTCAGTAAGGATCATGCGTGTGCCTTCGGCTGCGAGGATCGCGAGGCGGGAGATACTCCGCGCGTTCGCCCTTGGCGCCGACGGGGTGCTGCTCTCCGATGAGGAGGGCGGCGAGGTCGCGCACATTGTCGAGGAGCGGCTGAAGGCTCTCGGGCCGGAGCTCGACTCGCTCGGCATAGGGAAGGACCGCGTGACCTTCGTCCCGATGCTCCTGCCAGTGTACAAGGTTCTGCCCAAGTACGTCGATACCTTCGACAAGAAGGTGAAGCAGCTCGGCAAACTCTCCTCAGAGGCAAGGGCGAAAGCTCTGGAGGCCTCCAGGAAGCCCTACTCTCCCGTGTTCGGCCCGAAAGGGACCGCATCCGGAGGCGAGCCCTCGCACGCAGGTCATTGACGCGCCTGCTCGCGTGCTGTAGTGGAAACCGCCTTTGGTAAACGTATTTATATTCAGACCTTCAATAAGAATTGGTATTCCAGGTCTGGCACCTGCGAGTGATCTGAGATGGAGAAACGTGTGCTCGTCAAGATTAACAGGGACAAGACGGAGTTGTCTCTCCACGAGGTACTCGACAAGATCAAGGAGCTGCAGGAGAAGAACCCGGACATGGACGTCTTCTTTGACGGGGACCAGTACGCGATCTGCGGAAGGGTGAGGAAGGCTCCGGAGTAGGAAGAGTTCTTAGAGCAGGCATGTACATTGCCGGAGCGAAAGCAATGCCGGGCCGAGCCACCATAGGACTCTACAACTCATACGATCCGATCAAGTTCCACGAGTCGCACAGACGAGCCTTGGCAAGGGCCGGCCCGTTGGCGCTCGCGTTCGACTGCAACTTGACCACGTTCGGCTTCCCATACGACAAGGACCTCAGCACGCCGATCGAAATCGCCCAGTGGGTTTCCACAACGACGAGCATCGGCGAGAGCGGGGCGTATCTCGTCGAGCTGTCCCAGAAGGGCAGGTTCTCGTGCTTCGATTTCCCCAAGAAGGGCTTTCCACCACAGCTGGGCGAGGTCGTGATAACGACGAGGAAACCCTCACGCGATAAGAGCGTCAGTTCCCAGGAGGTGCGCTCCACGCTCAAATCCGGCAGATCCGTTCTTCTCGTCTTCGGCCTGGGCCCGCGCGGCCTTCCCAAGGAAGTCTTCGACATGTGCGACAAGCATCTCGACATCACCGGCAGAGGGCTCTCGCTTGAGACATGCACTGCGCTGGGCACCGTGATAGGCTCGCTCCTGGGCAAGTGACTCTCAGTACTTCGAGTACTTCAGCCCCATATCCGGGACCGCTATCGAATCAGACTTCAATGCCTGGCCCACAATCTTCGCGCCCTTTCCCGCGGCCTTCACCGCAGCATCCGCATGCCTGTCAGGGACGACCATGCAGAAGCCCATGCCCATGTTGAAGATCTGATACATCTCCTGGTCAGAGACTCTACCGAGGTCCTGCAGAACGCCGAAGACGGCCTGAGGCCTCATCGGGGACTCGATCTCGAATCCAATCCCCCTTTTGAGCCGAATCAGGTTCCTCAATCCTCCCCCGGTGATGTTCGCCATGCCCCGGACGTCGAACTTCGCCGTGAGGCCCAGCACCTTCCTGACGTATATCTCGGTCGGCTCGAGCAGTTCAAGGCCGATCGGCCGGTTGAGCCCCTTCACCCTGTCCCTGTACCCCAGCCCGTTCTTCTCCACAATCTTCCTTGCCAGAGTCAGGCCGTTCGAGTGTATGCCCGAGCTGGGCAATCCGATCAGAGCGTCGCCTGCCTTGATCCTATCGCCAGTGATGATGCTTTTCTTCTTGACCATTCCAAGGCATGTTCCCGCCAGGTCGAACCCCTTCACCAGCTCCGGGAGGACAGCGATCTCGCCTCCGACGATGGTCATGTTGGACATGGCCGCCCCGGCCTCGAGCCCCTTCCCCACCTGTGATGTGACCTTCTCGTCCGGCCTGTCTATCGCGATGTAATCGACGAATGCAATCGGTTCCGAGCCTACGCAGATGGTGTCGTTCACGTTCATCGCGATGCAGTCGATGCCGACGGTGTCCCATTTCTTGAGCGCGTCGGCGACGAGGAGCTTCGTGCCAACCCCGTCAGTGCATAGTGTGAGGGCGTAGTCCCCGAAGTCTATCAGGCCAGTGAAATGGCCCGGCAGATCGATGGGCTTCCCGAACCCTTTCCTCTGATACTTCAGATGCCCCACGAGCGCGGCGATGCTGCTAGATTTCTTGTCAATGTCGACTCCGGCCTTCGCATAGGTCATGCCCTTTGGCAAGGTACTCCCCCGCTCTGCGGTCAGGCGATTGCGTCCGCCGCCTAAACCTTTTGCGTCGCCGCGCAGGAAACAATATCTCAGAGTACGGGATTCAGACGTCCGTGACGAAGCAGTGGAGAAGCAACCGCAAGAGGGACAAGTACTACCGCAAGGCCAAGCGGGAGCACTACAGGAGTCGTGCGGTCTACAAGCTGAAGCAGCTGGACTACAAGTACGACATCATCAGGCAGGGCGACGTCATCGTCGACCTGGGGGCATCGCCTGGCGGATGGTCACAGGTGGCACTCGAGCTCGGCGGGCCGGAGTCCAGGATATTCGCAGTCGACCTCGACCGGATGGCGCCGATCGAGGGGGTCACGTTCATCAGAGGGGACATTAGGGACCAGGACATCGTCGACAGGCTCCGTGAGATGGTCCCAGACGGCGTCGACGCGGTCATCTCGGACATGTCCCCCGACATCAGCGGGAACTACTCCTACGATCACGCCCGCTCGATCGAGCTCTGCGAACACGCCCTGCGATTCGGGGACAAGGTGCTCAAGGAAGGCGGCAACTTCCTCTGCAAGATGTTCTACGGCGACATGAGCGGCGGTTTCGTCAGAAAGGTGAAGCCATTGTTCAGCGAAGTGCACTTGGACCATCCGAAGGCCTCCCGGGCGAGCAGCTCTGAGGTCTATGTGGTCGCGCTCGAGTACCGTCTTGGCTGAGTCTAGACTCAGAATCAGTCCCAGAAACGCTTCGTCCGGGCGTACATTATCTCGGCCGAGAGTATGTCCCTGAGGAACTCGTCCTCTTCCGTCTGGTACCTCGCGAGTATCCTTGCGGCGGTGTCGGGCCCCACCCCTCGTCCCACGAGCGCGAGAACGGCCCGCTTCCCGTGAGCCATGACCAAATTGGCGTTCTTGTACAGCCTCTTTAGCTCCTTCTTCTGGTCCTCTGTCGACGCGCCCTTCCTGAGGATCTCGAGGTGCGACTTGACATAAGGTTGGACGGCCGCTAGGAGGACCCCGCCACACTTTGCGCACTTGAACCTCTCGGGCAGGTTGGCGACCGATGCGCGCTTCTGGGTCCTGCAGTTCATGCACACCAGCACCACGTCCTCGTCCATGAGCCGCTGCTTGAGGGCGTTCAGGACCGCCTTGTCGGCCCTCTGCGGCTGCATCAGCTCCTTCCTGTCGCCTATCATCTCGGTCCCTATGTGCGACAACGGCCCGACCTGGAGCTCTATGCTCCCCTCCTGCAGCCTCCTGAGCACGACCTCGGCGGTGTCGATGTCCATGTTCTCGTGGAGTGTCTTCGCCAGCGCCTCCTCGAAGATCGGGCTGTGCTCGAAAACGTCGATGAGCCTCGAGAGGTTGAGCATCTTGTAGTCGGCCCCCTTGCTTATCGCCCCGAACTTCTTGGCGACATGCACGAACTGCCACTTCAGGATCGAGGAGTTCCTGAGGAGTAGCCTCATGAGCTGGTGCACGGAGGAAGGATCCGTCTCCTTGAGGACCTTCACGACATCCGATGCCTTGACGTTCCGAGGCGTCTCGAAGACTATCGAGTAGACATCCGACTGCACCCCGAAGCTCTCTCCGAACCTCGCAGTCAGAAGTCCGGCGACGAGCTTCGAAAGAGTCTCGTTGACCTTGCTGCCGAAGCAGCAGTTGACCACGATGACACCGTCCCCTTGCTCGACGGTGACGAGCTTGTCAGTCGGGAGCGGCCGATCGCCTTGCCTGCCTATCCATTCCAGGAGCTCCGCCTTCGCGTTAGTGTCTCCCGGATACATGTCGAGGGCGCGCAGGCGTCTCATCGCTCCCACCTCCTGGGCCACCTCGTAAGGCACTGGTATCTCCTCTCCGACCCAGGACGGCGTCCCTGCCAACTCGTGTATCTGCTCGACGATTATCTCGTCCTCTCCCACCTCGATGACCCGCCACGCTCTTCCCCTGGCCACGAAGGTCGAGTACGGTTCCGCGTATGTGGCGACGAACCCCTCATCGAGGGTTCCGATGACACTCCTCGATGAGACCTCTCTGATCTTGTAGGTCTTCTCGTCGGGTATCATGGAGATGTTGTCGAAGAAATGCCTCATGCCCGTTTGCTTCTTCCTGAAAGCCGTCTCGTCGTTCCACAGTATGTGGAGCTCGCTGAGGAGTCTCAGGACGTCCTCGAAGTCCTTCCTCAGCAGGTTCCTGAAAGGGTACGATCTCTTCACGGTAGTGAAGGCCCACTCCTTGTCGACCTTCCCTTGGGTGAGTGTCATCGCCACGAGCTGATTCGCCAGGACGCTGAGGGGGTTCTCTCTGACGGTGAACCTCTCGAGCTCTTCTATCATGGCCCTTCGTGCGATGACGAGGCTTTCGGCCACCTCAGACGGTTCGGTTGCGATGACGGCGCCGTTCGAGGTCTCGCCGACCTTGTGGCCCGATCTCCCGATCCTCTGTATGAGCCTCGTCACCTGCCTGGGTGAGTTGAACTGAATCGCGAAGTCGGCCGATCCTACGTCTATCCCTAGTTCTAACGATGATGTACAGATCAACGCCTGGATCTTCTCCGACTTGAAGTCATCCTCCATCTGCACACGCACGTCCTTCGAGAGCGAGCCGTGATGGACCCCAATCCTCAGAGCCGAATCCCACAGATGGTACCTGACGCCGAGGGCCTCCGCGTTGTCCCTCGTGTTGACGAAGAACAGAGTCGACCGATGCCCCTCGACGAGATCTCTGCAGCGCTTCATGGCTGCAATATGCTTCATGTCGGTCTGGAGCGTATTGGCCAGCGTTTTGTCGGAAGCGTTCTCGGGAGGGCTCTCCACGGAGATCCTCATGTCCTTCGCCGCCGAGACCCTCAGGACGTGCACGCTCCTGCCAACGCCCGCCAGGAAGTTGGAGATCTCTTCGACCGACCCCACGGTCGCCGACAGCCCTATCCTCTGGAACTCCCCGGCCAATCCGACCAATCGCTCGAGGGCGACCGCAAGCTGAGCCCCTCGCTCGTCGTCGGCGAGCTCATGTATCTCGTCTATGACAACGAACTTCACATGCGCTATGTGCTGCCTCAGGATCCTGCCAATGAAAAGTAGCTGTAGCGTCTCGGGTGTGGTTATCAGGACGTCCGGAGGATGCTTGGTCTGCGCGGTCCTCTCGGACTGAGATGTATCTCCGTGTCTCACCGCTATGCTGAGTCCAACCGCCTCGCCGAACTCCTTCAGGCGCTTCAGGAGATCCCTGTTCAGTGCACGCAGGGGGGTGACGTAGATGCATCTTATGCCCTTGCCCGAGGTTCCAGACAACTTGTGCAGGATCGGTAGCATCGCCGCCTCGGTCTTCCCAATCCCTGTCGGGGCGACAAGGAGCAGGTGATCCCCCGACATAACGGCGGGAATTGCTTTCCTCTGGGGCTCCGTCGGTTCAGAGATTCCTCTAGAGGCCAGTAGTGTGCGCAGTCTCGTGTCGAGCAGTTTGAACTCGTTCATTCTCTGTTCGAAGAGTTGAGGTTCAGTATATATCCTTTTCAGAGAGGCGGAAGGATGTTGGCATACCCGCTGGGATGCGTTCGAACGTTGTTCGATAGCACCCGGAATTCTTCTAAGCTTGTACCAAAAGTCGTATTTAGCGAAGTGCTTAATCGGCGACTCCGGGGAGTCATATGAGGAGAACCTTAGTTCTGACGATAGCCATCGGTCTGGCACTTGTCGTTTCCATGTCGACCTTTGGCGTGTTGGTATTGGCGGGAGCCGGCAAATCGGGTGGTTTGCTGCAGCCCGAAACAGTTGCGAAGGATTACGTTCAGGATTCGCCAATCGCGGATGCTGACTGGACAGTGATTGTGTATCTAGACGGAGACAACAACCTCGAATCCAGCGCCCTTCAGGACCTAGCTGAAATGGAGAAGATCGGTTCGAAATCTGGTGTCAACGTTGTCGTCCTGATGGACACACTGACGCTGACAGAAGGCACCCACTGGTACTACGTCGGTCAGGACACGGAGCATGTCAACCTGACCGAAGGGACGAACCACTGCGACTGTGAGACGATCACTGGCGAGGCTTGCCCGGGCGAGCTGAACATGGCGGATGGAGCCACGCTCACATACTGCATCGAGACCGCGGCGGCGTTCGCTCCGGCTGAGAACTACATGCTTGTGCTCTGGGATCACGGCGGAGGCTGGTATGGCGTCTGCTGGGACGACAGCGCAGCGCTCATCGAGAACAGCGGGAAGACCGACAGGCTCAGCGTCGACGAGACAGGGAAGGCGATTGCGGCTGCAGAAGTGGAACTCGATGTCATCGCGTTCGACGCCTGCTTCAGCGGTGCCGTGGAGTTCGCCTATGAGCTCAAGGACCTCGCGGACTACATGGCCGCGTCCATAACCACCGTACCTGGCGCTGGCTACGCATACGACAACCTGCTCGCAGGAATGACGGAAGACTCGACGATGGATGCGTATGAGGTCTCAAGGCTTGTCGCTGATACCTATGTCCAGTGGTACGCCAAGTGCCCGGGGAGCGGCATAGGCGGATACCCGTATGTCGAGATGTCCGTGATCGACCTATCGTACATCGAGGCCCTGGTCACCGGAGATGGCGGAATAGGCGACCTGGCGGAGGCACTCATCCCGCTTCTTGAGGACGAGAGCTACAGAGGATTGATTGAATCTGCGGAGTCGATGACGCCTCAGATACAGTTCAGCGGTGAGCAGTTCCCGTTCATCGACATCGGACTGTACGCGGCTGCGCTCGGGGAAAATATCCCTGAGCTGAGCGAACTCACCGAGAAGCTGCTAGCCCACGTTCAGGACGCAGTACCTTACCTCAACTTCGTGGCGACCGCGACAGATGCCCCGATGAAGACCTGCGGCATCTCGCTCTACTTCACATGCTGCTGGAACAGCGCGGTTGCGGAGTACGGCTACGAGACCTACGAGGAGGCAGAGGCTGCTGGAGCGTTGCCATACTACGGCCTGGACTTGGTGATTGACACTGACTGGGAAGATTTCCTTGAGGCATTCGTGATGTCTCAGGCGGAGGTCGACGCGGGATAAGGCCGAAGTCGCATTGACGATTAACCAATATGTCTAGGGAGCCCAGGGGGATGGTTCCAAATTCCTCTTCCTTGGCCACCATGGGTCCCTGTCGAGGTGCGTTCTCCGCCTTTTCCCAACCCTCGGTCCGCATCTCGACCACTTTTTCTTCCTTTTCCACAATTCCTTATATTGTGTGTAGTGGTTCTGTCGAGCGATAGAATGGCGAAGATCAAGTCCGTGTATGCCCGCGAGATTCTCGACTCGAGGGGCAACCCGACGGTCGAGGTGGATGTCGTCCTCAACAGCGGCAAGTTGGGCCGCGCAGCCGTTCCTTCCGGGGCGTCGACAGGCTCCAAGGAATGTGTGGAGCTCAGGGACGGAGACAAGGGCAGGTTCCTGGGCAAAGGCGTCCGGAAGGCCGTCGAGAACGTCAACAACACGCTCGGCCCAAGGATCGTCGGGATGGACCCATTCGATCAGAAGGGCATCGACCAGATGATGATCAAGATGGACGGCACGGAGAGCAAGTCGCGGCTCGGTGCCAACGCGATACTCGGCATTTCCCTCGCAGTCGCCCACGCAGCAGCCGCGGAAGACGAGGTTCCGCTATACAGGCACATCGGGGGCGCACGCGCGCGCGTCCTCCCCGTCCCGATGATGAACATCCTGAACGGCGGGGCGCACGCAGACAACAACCTCGACTTCCAGGAGTTCATGATCGTTCCGATGGGTGAGAGTTTCGGCGAGGCGCTGCGGCGCGGCGCCGAGGTGTTCCATTCACTGAAGGCCAAGCTCAAGAAGCTCGGCCTCACGACCGCGGTCGGGGACGAAGGCGGGTTCGCTCCCAAGCTGAGCTCCCATCAGCAGGCCCTTGACCTGATAGTCAAGTCCGCGGAAGACGCCGGGCTGTCTCCGGGCGAGGACGTGTTCCTGGCCATCGATGCCGCTGCCAGCGAGTTCTTCGACGAGGGACGGTATGTCATGAAGAAGAGCACGATGGACTCGTTCACCCCGGACGCGATGGTGGACCTCTATGCGGACCTCTGCAAGCACTTCCCTATCATATCGCTCGAGGACCCGATGTCCGAGGATGACTGGGCCGGCTGGAAGGGGATCACGGCCAGGCTGGGCAGGAAGGTCCAGATCGTCGGTGACGACCTCTTCGTGACCAACAAGAAGATACTCGCCGAGGGTGTCAAGGAAGGCATCGCGAACGCCGTGCTCATCAAGGTCAACCAGATAGGGACTCTGACCGAGACCATGGAGACGATGAGATACGCCGACCGGTCAAAGTACAAATGCGTCATATCGCACCGGTCTGGCGAGACCGAGGACACCTCGATCAGCGACATCAGCGTCGCCATGAACGCGGGGCAGATCAAGACAGGCGCCCCCTCAAGGGGGGAGCGAACGGCGAAGTACAACCGGCTTCTCAGGATCGAGGAGGAACTTGGAGCTCGCGCCTTCTTCCCCGGCAGACGCGCATTCGCGGGCCGCTAGGCGCTGGCGATACTCGGCCAGCAATCTGACACGGCCTTCGCGACATTCAGTTGTCCACTTGGATTGAGGATATCTGCCGAATGCAGAGTCAAATGAACAGCAAAATGGGACAGGTAAGGTCAATTGACCATCAGATTGGCCTTTGACATTGACATAATGAAAGAGAAAAGTCCGAAAATAGACACAATGGTGATATGGAACGCTGTTGTTCGTGCCTCCGGAAGGCAGGGAGACGCGATGAGGGGAGGTCAGCACGGAATCCGAATCTGTCCATCACGCTCCTCTGAGCGCCTCCACGTCTCGTGTCTCTCGTGCGCCAGGCCGCTTGCGGTTCATGCGCACAGGGGTCCGTGATAGCGGCCCGGTCTCGTCGTTAGGGACCCGGTCGACAGGAATGGCAGGGATAATGTGTCAGTGAGCACGAAGGAAAGTTGTGGCAAGAAGTCCGTCGGATGCGCAGCACCTGGCGTCGGAGCATACCTCTCGACGCACCTGGATGCACACAATCCAGCGCTTGGGAGCATAGCGATAGTCGACACCACGTGCAGGGACGGGGAGCAGATGCCGGGCATGTCCTTCACCATGGAGGAGAAGCTCGGAATCGCCAAGAAGCTTGAGCTCATGGGGGTCGAGCAGCTCGAGACCTTCGCAACCTACAATGAGAGCGACAAGAGGTGCGCCCTGAAGCTGAAGGAGATTACCAGTGCGATCTCCATCATGGGCTGGAACAGGATGGTGAAGGCCGACGTCGTGGATTCGATCGCTCACGGGGTCGACGCAGTCTCGGTCTCAACGGAGACCTCTGACATCGCCCTTGAGCACAAGTTCAAGATATCACGGAAGGAGCAGCTGGAGAAGCTGGCGGAATGCGTCTCCTTTGCCAAGGGCAAAGGGGTCTACGTATGCTTCAACGCGGGCGATGCCACCAGAACATCGATGGACTACCTGGTGGAGTTCGCCTCGGTCGGAAAGGCTGCGGGGGCTGACAGGTTCAGGATATGCGACACCATCGGCGTCCTGACGCCCGCGACCTCGAAGAAGATGATACACGAGGTCATGTCGGCTGTAGACATCGATGTGGAGTTCCACGCTCACAACGACTTCGGGCTGGCCGTGGCGAACGCGCTCGCCGCGGCAGAGGCGGCCGCGCAGTTCCCTCAGAGGAAGCTGTGGGTCTCGACCACTGTGAACGGGCTGGGCGAGAGGGCAGGCAACGTCTCTCTTGAAGTCTTCGTCATGAACCTGCACAGCCACTACGGGATTGATCGCTACAGGACAGAACACATACTGCCGCTGTGCAAGCACGTGGAGAAGGCCTCGGGCCTCTCAATCCCGCTCAACCACCCGATAGTCGGTGAGAACATGTTCACCCACAAGTCGGGCATACACGTGGACGGCATTCTGAAGAACCCGAGTCTCTACGAGGCCTTCGACCCGTCGAAGTTGGGCATATCCCGGAAGATCGCTCTAGGCAAACACTCCGGGAAATCGTCCATCAAGCACAAGCTTGAGCAGCTAGGTCTCTCAGCTGCCCCGGATGCGATCGAGGCGATAAGGCACGAGGTCGGCATAGCAGGCGAATCCAAGAAGAGGAACATAACCGACGACGAGTTCGTGGCGATATACAACACGGTCATGTTGGCAAAAGCGCCTCCATCCAGGAGCCTCGCCCAGAGTATCACAAGGAGTTGAAGGATGGGCCAGACCATAGCCGAGAAGGTATTGGCGGCGCACTCCGGCAGCGACTGTGCGGCCGGCGACATCGTCGTAGCGTCAGTGGATTTCTGTATGGCCCAGGATGGCACATCGACCATGATGATCCGTGAGCTGGAGAATCTCGGGTTCGAGCATCCGAAGACGGCGCTCGGGATGGGGCTGGTTCTGGACCACAACGCACCATGCCCCTCAGTGGAAGTCGCAAGGGTCCACCTGAGGATCCGCGGCTTCGCCGACAAGAACCGCATCCCGCTCTACGAGACGGGCTGTGGCGTTTGTCACCAGGTTGTTCCGGAGAGCGGCAAGGTCCTGCCAGGGAGTCTCGTGGTCGGCGCGGATTCACACACATGCACATACGGAGCGTTGAACGCGTGCTCGACCGGGCTCGGTTCGGCCGACGTCGCGGCGGCTGCCTATGCAGGCAAGCTCTGGTTCAAGGTCCCCGAGACCTACTCCATCATCGCAGAAGGCCAACTGCCCGACAGAGTCGGCGCCAAGGACCTAATGCTCAAGGTGATCGGCCGTTTGACGGCCGATGGGGCGACCTACAAGTCGGTCGAGTTCACCGGCGCGTCAGTCGCCTCGATGGGCATGGACGGTCGGTTCACCATAGCCAACATGGCCGTCGAGATGGGAGCGAAGTTCTGCCCGTTCTCCTTTGACGAGAAGACGTCGTCGTGGTTGTCGGAGAGGGGGTTCTCCGCCGGGGCGCCAGTGTCGTCAGATCCGGATGCGCACTTCGAGAAGCGATTCGATTTCGACGCAGCGGACGTCGTGCCACAAGTGGCGCGGCCTCACTCGGTTGACAACGTGTGCGACGCTTCAAGCCTGAGGGGGACGAAGGTGCAACAGGCGTTCCTGGGCACCTGCACGAACGGAAGACTGAGTGATCTGGAGGCAGCAGCGAGACTGATGAGAGGTCGGACCGTCAACAGAGGAGTCAGGTTCATCGTCGCGCCCGCTTCGAGGACGGTGCTGTTGGATGCGATGGCGAGCGGCGTTGCCGCGCAGCTGGTCAAAGCCGGCGCGGTGTTCGTCGCTCCTGGTTGCGGCCCCTGTGTCGGGACCCATGCCGGCGTGCCATCGGATGGAGAGAACGTCATATCGACTGCGAACAGGAATTTCAAGGGCAGGATGGGGAACAACCGGGACGTCGGAATCTTCCTGGGCTCGCCCGAAACCATTGCCGCCTCAGCCATCACCGGCGAGATAACGGATCCACGAGAGGTCTGATGGAGGAATGACATGCGGTTGACAGGAAACGCCCACAGGTTCTCCCCAGACGATGACATCAACACAGACTACATCATCTCTGGAAGGTACAAGTTCAGGATTGACGACATGAACGAGCTGGCCAAGCACGTGATGGAGGACATCGACCCGGTCTTCTCGAAGAAGGTGTGCAAGGGCGACTTCATCGTCGCTGGAAGGAACTTCGGATGCGGCTCGAGCAGGGAACAGGCCCCGAGGGCCTTGAAGGCAGCGGGCGTCTCCGCCGTACTCGCAAAGTCCTTCGCTCGGATATTCTACCGCAGCTCGTTCAACATCGGCCTTCCGTTGATAGAGTGCGATACGGATTCGATAAGAGCGGGTGACAGGTTGACTGTAGATCTCGATGCGGGACTTGTCACCAACTCAGTGACTGGTGAGAGCATCCAGACGAAATCCATACCCAGGACGATGCAAGTGCTTCTCGAGGATGGCGGCCTGATTGAGCACCTGAAGAAGCACGGCGATTTCGCGCTCGAGTGAGGCATTGAGGAGTTGAATGCATGGTCAGCGAACCCAGTGAGATCCCAATTCCGTTCATCCCGGGAGACGGAGTGGGGCCAGAGATAATGATTGCAGCCCGCGCGGTCATTGATGCGGCTGTAGATCGTTCATCGAGCGGCCGGACAGTCATCCGGTGGGAACACCTTGACGCTGGAGAGGAAGCGTTCAAGAAGCACGGCGTTTGGCTGCCAGATTCGACCCTTCGGGCTATCAGGGATAGAGGCGTCGCTCTGAAGGGGCCTCTGACGACCCCGGTTGGCGGGGGGATTAGAAGCCTCAACGTGGCGATAAGACAATCGCTCGACCTCTACTCTTCGGTTCGGCCAGTGAGATATTTCGAGGGTGTTCCGAGCCCGATGAAGCAGCCGGCGAAGATGGATGTCGTCATATTCAGGGAGAACACAGAGGACGTGTACAAGGGGATAGAGTGGAAGCGCGGCTCAAACGAGGCCGGCGAACTCATCGAGATCCTCCAGACCAGGTTCGGGATCGGAATCTCCAAGGACAGCGGGATCGGGCTGAAGCCCATCTCCGAGCGAGCGTCGAAGCGTCTAGTCAGGGCGGCGATCAGGTACGCTCTGACAAGCGGGAGGAAGAGCGTGACCCTGGTGCACAAGGGCAACATAATGAAGTTCACCGAAGGGGCTTTCAGGGACTGGGGATACGAGCTAGCGCGCAGCGAGTTCCCCGAACAGGTCGTCACGGAATCAGAGCTCGGTTCGAGAAAATCAGGTCCAAGGCATCTGGCAGGGATTGTCCTTAACGACAGGATTGCGGACAACATGTTCCAGCAGATCATCACCAGGCCCGAGGAGTATTCTGTCCTGGCAACCCCGAACCTGAACGGAGACTATCTTGCCGATGCGTGCGCCGCTCAGGTAGGTGGATTGGGCGTCGCCCCCGGCGCGAACATAGGGGACGAGGCCGCGGTTTTTGAGGCAGTGCACGGCACGGCCCCGAAGTATGCCGGAAAGGACGTCGCGAACCCCTGCTCGCTGATGCTCTCGGGAGCGATGATGCTGAAGCACATAGGCCTCGAAGGTGCAAGCAGGGTGCTTGTCGGGGCAATACAGGAGACCTTCGCCGATGGGACCATGACGATGGATTTGGCCAGGATGGGAGAAGGGATCTCCTCAGTGGGGACCAAGCAGTTCGGAGAGGCGGTGCTGTCCAGAATCAGGTAGTCTCTGTCTCTTCTGTGAGCTTTCTCCTCAGCTCCTTCCGGTTCCTTGCGTCGATGCCTCTCTCCGCGAAGAAGCTCAGGATTGTAGTGACCACCGTCGTCCCGACGATAACAACTAGCGTGACGTTGAGTATGAATGCCTCGTATTCGGGCTCCCAAACATCCGTCCCAGCCAGCACGACGGCGGGCGTCGTCGCGAGGACGGCCGCGGCGAGGCCTCTGGCCATCATTCCAAAGACAGCATCGGATTCCTCCTTGTCGAGGTCGCCCACCCTGGTAGCCAGAGACGCGGTCATGCGCCTGACGACTACCACCACCGCGATTATCCCTATCCCTACCGCAAGGTGAGTGATCGTGAAGGTGTCGAACCTGATGAGAAGTCCGAGGTAGACGAAGAAGAAAGTCCTCACGAAGAAGGATATCTCCGAGTGGAACTCCTCGATGTGTCCGCTCGAGTGTTGATGAAGCGTTACGGAGGTAAGCCACCGCTTGACGTCCTTCCTGTTGCCAAGCGCGAGTCCGAACATCAGAGCTGCGACCGCGCCTGAACTGTTTATCGGGTCCATCTCGACCGCAGCGGCGATCGCGAACAGAGCTCCCACGGTGAGCATGTATGACAGGGGCTGCTTCTCGAGCTTCTGGAGCGCGAACAGCCAGAGGATGCCTGCCGCGAACCCGATTGCCGCCCCAACGAGGAATTTCACGGCGATCTCCTCCGCCATCGTGAGCAGGCTGAAATCTCCAACCTCGATGAGCGACATCAGGCTCAAAGCCACCGTGATGACCAGAACATCTGTCAGCACGCTCTCCCAGACGAGCATCGCCTTCGTTCTCGGCTTAATCCTCATCTTGTTTGTGATGGGGATGACGATCGCCGAGCTCGTCCCTCCGACTATGGTCGCGAACACGAAGCTCAACACGAGGTCGATGTCGAAGATGAGGTGCAGAGCTACACCGACTACGAGCACCTCGAGAGCCATGTTGATGACTGTCACGAAAGTCGCGAGCCGCATGGATTCGAGCACGGCCCTGAGATCGAGTGTCAGACCTCCGTCGAACAGGATTAGAACGAGAGCGACTGAGAGGAAGATATCACGATACTGATTGATGCTGTCAAGGCCCGAGATTCCGACCAGGCCGAGGACGTCAGGGCCAATCACGACGCCGAGGATGATCATGATGAGAACGTCTGGAATCCGATAGCGCGTGAATATCAGGTTGCCGAAGAACCCGATGAATATGGACGCTCCAACCGCCAGAAAGGCGATTATTGTTCCCTGCTCCATCGAACCACTGCGCCTCTGGGCCGCCAGGAACCCTTCGGGTCATTAGGGGGTGGGTGAGCCGGCGGCTCTCTTCCCTTTCTAACCTCCTACAGTCTATTTTACCTTATGGGGGAGAATATCTGATGTGAGAAGCTGGCCAGTATGGAGAATCCTGCCTGCGAACCTGTTTAATACACTGTCCGCAGATTCACCGGTCAGATGACCATAGAAGGTATCTCAGTCGATTCGCCCGAGGCCCTGCTCGGGGACTACGACGTTGTGATCATCGGCGCTGGCCCCGCAGGCCTCGCGGCCGGGATATACGCCGCACGCGCGGGCCTACAGTGCGTTGTGCTCGAGAAGGGTGTGGCGGGAGGCCAGGTCCTCACGAGCCCGAGCATCGAGAATTATCCAGGATTCCCTGAGGTGTCCGGCATGAAACTGATGGAGACAATGGCGGAGCATGCCCGGAAGTACGTAGACATCAAGGAAGGCGAGGAGGTCCTCAGGGTCAGAGGCGGCGAGAAGTACGAGCTGATGACCGTATCGGGCAGGTACACTTGCAGGGCGCTGATTCTGTCGACTGGCGCATATCATCGCAAGCTGGACGTTCCAGGTGAGGATGGCATGACCGGCAAGGGCGTCAGCTACTGCGCGACATGCGACGGCTTCTTCTACAAGGGAAAGGAGGTCGTGGTCGTAGGCGGAGGCAACACCGCCTTGACAGACGCCCTCTACCTGAACTCCATCGGGTGCAAGGTCACCATAATCCACAGACGCAATGCATTCCGCGCCGACAAGCACCTTCAGGAGAGCATCTCCAGACTGCGGATTCCTGTCATGTTCGACACTGTCGTCGATGAGATCATCGAGGGGGACGCAGTCGCCTCGGTCAGGCTAAGAGATCTCAAGACCGGGGTTCTGAGCGTGAAGCCCACTGACGGAGTGTTCATCGCCGTCGGTGAGGTCCCCTCGAGCCAGCTCGCCTCTGAGCTGGGCCTCGAGATGGACCATGGCGGGTTCATCGTAGTGGACAAATCCTTCCGGACGAACGTGCCCTTCGTGTACGCCTGCGGAGACGTGTCCGGCGGAATCAGGCAGATCGTCGCTGCTGTCCACGGCGGGGCGGCTGCTGCGCTGTCCTGCTTCGAGGACCTCATGAATCCATACTACAAGCGCTAGCTCACTTCGGCACGTGCTTGTCCAGGAAGTTGACAGACCTCGTGTACAGGTCAATCAGGTTCTTCCGCTTGCGTGGCCAGTGCCCTTCGTCCGTGTATTCGTGATACTCGGGCTCGTTCCCGAGTTCCTTCAACTTCTTCACGACCGCCCTTGACTCTGTCGGTGGGCACCTTACATCCTTCGACGAAGCGGTCATGAGGAGAGGCGCCTTCAGGCTGTGGAGGAAGTTGATGGGCGAGCGTTCGCGGAGGAACTCAGAGTCTCTGCTGAAGTCGCCCATCTTGCTCTCGTCGTACTTCTTCAGGTAGCCCCTCTCAGCCTCGTGCTCCGTCATCCAATCGAAGAAGCCAACGATGGACACTCCAGCTGCCCACATGTCCGGATGCTTAGTCAGCGCGAGCATGCATGTGAAGCCGCTATAGCTGGCTCCCCAGTAGCACAGCCTTTCCTTGTCCACGAACCCACGGGCGATAAGGTACTTCCCTGCGTAGACGGTGTCAAGATAGTCTCCGCCTCCGAGGTCCCCGTCATGCAGGTGCAGGAACTCCCTTCCGAACCCTGTCGAGCCGCGGTAGTTCGGCTTGATGACATAGAACCCCTTGTCGAGCATCATGACGGTGAGCTGGTCCCAGATATCGCTATCTAGCATCTCAGGGCCGCCGTGCGGCATCACGACACCTGCTCGGCGGGTCTTGTCCCTCGGAGCAAAGAACAGCGCCTGGATCTTCCGGCGGTCGAAGGTCGTGAATCGCACGACTTCAGGCTTTATCCGAAGCGTCTTGGCGACGGGCTTCTTACGGAACTGGGTAATCTGCCTCGGCGAACCAGAGGAGACGTAGACCTCGTCCGGTCTCACAGACGATCCGTTTACGAAGATGACTCTCTTGCCATCGGGCATCCACCTCATCATGCGCGAGCTGCCCTCCAGGGGAGAGACAATCCTCGTCACGCTGCCCGTCTTCACCTTCACGACCACAGCTGGCTCCATGTGCTCCATGTACGCCAGAGAGGCGCCATCCGGCGACCACTGCGGCACGAACTTCTCGTTCTTCGACCGGACGAGCCACTTCGTCTTGCGCGTGCCCAGGTCCAGCTGGCCGATGTCCACGGAGTCGTTCTCGTTGGAGAGGAAGAGCAGCCGTCGGCCATCGCTCGACCACGGAAATGGTCCCCCGAAATCCCCGGCGAGGCTGTATTCGACGTCCTTCTTCGACAGTATGCGCTTGGCCCGTTTCTTGGTCGGGTCCGCTGTCACGATGTAGTCCTCGTCCCCGATGCCGACGTTGCAGGCGATTTGGTCGCCACGCGGCGACCACGCGAAGCCCTTGATAGGGAGGTCCTCGTCGGTCAACCTCTGGATCTTCCCGCCCCGAGAGCCGATCACATACAGGTTCTCGATGTCGTCCTTCCTGTTCGACAGGAAGGCGATGGACTTCCCATCAGGCGAGAACTGAGGCATGAAGTTGTCCTCGACGCTGTCCGTTATCTTCCTTGCCCGCTTGCCGTCAGGCCCGACCGTGACGACATCGTGGTTCTCGTCCCCCTCGAAATCCTTCTGGAAGGCAATCAACCGACCATCAGGCGAGAATGTTGGGTTCCTTAGTGATTGCTCTTCGGAGAGCATGTACCTCAACCTGCCAGTGTGCAGGTCGAGCATCGCCAGCTCCCAGTTCTTACCTCTGTTCACCGAGCACACGGCGGTCTTCCCTGCCGGGTGCACGTCGAAATCCTGGATCTCAACCTCGTCGAACAGGTCTCGGGCTTGACTGTCGTTCATGCTAGCATCTCGGAGCCCGAATGGCATCCGCTAGTTTTACACTTTGGATTGTGGCGGATGCTCAGAAGTCAAAGCCGCAGCTGCATGTGATGGATCTCCGCCATGTGGAGCTCCTCGGTAATGAGGAGGCCCTTGTCGACGAACCCCTTCTTCTCGAACCACCACATGGGCCCGTTGGGGAACACCACGTCCTTCGATGCGGCTACGGACAGCGTGTCATAGCCCCATCCCTTCAGGTCTTGGATCAGCCTTCTCAGTGGTTGAGTTCTGAAGTCGTGCTTCTCGTCCGAGAGGTACGAGCATGTCAGGAACGCGTTCCCCTTCCTCTTGTCAGGGATCGGGTAAGGCACCGCCTCCGAGGGGAGGAACTCCGCGCCCCCGACGCACCTGCCCTCGTACGAATGTGAATACCCGAGGTGCTTGAGCCCGTGGGTCCGCATTACCTTCCCGACCCATTCGGACTTCCCCATGCACAACCCCTCGTCCTCAGTCCCTGCACAGGTGGTGTGCGTTGACAGGACCGATTCGGGTTCTATCGGCAGCAGTGCGCCCTCGACGACCTTCTCGCTCTGGTTCACCGTGTACCCCACGGGCTCCACTTCGTCTTCGAGCATCGCC
This sequence comes from Thermoplasmata archaeon, assembly GCA_025457815.1. Taxonomy (GTDB): domain Archaea; phylum Thermoplasmatota; class Thermoplasmata; order UBA10834; family UBA10834; genus COMBO-56-21. The sequence goes on from JALOTQ010000001.1 coordinate 23,454, forward strand.
TGCACCATTTCCTTGGAAAAAGGACCGTGCCATCTGTGCTCGTCGTTGACGAGGAGCATGGTCGGGGAGAAGATCCTGTATTCCTCGGCCTTCCTGGGCTCCTCAGTAAGGTCGAACAGGTGGAGCATCACGCGCTCCTGCCATGCGAAGGTCTTGATCCTTGCCAGCAGGTAGCAGTTGTGCGGGCATTGGTTGCCGAAGTAGAAGAACTTGAGATTCGTCCTCAGGAACGGTCCCTCCGGGCCGTCTGGCGATTGCGCTCCCCCTTCAAGTCATTTGTCCAGAATGCCTGGCAGGCGCCCTCGACAGCGAGGCAATTTGCGAGCACTATATTAAATACCAGTCAATTGTATGGCTCTCGTACCATTCGGCTCCGCAAGGGGTCAATGAGATTAAGCAAGGAGGTAGTCCTCATCGACGACAGACCACGCAGGGACGATCGCGGTTTCGGATCCCGTCCAAGGGAGATGCACACCGTGAAATGTTCTGACTGCGGAGCTGAAGCACAGGTCCCGTTCAAGCCGACGGAAGGGAGACCTGTCTATTGCAAGGATTGTTATCAGAAGCACAGGCCGCCACGCCGGTACTGATTTGCTTTTGGCAGGACTTTTGATATCAGTTCTCTAGCGCAAACCCTACCCGTTTATGGATTTTCTTTTCACAATATCTGACCCGGAGGGCTCACGGGCGGTCTCGAGGGATCATAGACTTCCTCGGGCTGCCTGACCTGGGATTCCGCCTTCCTCTTCCTGACGAAGAGGAGCATGACCAGAGCGGCCGCTGCAAAAGCGACTATCGCGCTCGCCACGAGGGCCGTCGTCGACCCCGGGCGGTCCGACCGCGCCCCGAAGCTGTAGTATGTGAGCTCCGCTGTGAACTCCCCACCGCCGTCATTGTACGCCACTATCATGACATCGCTTCCCACCTTGTTCGAGATCCAGCGAGTTGCGCCGCCGTCATCGTATTCTTCGTGAATCACGGTGCACGAGAATGTCCCCTCGGGAACGGTCACGGCCTCAACTCCTGTCACGGTGTAGTGAACGGTCTCCTCGAGCGAACCGGAATACTGTATCGTGGAGAAGCCGTCATACTCGGTCGTGGTGTATTCGATCGGATATGTGTTGGTCCATTCATCGCCGACTGAGATGTAGGTCGGATCTTCACCGGTCCCTCCAGGCGGAGAGTAGACAGAGACGTTGTAGATCCAGCCCTCCATTTCCACGTAAACGTCGGGAGGATACAACAGCTGCCAGGTCATTGACTGGTTGTATTCGGACAACATGGTGTCGTAGTTGTCCAAGTCCGTGTACTGCCGTTCCGTCAGCGTCTCGTAGCCAGTGACCGTGGCGTTATCGAATGTCCCGGTCACCTGCAAGTCCCAGATGGAGAGGAAGAGGTGGACGTCCTGGACCTCCCCGTTGATCAGCTTGGAGGTGATACCCTGGTAAGAGGCGTTCCAGATGCCGGTATACACGAGGGAATCGGAGTACTCGGTCACCTCGTACAGCCACATGTCGCCTTCCCTGTAGTAGCTCGCCACAGCGGAACTTTTCAGCGGAAGCGCAAGGACCGCGAGCAGGGCCACGATGAGAATGCACTGCAGCTTCACCAACATTGCCAACCGCGCCACTCCTGACCTGAAGCTTGTATGGACAGTCAGCGTATATGCCCTTTACTAGAGAAACCGCGGGAGTGGGCCCGATCGGATTTGAACCGATGACCAACTGGTTATGAGCCAATCGCTCCGCCGGACTAAGCTACGGGCCCGCGCGCTTCAACATAAACACAGCTCTAGTTATTAGAGGGTTTCTGTGCCAGGTTCGCGCTCAATACTTGTACATCCTGGCCTTGCCCACTTCAAGCTCCACTCCGAGCCCGAGCGCGACCCTGTTCGAGAAGTTGAAGTAGCTCGCGATGAGGTTGACCCTCAGTATCTCCGCGTCCGTCAGTCCCGCGTCCCTGAGGTCCTTGATGTCGTCCTGAGTGATATCCTTGGGCGCGAGCGTCAGTTTCGCTGCGTAGGCCAAGAGCGCCTTCTCTCTCGCGCTCTCGTGCTTCGTCGCGAACTCCTTCATGAGCTTGTAGAGCGCGTCCGGGTCCTTCCCGACAGTCTCCAGCGCCTCCGAGTGGTGGATCGCTCCGTATGCCGACCGGTTGGCCGCGGAGACTATCACCGCGACCATCTCGCGCTCCTCCCTCGTCAGCGGGCCGGGGTCTATCATGAGGTGGACGTACATGCGCACGTGGTCCTCGAGAATGTCCGGCTCTGCCCCCTGCGCCAGGAAGATGTTCGCGAGGTGCCCTCGCTCCTTCAGGATCTTCTCGTAGACCTTCTTCGTCTTTCCGCTCGCCTCGTCCTTTCCCACAGTCCGTATCCAGGTCATGCCAAGGCACCCCCGTGCGGCCGACGGGCACTCGCCCGTCGCAGGTACTAGTTGAGGGCTTCTAATAAAGGTTGTCGTGGGCGTTCATCTGAGATTCTTCAGGACCTCGATGGCCTCGCTGATGTCCGGCTGGGTCGCGGGCTCGTACTCGCGTTTGTAGGCCACCTTGCCCTTCTTGTCTATCACGAAAATCGTCCGCTTCGCGAACCCCTTGTCCTCGTATAACGCGCCGTAGAGTGGCACGACCTTCTTGCCGAAGTCCCCCAGGAGCGGGAACTTGATCCCGAGCTCCTTCGCGAAGGCCTTCTCCGACCAAGTGCTGTCAACGCTCGACGCCAGTATCTGCGTGTCAAGCTTCAGGATTACATCCTGCTTCTCGTTCAGCTCTCCCAGCTCGTTCGTGCACACTGGGCTGAAAGCGAATGGGAAGAATGCGAGCAGGATGTTCTTCTTTCCTCTGTGCTGGCTGAGACGGACCTTCTTGCCGCTCTGATCCTCGAGCTCGAAGTCCGGGGCCATGTCTCCGACCTTTATGGTTGGCATAGTGCTCCTCCTTCAATCCTTCTGTCGCTCCATCCATCTGTCGGTATTTGTCCTTAGTCCCATATCGGACCGGCGCGGTTCGCAAGGGCCAGTGGGCCGTTCGCAGGAATGATAACGAGATGGTGCCCTTAATTACAGCGGGAGCCCAAATCGTAGCCGAGACCGATGCTCACGCGGAAAGGCAGAGCCCTGTGGGTCCTGGCCCTACTGTCCCCGATTATCGCCGAGCTCTGCTCAGGCTCCTCTCCTCCCTTCGAGTTCTTCATACCCACGAGCTTCGCCCTCCTGCTAGGTCTCTACGGCGCCGGCGTGCTCGTCGTCCGGGAACTCTCGGTCATGTGGAGGACCGGGTGGATAGGCGTGATCGTCCTTGGGGCGGCCTACGGCATTCTCGAGGAAGGGGTCGCTATCAAGAGTTTCTTCGACCCCGGGTGGATGGACCTCGGCAACCTGGGCGTCTACGGCAGGGAGCTTGGCACGAACTGGGTCTGGGCCGTCTGGCTCACGATATACCACTCGGCGATAAGCATCTCGCTGCCGATACTGATAATCTCGCTTCTTTACCCCGACCTTAGGTCCGAGAGGCTGCTCACGGACAAGGCTTTCAAGACAGTTCTTGTCATCCTCTTCATCGACGTGCTCGTCTGCACTACCCTTCTCAACAGCTACGTTCCGTACGCGCCCATGTACCTGCTGTCGATTGTCGCTGTGATAGGTCTCACGCTGTACGCGAAGCATATCCCCCGCGGGTTCTTGATGCCCACCAGGGCGAACCCGTCATGGAAGCCGAGCACGTTCTTCATGATAGGGTTCTTCTTCATCCTCTTCAGCTTCGTCGTGTCTGGCGCTTTTTCGGAGACGGCACTGCCTCCATTGGTGCCGATTGCGTTGCTCCTCCTGATCGCCTTCTATGTGCTCATACTTGTCAGATACGGCATGGGCCAGACCGGCAACACCGCCCAGAAGGCGTATTTCGCGTCAGGGATACTGTTCTTCTTCGTCCCATTCGGGATCATGAACGAGTTCAACGGGTATCCGGGGATGTCCGTCGTCGGAGTGGTCACGGCCCTGTTTATAGTCGACTTCATGCGATGGTCCGAAGGCAAGAGGGTCCGGATCTTCAGGGTCGGCTCGTGGCTCTACGGTAGATGAGAAAGAATGGCGCCGTCGAACGGTTTCGAACCGTTGACCTTCCGCTTAACAGGCGGACGCTCTACCAGGCTGAGCTACGACGGCGTGTTGGGCTGCGCAGGGGCGCAGTTAGAGTGACCAGTTAGATAAGCCTTTTGCACCCCTGAGACTCTCTTGCGTAAGAACAATGGGGCGGGAACTCGACCTCTATTCTATCGATTCCCGCAGCTCATTGACGGTATTGCTCATCGTCTCCAGGATGTCCTTCAGGTGGTCCAGGAAATCCTGTATCTTCTGGGTCGTGACCGCGCCGTCAGGGGAGGGATCGATCAACCCCTCCTGCTCCAGTATCCTGAGCGAGTAGCGCACCTTGTGCTGCGGGTACTCCAGCATCTCCGAGAGCCTGATGATGCCAATCGGCTCGTTGTCCATGATCGCCTTCAGCATCGCGACATGTCTCTGGAGTAGGTCTATCTCTGTCTCGATCTTGCTCGTCAGGACGGACTTGCCAGCCTTTCCCTTCATCTCTGCACCTTCTTGATCGGGTCTGATCTGTCGGAGACGCTATGTCGTGCTACATGATAGCATTTGGCCGTATTTGAACCGGAACGGGGCAACAATCGAGTTGGTAGATGAGTGTCACCAGACAACTTTGATATAATCTCTGTCGAATTGCGTAGCAAGCATGGCAGTGATCGAGGGCCGCGACATACTGAAGTTCTATGGGGGCATGCGCGCCCTCGACAATGTATCGCTCACGGTCGAGAAGGGGGATTTCTTCGGGTTCTTCGGCCCGAACGGCGCCGGCAAGACCACTCTCATCAGGATACTGACTGGGCAGCTCGAACCGACCAAGGGTTCCGTCAAGGTCCTGGGCGTCGATGTCGTCAAAGACCCCCTGAAGGTGAAGGAGCTCATCGGGATCGTCCCCGAGGTGGAGAGCCCCCCGACCTATCTCACAGCGTACGAGTACCTGTACTTCGTGGGCAAGGTCAGGAACATCAAGCACCTCGAACACAGGATCGACAAATGGCTCTCGTTCTTCGACCTCGAGGAGAAGAAGGGCACGATCTGCAAGGACATGTCGAAGGGCATGAGGCAGAAGTTGATGCTCGCTTCCGCCTTCATGCACGATCCCAAGCTGCTGTTCCTCGACGAGCCGTTCATCAACCTAGACCCCATCTACCAGAGGCAGCTCAGGGAGTATCTGGAAGAGTACGTTTCGAACGGAGGGACCGTCTTCATGGCCTCTCACATACTGGAGATCGCCGAGAGGCTCTGCAACAAGCTCTCGATTGTGAACCTTGGGAAGGTGGTCGCGGAGGGGAAGATAGATGAGCTGGTCAAAGATGGCGACACCCTCGAGCGCCTGTTCATGCGTTCCGTCGGAGTCCAAGGAGTCGGGGGTGGCCCTGCACGAAAGATCTCCTGAAGCTGATGCTGAAGGAGGAGTTCAGGACACACGCGAGCTACTCCGGCAAGGGGCGTTTCCTCACATTCCCTTTCTTCGTGTTCGTGCTGACCTTGGGGTTCGGCCTCACGCTTGACACCATCACGGAGACCGTCCCGTTCTCGCGCCTGGGCCTGTTCACGAACCTGTCGGCGTTCCTGTACGGCCTCAGCGTCGGCGCGTTCGGCCTGATGGGCAGGGAGTACCTGGAGAGGAGGTACGGACGCAGCAACTACCTCATCGCGATGCCCTATCTCCTGCCCATATCCTTCCGGACGACCTTCCTGGGCATCTACCTGAGGGACGCGCTCTTCTACGTCCTGCTGCTCATGGCGCCCGCGGGGTTCGGCCTCCTCGCCGCATCCCCGATAGCCGGATTCCACCTGTCCAGCATCGGCTTCTTCTTCCTCTCCGTGCTCGTGTCGTTCCTCATCGGGCTTTCGCTGAGCTTCCTCGCATCGGTCGTCTACATCAGGAACGCCCGTGCCTTCGTCGTCATCACGGCCGCGATCGCTGCCCTGTTCGTGTCCCACGGCGTGTTCGGAGTACCCTCGCTGGAGGCCATCGTCCCGGCGCTCGGGTTTCAGATGAACGTTCCGCCTTTCGGAGAAGACTACGGCGAGGCCGTCCTGTACCTTGCGGTGTCTCTGGCCGTCTCGGCCGTCTTCGTCACATTGGCATACTTCCTGGTCCAGGTAAGGATCAGCATATCGAGCAGGATGTACTCGGATCAGCTCCCGAAGATCCACGAGAAGTTGGGATTCGTGAAAGGCCTGAGCAGGTCCCTTCTGTCGAAGGAGTTCCTCGACCTCCGCAGGAGCGGCGTCGTGACCAAGATGTTCTTCTCGTTCGTGCTTCCTCTCCTCTTCCTCTCGTTCACGACATGGTACGTCAACTACGGGATGAACATACCAGTCGGGTTCAATGCGGTCTTCTACGCCGCCATGGTGGGCTTCATCGGGGTGATGATGTACAACTGGCTGAACAACATCGATCTGGCAGAGTACTACTCCCTGCTGCCAGTGACCGTGCCCCAGCTCATACGCATGCGGATAGTCGTGTACCTCGTTCTCACGTCGGGCATATCCGTCTTCTTCGTCGTGGCCATCGCGGTCCTGAACGGCGAGACGGAGCTGCTCTGGCTCGCCATCGTCGTGATGTTCATCACGTCCGTCTACATGGTCGTCCTCACAGCCTATCTCACGGGCCTCAAGACCAACACCTTCCTGTTCGACACGTCCGTCCTGATGAAGTTCAGCGTGATGTCCTTCCTGCCTGACGTGTGCCTCACGATCCTCTCGTTCAGCCTGCTCTCGAACTGGTTGGTCTCAGTCGTCGGCATTGCTCTCGTGCTGTCCTCGATGGGCATCACCACGTGGGTACTGTTCCGGGGCATCGAGAGCAAGTGGTCCAAGACGCCGTTCTACGCCTGAGGCCAAGGATTATCCGCCCTCAAGCGGATTGGCCTGGATGCCTGTGCAGACCATGCGTAGGGAAGTCGTTTTCAGGAGGGTTGCGCACCTCCTCATCGCCCTCGCGCCGCTGTACTACGCGCTCCCGGTGGAGCTTCCGATACTCTCGGTGCACAGGTGGACCCTCGTGGTGGTTTTCTTCCTCGGCATATGCGCGTTCGAGGCCTACAGGCTGAAGAAGGGGATGACGTTCCTTGGTCTCAGGCCCCACGAAAGAGGCCAGATCGCCTCCTTCGCATGGGCAGCGGCGGGAATCGCCGCCGTCCTCTGGCTCTGCCCGCACGATGTCGCCGCCGCAGCCCTCGTGGGCATGGCCTGCGTCGATCCTCTGGCCGGGGAGCTGAGGAAGGCGAAGGGCGACTCTGTCGCCGTCGTATCTTCGCTCGCGGCCTACTTCGTCCTGGCTTTCTCCGTTCTGTTCCTCTGGGAGTGGCGGGACGGCCTGCTGGTCGTGATCCTCGCAGCGGTTGGGTCGATTACTGCCGTGGGGGCGGAGAGGACCAAGGTGCGGTATGTCGACGACGACTTCCTGATGCTCGTTGTCCCGGGCGCCGCGATGACGTTGCTGACGCTGATCTGAGAAGTCCTAGCACGAAAAAGCCGCTGTGCGGCTAGGTAATGACTTCTAGCTTGCCGTACTTCCCCGCGCTGACCTGCAGGTTGTTCTTGTACGAAGATGCCCAGCCGTTCGTGATCCTCACCCTGGAGTTGACGTCAACCTTCTCGATGTCGTCGTTCCAGAGCGTAAGCGTCACGGTGTCCCCGTTGTCGTCCTGCCCGACAGCGTCGCAGACCCTTCCCGAGGATCCGCTCCACTTGGACTGGAACTCCCTGGGCTCCTTCTTCTCGACGATTGCGAGGACCAACTCGTCGACCTTAGACTTGTCCTTAAGCTCCTTTACCATCATCGGCCGCACGCCCTTCTGCCGTCAGTAGAGTCTCATCATACTTAAATATCACGCCCATCCGGAGCACCGGATGGGGCGCCTGCGCACCCCCAAGAAATGCGACATTTTCGGTCTAGCCAGATGGCGAAAAACGTTCATCTGACATTCCAATTAGGCTTATATGCCCACAACCGGATAAGGGCAGTCCATGACTAGGATCAAGGTAATCACCGAGCCCGCAGAGCTCGTACCGATGTTCCGGGCGGTGGATACCAAGGTCAAACGAGAGGTTCTCAAACTAGTGACTCTCGAATGGCACACCATAAGGGATATCGAGAAGCAGTTCGGCCCCGCGGGCAAGGATGCCCTCCTGTTCTTCGAGAAGATGAAGCTCGTCGAGACGAGGTGGCAGACCTCCCCCGAGCAGCAGCCCGAGAAGGCCTACCACACCTACTACACGTCCTTCCACATAAACGCCTCGTGGCCCGTCTACGAGATAAGCGACGTCCTCGCGGCCGCCGTCATGGAAGAGAAGGAGTTCCAGAAGATCGAGAAGCAGATAGTGGACATGGTCGGTGCGCAGGGCAAGTTCGCGGGCGACGTGGCCGAGGTCCTGGGGGTAACTTTCACGATGCTCAAGAGCCTCGTCAAGAGGAGCACGAGGCTGGACTACCGGGGCCACCGCATAGAGCGGATCAAGGAGTGAGCTGGGGTCTCCGACATGATAGTTGTTCTAAGGCTGGGCCATCGACCAACGAGGGACCAGCGAGTGACAACCCACGTGGCCCTGACCGCGCGCGCGCTGGGAGCGGACGAGGTGTGGGTATCGACCGAAGACGCCGGACTCGAGGCGACAGTCAGGGGGGTCGTCGAGCGCTTCGGTGGCAAGTTCAGGATCAAGACCGGGGTCGAGTGGCGCAAGGCCATCAAGAACTGGAGGGGCGAGGTGGTGCACCTGACGATGTACGGGGAATCCCTCTCCAAGGCGCTCCCATCTCTCAGGGCCAAGGACCTCATGATAGTCGTCGGAGCCGAGAAGGTCCCGAGAGAGGTCTACGACCTGGCGGGCAGGAACATCAGCGTGGGTAACCAGCCGCACTCCGAGGTCGCGGCACTGGCCATATTCCTGGACAGGTACAGGAAAGGTAAATCCCTGGAGAAGGATTTCAAGGGGAGGCTTAGGATTGTTCCGAACCCGAGGGGGAAGACGGTAGTTGACCGGGGCAAGAAGCGAGGCCCGAGAGCTTCCAAGTAGGGACGAGTGCCTCGCGATCCTCCGCGAGCATGCCTGCAACGAAGAGGTGATCAAGCACTGCGTCGCCGTTTCCGCGCTCGCTGTCAAGATCGCCAAGAAATGTCGAGCGGACGTCGCTCTGGTGGAAGCTGGCGCGTTGCTCCACGACATTGGCAGGTGCAAGACGCACGGGATGGCGCACGCCGTCGAGGGGGCGAAGCTGGCCTCGAAGCTGGGCCTGCCTGGACCGATGGTGAGAATCATCGAGAGGCATATCGGAGCCGGGATCACCGCAGAGGAGGCCGAGGCGCTCAACCTTCCGAAGAAGGACTACGTCCCACAGACCCTCGAAGAGAAGATAGTCGCCCACGCCGACAACCTGATATCAGGCGACCGGCGAACGAGCATCAAGGACGCGGTGTCTCATCTGGCCCGGAAGGAGCAGCACGACGCCGCCCTCAGAGTGCTCAGGCTCCACGAGGAGTTGTCCGATATCTGCGGCTCAAACATCGACGACATCTGGTGAGATTCCAGAGTCAGATTCTACTCAGAGGGTGGAGGTCACGGCTTGTATCTTGCGAAATCTCCCCTCTTGTGTGCGTCGCGGAGCGTGTGATAGGCCTCGGCATTCTTGATGGCGGCCTCCTTGAGGGTTTGGTCATTCTCGCGCACGACCTTGGCGGGCACACCGACAACGAGACTACCGGGGGGCACCTTCATACCCTCCCGTACGAGCGCGTTGGCGCCGACCACGGAGCCGCTGCCTATCTCAGCACCGTCGAGAATTGACGAGTTCATGCCGACAATCACGAAGTCGCCCACCTTGGCCGCGTGGACTATCGCGCCGTGCCCGATAGAGACGTTCCTTCCGACAACGACATCATTGCCAGGATTGCCGTGAATCTGGCAGTGCTCCTGGACGCTGGAGCCCTCTCCTATCCTTACGCTGCACAGGTCGGCGCGGATGACCGCAAAGGGCCATACGCTGCATCCCTTCTCGATGACGACATCGCCGATTATGACTGCCTCTGGCGCGATGTAGCATGAAGGGTCTATCTGTGGCACAGGCACGAACGCCTGAGCGCAGGAATACGATAAATGCTTTATTCCTCGATGGGCAGCTTCTCCGCCTTCGGCTTCGGGCTCCTCTTGACGGCCACCCTCTTCGGGAAGTACTTCAGGATCACGATGTCCCCTATGGACGAGATCCATCTGTAGGGCACGTTGACCGACTTGGACCCCTCGACCATGAGCGGGTTGGTGTTCGTGACGAACAGTCCGTTGACCTTGTTCTCGTCGACGTCGACCACGAGGTTCCCGACATTCCCGAGGTAGATCCCTTGGCTGGTGTACACCTGCAAACCTATGAGTTCAGAAGCTTCTTGGAGCATCCGGCATCCCAGCGACCATATCACCATCCGCTCCTTAAAAGGTTTCTGCAGGCCAGCACGTCGCACTCAAGACTTCGTCTTGAGGGGCCTAGGCCGTTCTGATTCGTCGCAGTCTTTAACTACGTCCGCCTCATTCGGTATTGCAGGAAAGAGGCACAATCGTGCAGAACTCGGTGGAGCAGATGTCGTCTGAGGTCGAAGAAATCAAGCAGAGGAAGATGCAGGAAATGATGAAGCAGGTCTCTCCCGGGGACGACGGGGGCAATGGCTACCCGGACCACCCGGTCGAGGTGTCCGACTCCAACTTCGAGGAGACCGTCAAGAAGTATCCGAAGGTCGTCGTCGACTGCTGGGCCCCGTGGTGTGGCCCCTGCAGGATGCTCTCTCCGACGATCGATGCGATGGCGAAGGACAACAAGGGCAAGGTCGTATTCGCCAAGCTGAACACCGACGACAATTTTGGGACCGCGGGAAAGTACAGGATCATGAGCATCCCGACGCTCCTATTCTTCAAGAACGGCCAGCTCGTCGACAAGATGATCGGCGCAGCTCCGAGGGCCGTCGTCGAGCAGAGCATGAACAAGGCTCTGTCCAAGAACTGAGGATAATCCCCCAAGACCCACCCCATGTTTTTCTTTTTCTGTTGACTGCCTAGCGGACGCTCCGTCCTGTGCGCTGGAAAGTATAAATCGGTCTAATTCGCTGGTTACTCGAACACGATGAACTTCGAGACGACTGTCGTCTGGAACCAGAAGTTCCCTGGCAAGATACACTGCCAGAACGGTCAGGTCATTGAATACTCGGCTCCAGTGGAGCTCAAAGGAATGCAGGGCACGCTTACACCCGAAGATGCATTCGTCGGCGCCGCCAACATGTGCTATCAGATCGTCTTCCAGTACGTGTCGAGGGATCTCGGGATCGACCTCGTAGAGTACCGATGCAAGGCGGTCGGCGATCTGGAGGTGGTCGACGGCGTCAAGAAGTTCGTCAAGATCACCCTCTATCCGGAGATGCGCTTCGCCCCAGGCTCGAACATGTCCAATCTGGAGAAGGCCATATCGACCACGAAGCGCAAATGCCTCGTCACGAACTCCATGGATCTCGAGGTCGATGTCGTTCCGAAGGTGCTCTGATGTGTCGGATGGTCGGAGTCGTCTTCACCAAGGATTTCCCGACCGGAACGCTGAACGACCTCAGGCATGTCGCCGAGGTCGGCCAGGTGCCTGGAGAGGAGGAGAGGGGCCACAGGGACGGCTGGGGCATCGTCTCGTTTCGCTCTGGGTCACCTAGATACATCGGCCGAAGCCCAAGATCGATGCACCTCGACCCGTCGTTCGATTCCGCTCTTGAAGACGTCCTCAAGCTCGAGCCCCCGACCATTCTGATTGCGCATGCCAGGGCAGCATCGACCGGCAGCGCTTCGATCCCGAACACACATCCGTTCATCGTAGATGGTACAGTGCTGGGTCACAACGGGACCATCAAGGACTTCCAGCCACGCACGAAGCGGTCACCCAAGGGCGAGACGGACAGCGAAAGGCTCGCGCTTCTGCTTGGAGACAGGATGGATGAGTTGGGAGCACTCAAGACCGCTCTCAAGTCAGTCATACTGGAGGACCTCGCGTCCAAGGAGTCCACGGCTCTGGTGATCCTGGCCTCAGACGGCGAGAGGCTCTACGGGTATCGGGATTACGCCAGGGAGGACAGGGCAGACTACTACGACCTCAGGATTGCCAAGTGCGAGGGGTACGTTGCGCTCTTTCAGGAGAGCTTCATGGGATACTGCGGGCGCATCTCCCGTGTGAAGAAGGGAGAGCTCGTTTCTGTAGACCTGGATCTGACCGTCAAGAGGGAGATGCTCCTCTAGACCTTCGACTTCCTCGCAGCGACCTTGATGGCCTCTGTCACGCTGTCCTTCGGGACGATAGTCGCAATGGGAATGTCGAGGATCTTCTCTATGGTCGGGCTCACGATGGGCGCGCACACCACCGCCACCGCTCCATCTCTCTCCGCTCTGATGGATGACACGATTGCGTCCTCGACGGTCGCTGCCGGATATTCCCTGATCTTGACCGTTTCTCCACCGATCTGCACCGACCTCTCGACGACCTCGTCCAGGACGCGCCTCGTGACAATCAATGCGATGAAATTCCCGGCGCGCATGCCTTCCGCCTCCCGTATCGCGTTGAGTATCTTCCTCAGCACCTCCAGGCTCGGCGACCTCGTCTCGTTCGTGATCTTGTAGAGCGCGCTCGGAGACACTCCGGCCTTCTTCGAAAGCTCCTGTATGGTCCAACCGAGCGTATCCAGCGTCTCGAGCAGGACCTCGCTGAACCTCGTGTCGGATTCCAACGCGGCCTTTTGAAGATTCCTCGCCTTGTCCATCTGTTCTCCCTGAAGTGATAATATTGAACTGCATATTTATACAATTGTATATGGTAATCAGTACATTTGTGGAAAAACCTAAATAAGATGGGCCTCAATCAAGAGGTTCAGAGGCGCTTGATATGGAGAGGAATGTCCTTTACGCGATTGTCGTGGCTGCGATCGTAATCGTCTCGAGCGCGGCCGCTGTCTACGTCCTGACCGGGGACGATGAGCCAAAGGAGAAGTACCCCGTCTACTTCGTCACCATGGGCGTATCTAGCATGAAAGGTGCGCTTGCGAGCGGGGAGATCGACGGTTTCATCGCCTGGGAACCATTCGGGTCCGAGGCGATACTGGAGGATCTGGGGGAGCCTCTGATATGGTCGGGCGAGATCATGCCGAACCACCCTTGTTGCGTTGTTGTTGCCTCGACTGACTACCTGGAGCTCGACCTCGGAGGAGGACTGACCGGCGCATCGATGACGTCCAGATTCGTCAAGGCGCACATAGAGGCGACGAGCTGGATGGTCGACGCGCTGGACGACAAGGACAGCGCCAACTACACTCTGCTTGTGGAGCTGGGCGTCCAGTTCACAGGCAAGAGTGAGGCCATCGTCGAGTCCGCGTTGGACCACATGAAATATGGATACGAGATGGACCAGACGTTCATGGAAGGCATAACGAACTTCACGGAGATGTTCATCGTCGGCGGAGCGATATCTGAAGACAAGCTCGCGATTGGTGGCTACGAGGATGTGGACGATTTCGTGGATCAGTATACCAACGAGACCTTCCTGGATGCAGAGAGCGCCGTTCAGCCGAGCGACGTGATACTCAATCCGGACGACCCAGTGAGGATTGGCTTCCTCAAGTCCGACATCCACGAGCTCGCACAATGGGTTGCCCAGAACACCACAGTGGGCGGAGGCGCAAAGAGCCTCTTCGAGACGTACGGTGTCAACGTGGTCAACGCGAGCGCGGTCGGGGGATACGCGAGCGGCCCCGAGGAGATGGACAAGTTCGCGGCTGGCGAAGTGGACATAGGATACCTCGGATGCGCCCCTGCGATCCAGAAGCACCTCAACGCACAAGTTCACACTGTCATAGTCGCGCAGGCGAACAGTGAAGGCAGCGCGATAGTCGTCGAGGCCGATGCGGGCATCGAATCTATAGACGACCTTCAGAACAAGACGATAGCTGTTCCCTCGACAGGAACGATCCAGTTCGTCCTGCTGAAGAGGGCAGTGAATGACGAGGGGCTGGAACTCAAGCTCAAGACATGAACGACGAGGCGCATCTCTCCACCCACGGGGTTCATAGAGGGAAAGTAACGGTATGACCAACGACCCGCTCAAGGCTCTGAATAAGAAGTTGAAGGACAACTGGACGCAGTACCTGCTCGCGGTCATTTCGATCGCCGTGTTCATAGCGGCCTGGCATCTGTACGCGGCATACCTTCACGAGAATGACAGCGGCTACCAGGGATACATCCCCTATCCGCTCGACGTGGCGGAGGCGCTGGTCGATTCGTTCCGATATGAGGACCCCAACCTCGGCCTCACGATGTTCGACCACATCGCGGCGAGTCTGGAGAGGATTCTCCTCGGGTTCGTCATCGCCATAGTCATCGCTGTCCCCCTCGGCTTGCTCATGGGCACGTTCAGAAAGGCCGATGCCGTTGGACGGCCGATTGTGGAGTTGATTCGTCCCATCCCGCCGCTCGCGTGGATACCGATATTCATCGTCGTACTGGGCATGCTCTGGGGGCCAGTCGCGATCGTCGCCCTCGGCATCTTCTTCCCAGTCCTTCTGAACGTCATGTTCGGAGTCAGGAGCGTCGAGCCGACGTTGATGGATGCTGCGAAGACACTTGGCGCGAACAGGAGCCAGATGTTCCTCAAGGTTGTGCTGCCCTTCACCACGCCCTATCTGATGACCGGCGTCAAGGTCGGCCTCGGAATCGGATGGATGTGCATAGTCGCAGCGGAGATGGTGGGCAACTATGGCGGAGGCGTGGGGTACTTCATCAAAGACACTGCTGACGTCGGCGCATTCGAGTACATGTATGCAGGGATGATAGTGATCGGATTGCTGGGGATACTGACCACGGGCGTGGCGGGTCTCATCGAAGGGAGGCTGAGCAGATGGATGGGCATGAAGTGAACCCCTGCATCGACATCCAGGACCTGTTCAAGACCTTCGTGAAGGGTCGGAAAGAGGTCAGGGCTCTTGCGAACTTCAGCCTGGCCGTGCCAGATGCCCAGTTCGTGTGTCTCCTGGGGCCGTCGGGCTGTGGCAAGACCACGGTGCTTCGGATCCTCGCGGGTCTTGAGACGAAGTCCGGCGGCATGGTCAAGGTCAAAGGCCGCGAAGTGTCGCGGGCCGGCTCGGACCGGGGGATGGTCTTCCAGGAGTTCGCGCTGTTCCCATGGCGCACCGTCAGGAAGAACATCGAGTTCGGCCTGGAGATCAGGAACATGCCTGAGACCGAGCGGAGGAAGCTCTCGTCGAAGTACATAGACCTGGTCGGCCTGGGCGGCTTCGAGGACGCCCACCCTAAGGAGCTCTCGGGAGGGATGAAGCAGCGCGTGGGCATCGCGCGCGCCTTGGCGAACGAACCCGCGGTCCTTCTGATGGACGAGCCCTTCGGTTCCCTGGACGCACAGACCAGGAACCTGATGCAGAAGGAACTGCTCAGGATCTGGTCCGCGACGAGGAAGACGATTCTCTTCGTCACGCACTCCGTCGACGAGGCGGTGTTCCTCGCCGACAGGATCGTCGTCATGACAGCGCGGCCCGGGAAGGTGCGCGAGGACATCGCGGTGGACCTCCCGAGGCCGAGGGACAGGACCAGCAGTGACTTCATCTCGGTGAGAGGGAGAGTGTTGGCCGAGCTCGACGAGGAGTTCGAGAAGGCGAGGGCGAAGGAACTGTCCCCGGACTGAGTCAACGACAATGCTTAACTATTAACGCCTCGATTCAGACCTACATGGGCTTCGAGCTAAATGTCGTCAGCAACACCCCTTTGACTCCTCTGAGCGACATCGACGAGGTCGCTATCCTGTTCCTGAACCAGATCGGCTACTTCCCGAAGGGTTACGACCCAAAGACAGACGTCACGGACATCAGGGACAGCGTGCCATACAAGCTGATGGTTGACTACTTCCTCGTGAGGATGGAAAAGGCATGGGTTGTCGAGGACCTGGCCACTGGTCTCGGCACGACCAAGGCTACTGTGTACAGGCACATCAACAAGCTGAAGGGGTTCGACATCCTGGAAGAGCAGAATGTGGAGGATTCCCAAGGCGCTCTCAGGAAGGGGTATAGGATCCGATACGGGAACCTGAGCAAGGCCTGGAACTTTACTGAGGCGCACGTGCAGGTCGCGATGGAGAACTACAGGAAGACCATCGACCACCTGCAGGATCTAGCAGGTAAGAAGGGTGAGAAGCATGCAAAGAAAAGATGAGGCGATCGTGCTCACGCCGGGGTCTCTGTACAGGGTCAAGAGCCTGGAGGCCAGAGACAAGCCGATGGAGACCTACGGGACGTTCAAAGGGTACGCCGCGATTGCGCACGACACCGCCCTCGTGATGGAGCTGGACAAGAGCCACGGCGAAGACAAGGGCAGGATGCGCCTTATACCGTCTCACATGATCATCTCGATCGACGTCCTGAAGGCTGAGAAGGAGAAGGAAGAGAAGGAGGCCGAGAGCACGTCGGTCTACTTCGGCTGAGCGGTCATGACTGTGCAAGTGGACGCGCTGCAGGCGCGCATCCTGGCGATCCTCAAGGACTGGTATCCCATAACCGTGGAAGAGCTCAGGGACGAGCTGTCGCTCCCGAGCGGCGTGCTCGAGCGCTCATTGAAGGGCCTGATGGTCAAAGGCGTCGTCGCCCTGGAACCGCTGAGCGATAAGACCTACATCCGGTTGCTAGTGCCGGAAATCGTCTTCGAGGTCGACAAGAAGTCCTCGGGCAAGCGCAGGAAGCCGCGCCCGCTCAGGGAGCCGGCGGCGGACGATTCTATCATGTACAGGTGATTCGCGCGGCGCGTGCGCGCGCATCCGATAAGTAGATATCACAACCCTTCATCTCAGAGGTCGCGATGGATTATTTCGAAGAGCTGGTGCAAGCGATCGTCGTGGGCGAGGTATCCACCAGGGAGGACCTCCTGAGGCTGAAGTCGAAGCTCTGCAAGAAGCACGGGCTCTCCCGGGTGCCCGCCAACTACGAGGTGCTTGAGCGCGTCCCGGAGGAGTACAGGGAGGTCGTCGAACCCATACTTAGGAACAAGCCGGTCAGGACCATGAGCGGCGTGGCCCCGGTCGCTGTGATGACGAGCCCATTCGAGTGTCCTCACGGCCGTTGCAGCTACTGTCCAGGCGGCGTGGCCAACAACACTCCCCAATCGTACACGGGCCGCGAGCCAGCGGCTCTCAGGGCGTCGATGTACGAGTACGATCCATACAGGCAGGCCAAGAGCAGGCTCGAGCAGTTGAGAGCGATCGGCCATCATACGGACAAAGTGGATCTCATAATCATGGGCGGCACATTCACTTCGAGGCCCGTCGAGTATCAGGACTGGTTCGTCAAACGTTGTTTCGACGGCCTGAACGGCTCGGAGTCCCCGGACCTCGAGTCGGCGCAGATCGCGAATGAGACCGCGGACTCGAGGTGCGTCGGGCTAACTGTGGAGACTCGCCCCGACTGGTTCGGGCGCGAACAGGTGCAGCACTCGATGACCCTCGGAGCCACCAAGGTGGAGCTGGGCGTGCAGATACTCGACGACGCAATCCTGGACGGAGTGAGGCGCGGGCACCACGTCAAAGAAGTGGCAGAGGCGACGAAGAGGGCGAAGGACGCAGGCCTGAAGGTCGCGTATCACATGATGCCGGGCCTACCAGGGAGTTCGAAGTCGAGAGACCTCGAGGCCTTCAGGACTATGGTAGAGGACGAGCGCTTCAGGCCGGACATGCTCAAGATATACCCGACCCTGGTCGTCAAAGGGACGGAACTCTACCAGCAGTGGACTGACGGTTCGTATGCTCCGATGAGCCTTGAGGACACCGTGGACATGCTCGCAGAAGTGAAGAAGATGATACCGCCCTGGATTAGGATCCTCAGGATCCAGAGGGATATCCCCGTCCAGCTCATCGAAGCAGGCGTGAGGAAGAGCCATCTCCGCGAACTTGTCAAGGAGGAGCTTCGGCGGAGAGGTGATTCCTGCAGATGCATTCGCTGCAGGGAGGTCGGGCGTACACATACGCGAGGGAAACCCGCGAAGGCGTCGGAGGCGACGCTAAACGAGATCGAGTACAGGGCCTCGGATGGGACTGAGAAGTTCATCTCATACGACATCCCGTCATCGGACTCCGTTATCGGGTACGCGCGCATGCGCATCCCAGGAGGCTCGAGCCCAGAGGCCGCCCTGGTCAGGGAGCTCCACGTGTACGGCGAGATGGTCCCGATAAGCGGCGAAGCAGGCACGAGGTGGCAGCACAAGGGATTCGGAGAGAAGCTCCTCCGTGAATGTGAGGAGGCCGCGGCGGGACGCGGTGTTCCTGAGCTTTGGGTCACCAGCGGAGTGGGGGCAAGGAACTACTACAGGCGGCTTGGGTACGAGCGAAAGGGCGCATACATGGCCAAACGCGTGCGCGCCCATTGACTGCCAGCGCTATCATTATATTGGCTCATTAGCATCGGAGAAGCCTGGGGGAGAATTTGCATGCCCTGCATTAAGTGCGGCGCGAAAACCGAGGAGGAGGCGCTCCTGTGCGACGGATGCGCTGATGCTTGCCTCCAAGATCCCAAGTTCTTCCTAGACCCGGTCCTGGTCGGGCAGAGCGTGTTCACGCGGCTTCGAGGCAGCGGGTCGGCGGCCTACATCCTGGGACCGAACACGCGGGCGAGCATGGTCAACATCCCGTCGTCCGACCTTATGAAGACCGTCAAGGACGTGAACGTCCAGGCGCTACTGCACGACGACCTCGGGCCGTTCTACGAGAAGTGCGTCACGCTCCTGGCGCACTATGGTGTACCACTCAGGGTTGACAGCCCGAAGCTACTTCTCACCAAGGACGCCGCAGATGCGGCCACCCTCATCATCCAGAAGACGAACGCAACTGAGAAGATGTACCCTCTCGAGGGCATGAGTGACCTCTACATACGTCTGGGGGTCGTCTATTGGTGCGCTTCGCAGGGCATACTGATGCGCACAACGTCCAAGACGTGGCGTGAAGCGCGGAGCGCCTATCTCGTCTCCAAGGCGAAAGAGCTCCTGTCGAAGGTCCAGCCGGGGGACGACCTTCGTTCGATCGCGGCTAGGACACTGGGCCTCATCTGCCTCGATGCGGAGGAATGGACGGAGGCCGAGGAGCACCTGTCGGAAGCGCTCCTGCAGTTCCCGGACGATCTTATCATAGGCGAAGGCCTCGCCAAGTCTCATCTCATGCTCGGAAACCCGATGGAGGCCCTCTCCAGGGTGGACGAGGTAATCAACCAGGGTGAGAGGCCCGAGCTCTGGGTCCTCAAGGGCAGGATACTGCGCGACCTGGACAGGAACAGGGAGGCCTTGGAGTGCTTCAGCAGGGCGATATCCATCGACTCGCACTACATGCCTGCCCATGACATCATGATAATGACGCTCCGCGATGTCGGCCGGCTCGAAGAGGCAGCGCTGGCGGAGAGCCAACGTTCTCTGGCGCGAAGGCCGGACCTGGACAAGAAGGTCACTGACCTGATCGCGGAGTTCAAGAAACCCTCACCAGAGGCGCCCCCTCCACCGCCCGTAGCGGCCGGTGCGAAGAAGGAACCCCCAAAGCCTGCCCCGGAACCTCCGTCAAGGAGGGACCCATTAGAGCACGCCCGCGAGGCCCTCGCACAGAAGGACTACGACACCGCCATACAGCGCGCGAGCCACCTGCTCAGGGAGAAGCCCGAGATGAGGGACGCGATCCTGCTGGTGATCGAGGCCCAGGTCGCGAAGGGCGACGTCAAGGAGGCCGGAGAGAATGTCCATTCATTCTATGAGAAGAACAAGGATGACCCGATGGCTTGGTACTGGCGCGGGACAGTTGCCAACAAGGAGGGCAGGTGGGGCGCGTCGGTCCAGTACTTCAGCAAGGCGGTGACTCTCGACCCGAGGCTGCTTGATGCGTGGAACTCGATGGGGGAGATACTCCTCGCCAACGGCAAGACGACGGGGGCGGACGAGAGCTTCAACAAGGCCCTCGAGATAGACCCCGAAGACTCTCGCGCATGGCTCGGGAAGGCGAAGACCATGAAGGCCTTGGGCAGATGGGGTGCCGCCATACAGTCGTTCGACAAGTACAACGCCCTGGTCCCTGGAGACGTCGAGGTCTGGAAGCTGAAGGCGGATCTGCTGTTCGAGAAGGAGAAGCACAGCCGTGCGATCGAGGCATACGACAAATACCTGGAACTCAAGGGGGCGGATTCAGACGCCCTCTGCCGGAAAGGCGTCTCGCTGAATGCCCTCGGAATGGTCGCGGAGGCCAAGAAGGCCTTCGTGGAGAGCTTCAGGATAGACCCCAACAACAAGGAGGCCGCCAAGTGGTTGAAGGCTCTCACAGGGGGTGAGTCGTGATGGTCGAGCTGGAGAAGATCCTGAGCGAGCGCTCGGACGAGCGAGTCCTCAAGGCCGTGAGGGAGATCTCCGAGACCGAGTTCAACAAGCTCGTCGAGTCCGTCCTGGGCTATCTCGAGCTCAAGATCACCAAGAGCAGGCCCAAGGGGTCTTTCATGATCGCTGAGTGCGTCCACAGGCCCGACGGGAAGAAGTACGTGGTGTTCTTCTCGAGGCGCCCTGAGACCATCATGAAGGTGGACATCGAGAGCCTCATCTCGTACATGGCCCGCGCGGAGTCGCCTAACGGGCTGGTGCTCACCACGGGCCCGATAGATCGTGAGGGAGCGGTGCTCGCGGAGAAGAACGATGTCGGGCTCGCAGACGGGGCGAAACTCGCAGCCCTGCTCCGGAGATTCGACCTCGACAAGGAGGTCGTCAAGGCAGCGGAGGCGTGGAAGGAACGGGCGAAGGTGGTGTCCGTTCCCGGAGCCGACAAGCGGCTCGAAGAGGCCATGAAGCTCGGGTACGAGGCGCTTGCGGCCCGCGATTTCATGAAGGCCTTGGACCAGTTCGACCAGTCCATCATGCTGAAGGAGGATTACGACGTCCCCTGGAGGCTGAAGGGCAACACCCTCGACGAGATGGGCTATCATGAGCAGGCCCTCGAGTGCTACAAGCACGCCCTCGAGCTGCACCCCGAGAGCGACGAGACCTGGTTCAGCCTGGGAAGCTGCCTCTTCTCTCTTGGGAGGTACAGCGAGGAGATAGTCTGCTATGACCGAGCGCTCCAATACAACCCGAACATGCAGAAGGCGCTCGTGAACAAGGGCTCGACGCTGCACAGGCTGGGCAGGTTCAAGGAAGCCCTCGAGACATATGACAGGGTACTCAAGATCAACTACCGGCTTGAGAAGGTGCACAACAACCGCGGCGCGACACTGCACAGTCTTGGGCAGATGAACGAGGCGCTCGCGGCATACAACCGAGCCATCGAGCTCAAGCATGACTATGTCGAGGCCTGGATGAACAAGGGAGGCCTTCTGTACGAACTCGGCAGGTACGGTGAGGCATTCGAGGCGTTCGGCCAGATAACCCACCTGAGGCCTGAGCTGCCGAAGGGATGGTACTTGCGCGGGTTGGCGGCGAAGAAGACCGGCAACACGAGCGCAGCGAAGGCGAGTTTCGAGGCTGCTCTCAGGCTCGACCCTGACTACACCGAAGCCAGGCGCGCCCTGGACGACATATCGCGGAAGATCCAGGAGAAGTTCACCGAGGTCCCACGCATTGTCCAAGACATCTTCGCGTCGGAGGCCGCGAAGGCCCCAGAGGCGCCTCCACCCGAAGCCCCGAAAGTGGCCGAGGACGTCGTCGCTCGCGTGCGCGAGGAAGGCGTCGAGCAGCTGGCAGAGGAACTCTACGGGGACAGGGCTGAGATACTGATGCTCTTCGGGAGGTTCGACGAGGCATTCGACTTCCTCGGGAAGTCCTTGAGGCTCGAGGGCGAGAACGCCGCCCTGCTTACGAGAGCTGGCAATGTTCTCTACGAGCAGGGGAAGCTCGAGGCGGCAGCGAGGACCTACGAGCACGCCCTCGTCAGCGACCCTTCGTGCGAATCCGCGATGTTCAACCTTCACACGACCTTGCTCTCTTTCAACGAGATGGAGCGGGCGACAAAGGTGAGCGGCCTGCTCAGAGGATCTTCGTTCGGATGGGCCGCGCTGGCGTCCGCATCCATGGAGGCTTTCGGACGAGGTGATTTCAAGCAGGCGCTCGACGACGTCGAGCGCGCGATAGCCACGGAGGACATCGCAGTTCTTGAGGACTACAAGGGTCTGATCAAGCTCGCCGCCGGGGACCTCGACGGGGCTGCGGAGACGTTCCAGAGGATGAAGGACATGCCTCTCGACCCGTCCGAGGCGCACAACAACCTCGGCGCCGTGTACCTTAAGAAGGGCGAGCTGGAGCTCATGAAGGACACAGATACGGACATGTTCGAGAAGGCCAGCTTCGAAATAGACAAAGCCATCAAGCACGAGCGCACGAACCCTGCCGCCTGGAACAACCGAGGGTGCGTCCTGTACAAACTGGACAGGTGCCGCGAAGCGATAGCATGTTTCGACGAGTCGCTCCTGCTCCTGAAGAGCACCACCGCCCTGTCCAATCGGGGCTTCAGCCAGCTGTCGTTGGACCTTCTGCAGGAATCTCTTGACAGCTTCCAGGGATCACTCAGGATAGAGGAGACCGCAGAGGCGTTCAACAACAAGGGTATCGTGCTCGAGCGCATGGACAGGCACGAGGACGCGATGGTCGCGTTCAGGGAGTCCATCAAGATCGCCCCGACGTTCAAGGATGCGGCCGACAACCTGCGTCGTGTGGGCGCAAGGTCGGGCTCTAAGGCCGACTCGGGTGAAGGCAAGGGCCGGGACGTGCCCCCTCCGGGTGAGGAGGTCATCGTCGACAGAGCCACCGCGACGAAGATCCTGGCCCAGGTGGATGAGGCATACCTGAGGGAGAAGAGGAAGGCTGAGCTCGAGGCCATGTGCGAGACCCTCGGTTTGGACCCGAAGGGTACTCGGGCCGATCTCATAGTGAGGATTCTGAAGGCGAAGCGGCAGCTCACCAAATGATGGCCTTGCAGCGGCTTCGCTAAGCAACAGAGATATCGCCCCGATACGCTCGCGCGCTCAGGCGATGTTCATCACGACGACGTCTCGGACCGCCTTCATCTCGCTGAAAGGCAGTATGAGCCTGCCCTGCGGGTCCGTCTTGAACAGCCGCGGCTCGACGTCCTCAGCCGGGATCACCAGAACGTTCTGTAGTGCTCCCGTCTTCGTGTCCAGCAAGAAGTTCTCTATCATTCCGAGTATCTGGCCATCGTTTGTCATCACAGTTTTTCCCTTCAGCTCGGTGATGAATTTGCGCATGTACATCCCATCTCCAGCTATCTGTAATAGCCTAGCCCCAAATCCTCTTTGCTCTTCTTAGACATTGCGGTCGTCATCTGCTTGAACAGGGATTCGTAGAATTTCATGGTCTCGGAATCCGTCGACGCCCTCACCGCGGCCAGTGCCTCTTCGAAATTCTCCATTGAGACCTTCGTGGCGGTCTTGTTCTTTCTCATTGCGGTCAGGGCTGCCTCCCTGCAGAGGTTCTCGATGTCCGCGCCGACATATCCGTCGATCCTCTTTGCCAGTGCTGGCAGGTCCACCTTGTCCAGAGGCATGGTCTTCGTGTGAACCTCCAGGATCTTCAGCCGCGCAGCCTCGTTGGGGACCGGCATCAGCATGAGCTTGTCGAATCGGCCAGGACGCAGCAGCGCGGGGTCGACGATGTCCGGCCTGTTTGTGGCAGCTATGACGAAGACATTCTCCATATCTTCTAGGCCGTCCATGGAGGTTAGCAGCTGGTTGACGACCCTCTCGGTCGCGCCTGAATCGAAGTGGCTGCCTCTCCTGGGCGCTATCGCATCGATCTCATCGAGGAACACGATCGAGGGGGAGACCTGCTTCGCCTTCTTGAATATCATCCTGATGGCCTTCTCGCTCTCACCGACCCATTTGGACATTATCTCGGGACCCTTGATCGATATGAAGTTGGCCTTCGACTCGGTCGCGAGCGCGCGCGCGATGAGAGTCTTTCCGGTGCCAGGCGCCCCGAACAGAAGCACGCCCTTCGGAGGTCTTATTCCCATTCTGGTGAATGAATCGGGATCCTCCAGGGGCATCTCGACCGCCTCGTGAAGCTCCTTCTTGATATTCTCGAGGCCGCCGACCTCGGACCATGTCACCCGAGGTACCTCCACGAAGACCTCCCTCATTGCGCTCGGCTCGATCTCCTTGAGGGCGTCGGCGAAGTCCTGCGCGGTGACCTTCATCTTCTCGAGCACCTCGGCGGGGATGGGTTTCCCGAGATCTATCTCAGGCAGATACCTCCGCAGGGATTTCATCGCGGCTTCCCTTGCCAGGGACGCCAGGTCTGCCCCGACAAAGCCGTGAGTGATCTTCGCTATGTGCTCGAGCTGGACGTTCTCCTCGAGAGGCATGCCTCTGGTGTGGATCTGGAGAATTTCCTGCCTACCTGCCACAGTGGGGACCCCTATCTCGATTTCCCGGTCGAACCTTCCTGGTCTGCGCAGGGCGGGGTCGATGGCATCCTCCCTGTTCGTCGCGGCGATGACAATGACATTCCCCCTCGCGGTCATGCCGTCCATGAGCGTCAGGAGCTGGGCGACCACTCTCCTCTCGACCTCTCCGTGGACCTCGTCCCTTCTCGGGGCTATCGAGTCGACCTCGTCTATGAATATCACGGACGGAGCGTTCTTCTCCGCCTCGGTGAAGATACCCCTCAGCCTCTCCTCGCTCTGGCCGTAGAACTTGGACATTATCTCGGGACCTTGGATCGCATGGAAGTTGGCCCCCGCCTCGTTGGCGACGGCCCGGGCGATGAGGGTTTTGCCGGTGCCGGGCGGACCGTAGAGCAACACTCCCTTCGGCGGGTCTATTCCGAGCCTGGCAAAGACCTCAGGGTGCTTCAGAGGCAGCTCGATCATCTCTCGGATCCTCTGCAGCTCTCCCTCGAGTCCTCCGATGTCTTCGTACGTCACGGAAGGGCGCTCTATCTGCGTTACCTCGACGGGTTCGGTCTTCACCGACAGCTCAGTGCTCTCGGTCACCTGCACGATTCCGCTCGGGGAAGTCGCGACGACCACGAAAGGAAGGAAACCACCCATCAGGGCGATGTTCGGGATGATTATCTCGTCACCTTTGACCACCGCGCGGTTCAGCAGCCCCTTCTTGAAAAGCCCCTCGACCCCGGCGCCGAACTTGACGCGCTTACCTTGGGGGATCTTAGGCGCTACGGTGATCTTCTGCGCGATCTGCGCCGCAGCCTTACTGACCACCACCTTCTCACCAATCGATATTCCCGCATTCTGCCGGATCATGCCGTCTATGCGGATGATCCCCATTCCCTCGTCCTCATGGGCAGCTCTGAAGATCTTCGCGGCGGTTTTCTTCTTCCCGGAGATCTCTATGATCTCCCCGACCTCGGCTCCGAGGGTTTTTCGAGTGGCAGTGTCAATCCTGGCCCTCCCCAGACCGACCTCGGACTGGTGGTGTGCCCGCGCGACCCTCAGCGTCAGGCCCTCTGGCTGCTTCTTGGTCATCTCGAGCTTAATCCTCTGCCATCTGCAAAAAGGTTTGGGCGGTGCATTTCAGACGTAAGAAAGGCACCGATTTCGGCACGCGGATAGTGCCCGCCTGCCGACGCTCGATAATCGCCTCGATTCGGCCCTCATATTTCGTTGAGTTGGACATATCTGGCTAGAGCCCCTGACCTATATAGGTTGCATAGTAAGACTTAAGGTCAGCCTTCTCATACAAAAGGCCAACGAGGCCTATCTATGTTTGAGGTACGATTCCATGGCCGCGGCGGTCAAGGCGCGGTCATGGCGGCGCAAGCACTCGCGAGCGCGGCCTTCCAGGAAGGGGGTTATGCGACTGCATTCCCCTTTTTCGGAGCCGAGAGGCGTGGAGCGCCCGTGCTCGCGTTCACCAGGATTGACAAGAAGCGGATCTATAGGAAAACGCAGGTCTACGAACCTGACATCGTCGTGGTTCTTGACGAGGGCCTTATCGAAGGCGTGAACGTCGTCGAGGGCCTGAAGAAGGGCGGCATGGTCATAGTCAACACCACGAAGAAGCCCGAGCAGGTGGATGTCGGGATCGATGTGAAGTTGGCGACCGTTGATGCCACGGGTGTCGCTTTGGAGGTGCTGAAGCAGCCTGCGACGAACTCGGCCATTCTGGGCGCGTTCGCGAAGGCCACGGGACTTGTCACGATCGAGTCGATTGAGAAGGGCATCATGCAGATTTTCGGGGACAGGCTTGGCCCCAAGATTGGCGAGCTCAACGGCAAGGCCGCCCGCGTCGCGTACGACCGGACAGTGGTCGGAGAATCTCACGGTCACAGACAGCTCAAGACCGCCAAGAAGTGGCTTCCTGATGTCAAGGACCTGCCCCTCGGGGTCGCGGGCATACCCATGACCACGGATGCAGGACTGGTGGGACCAGGCTCGTTCAAGGAGAACAAGACTGGCAGCTGGAAGGTCTTCAGGCCGGAATACGACAAGGACAAGTGCACCATGTGCAACTTCTGCTGGTTCTACTGTCCCGAGGGATGCATCTACAGGAAGGAGGACAGGATGGACTTTGACATGGAATACTGCAAGGGCTGCGGGATATGCGCCAACGAGTGCCCCGTCGAAGCCATCAAGATGGTGAGGTGAGAGGAATGGCGAAGAAGGTCGTTACCGGGAACTATGCGGCGGCTTACGGAGCCATGAGGGCAAGGGTCAAGACGGTCGCGGCGTACCCGATCACCCCGCAGACGTTCATCGTGGAGCACATCTCCGAGTTCATCAACAACGGCGAACTCGACTGCGCCTACATGGAGGTCGAGAGCGAGCACTCCGCGATGAGCGCGTGCGTCTCGGCCAGCGCAGCTGGCGTGAGGACGTTCACGGCAACATCATCCCAGGGTCTGGCGCTCATGCACGAGATACTGCCGATCGCCTCCGGGCTGAGGCTGCCGGTGGTCATGGCGGTCGTGAACAGGGCGATCGCGGCGCCGATCAACATCTGGGTCGAGCACAACGACATAATGCCGGAGCGCGACTCTGGCTGGATACAGGTCTTCTGCGACAACAACCAAGAGGTCCACGACATGGTCCTACAGGCTTTCAGGATCGCCGAGGACAAGCGGGTCGCCCTTCCTATGTCGGTCAACCTGGACGCTTTCATTCTCTCCCACACGGTCGAGCCAGTCGACCTGTCGGAGATCGAAGAGGCGGACAGGTTCGTGCCGAAGTACGTTCCTCCGAGCCCGACTCTCGACACCGCCAATCCGAAGGCGGTCGGGGTGTTCGTCCCGCCCGAGTACATGATGGAGGCGAGGTGGAACATGGACAAGGCCATGCGGGAGGTCCCGAAGGTCGCCGAAGAGGTCAACTCGGCGTTCGCCAAGCAGTTCGGCAGGAACTGGGGCGGCATGATCGACCCGTACATGGTCGACGACGCGGAGGTCGTCCTCGTGACGCTAGGCACCGCGAGCTCCACTGCGCATGAGGTCGTGGACGAGCTCAGGGCCGCCGGCAAGAAGGTCGGCCTTGTCAAGCTGAGGTTCTGGAGGCCCTACCCGACCGAGCAGATCCGGAAGATCGTGAGCAAGGTGAAGGCGGTCGGCGTCTTCGACAGGGCCGTTTCCTACGGCGTCGGCGGGCCGTCCTACATCGAGCTCAGGAACGCCGCCTACGGGCTCAATGTCCCGGTGATGGATTTCATCGGAGGCCTGGGCGGGAAGGACGTGTCCTCGGCGGATGTCAGGTTCATCTACGAGCGCCTGCTGGAGACCGCCAAGACTGGCAAGGTCAGGAAGGACATCACATGGATCAATACCAGGGGGGTTGAGCAATGAAACTCAAGGAGATGCCCGACGAGGAGATGTTCACAAGGGGACACACGGCCTGCGCAGGCTGTGGAGGAGCCATCGCGGTCAGGAACTTCCTCAAGATACTGGGGAAGGACACCATCGTCGTGAACCCGGCCTGCTGCCTGCTGATCTTCGGCGCGACCTATCCTCTCGTCGCCTACAAGATGCCCCTGCACCACGTCGCGTTCGAGAACACCGCGGTCTGTTCCGCGGGGATTTCGAGGGCGATACGGCAGCAGGGCAACGACCACACGATCGTCGTCGGCATCGCCGGCGACGGCGGCACCGCGGATATCGGCATACAGTCCCTTTCCGGCTGCGCTGAAAGGAACGAGGACATGATCTATGTCATGTACGACAACGAGGCCTACATGAACACCGGC
Source organism: Thermoplasmata archaeon (assembly GCA_025457815.1). GTDB lineage: Archaea > Thermoplasmatota > Thermoplasmata > UBA10834 > UBA10834 > COMBO-56-21. The sequence goes on from JALOTQ010000001.1 coordinate 51,772, forward strand.
ATACAGAGGTCTGGCTCGACCCCGTTCGGCGCGTGGACGACCACGACCCCCGTGGGCAAGGTGAAGGCGGGCAAGGAGAACTTCAAGAAGGACATGCCCCAGATCATGATGGCCCACAACGTGCCGTATGTCGCGACCGCCTCGGTAGGCCACATCCAGGACTTCATCAACAAGTTCGAGAAGGCAAAGAAGATGAAGGGCTTCCGGTACATCCAGGTCTTCACCCCGTGCCCGACCGGTTGGAGGCACGACACGGCGAAGACGATCGAGGTGTGCAAGCTCGCGGTCGATTCCGGCATGTGGACGCTCTACGAGTGCGAGAACGGCAAGGTCACGATCAACAGGAAGCCCAAGGGCACGCCCGTGGCCGAGTACCTGAAGCTCCAGGGCCGGTTCAGGCACATGAAGGACGAGGACATCAAGAAGCTCCAGGACTGGGTCACGAAGAAGTGGCAGGCAGACGAGAAGTTCGCTCAGTGCAAGTCAGCCTGATCCGCCCAAACCCTGAAACCCCTTCGGATTTCTCATCTACAGTCGTTTCTTCATCTCGAGCTGTTTCATGGTGACCTTGAAGTCGAACATGTCCAGCATCCTGAGCGTCGGTTCGTCCTCGTTCACGTTGTAGACGACCACTTTGTACGCTCCCAGGTCGTGGAGCCTGCTCAACGCGAACTTGGCGAGCGCCGTCCCGACGCCCTTCCTTCTCTTCTCGGGCAGGACTCCCAGGAACGGGATGAACCCATTCGTCTCGACCGTCCGCAGCAGTACGAAGCCCCCTTCCACCCTGAAGCACTCGGCGCCTCGGGCCGAGTGGACAAGCGCATCGGGCTTCCTCCTCTGCCAGCATGTTTCCGCGTAAGCGCGCTGATGCATCTTGAGTATGTCCGATACTGCGGCGGGTTTCGGATTCTCGCCAAAGCCCTGAAAACGGCTGGGCCTGGCCTCAGCCGTAAGTAGCTTCCTGGTGCCCTGATACCCGAGGCGCTGGTAGAGTCTCTGCGCCTTGTCGTTCCCTTCGATGACCTCCAGGGAGACCTCCTCAACCCCCTTCGAAAGTAGATCGGTCTCCGCAGCCTGCATTAGCCTGGTGCCAATCCCTATCCCGCGAAACTCTCGGAGGATTCCTATGCCGCCTATCCATCCCTCGAGGCCGTCGTTGACCGGATTCACATAGCCGACGATCCTGGTCCCGTCCATTGCCGTCAGTACGTTCTCGAATCGCCCCCCGACCGATCTCAGAAAGTCCGCGAAGAACGCCCTCGATGAGCGGATCGGTATGATGTAGTCTGCGAACATCTGGTTCTGGGCCTCGACGAGGTCATCGAGCCTCTCCGGACGAAGCCTTTCGATCCTGAAATCCTTCGCTTCGGCCGCCATTCTAGCCCTTCTACACGTTCTCAGGCTTCATGTGTGGGAAGAGCAGGACCTCTTTGATCGACTGCGAGTTGGTCAGTATCATCGCGAACCTGTCAATCCCTATCCCAAGCCCACCTGTAGGCGGCAGGGCGCATTCCAGGGCCTGAACGTAGTCGATGTCGATCGGATGGGCTTCATCGTCCCCTTCCTGCTTGAGCCTCTCCTGCTCGACGAACCTCTGCTCCTGCTCCGCAGGGTCGTTCAGCTCCGAGTAGGCGTTCGCAAATTCCCAGCCGTTTATGAAAAGCTCGAACCTCTCGACCAGTTCCGGGTTACCCCTCTTCCGCTTCGCCAGGGGTGAAACCTCGATCGGGTGGTCGATTATGAAGACCGGGTTGATGAGCAGCGGCTGAACCTTCTGGTCGAAGACCTCTGTAACGACATTTCCAATTCGCTCGCAGTCCTCGACCCCGGCGACCCCTATCTGAGCCGCAGCGTCGCGCGCATCGTCCACGGTGGTCAACTTCGCGATGTCCAGGCCCGCGTACTTCAGAATCGCATCGTGCATGGATAGCCTCGGCCACGGCTTAGAGAAATCGAGAACCTTGTCCCCGTACGGTATCTTGTCGGTGCCGCATATGTGCATGGCCGTGTCGTAGAGCAGAGCCTCCGTCAGGTCCATTATGTCGTTGTAGTCCGCGTAGGCCTCGTAGAGCTCCATGGAAGTGTATTCAGGGTAATGCTGCGCGTCGATGTCCTCGTTCCTGAAGTTGTGCCCGACCTCGTAGACCTTCTCGAGGTCCCCGACGATGCACCTCTTGAGGTACAGCTCGGTGGCTATCCTGAGGTAGAGGTCCATGTCCAGTGCGTTGTGGTGGGTCTTGAACGGCCTCGCCAGCGCGCCTCCGTAGATCGGCTGCAGGATAGGCGTCTCCACCTCGATGTACCCCTTCGCGTTCAGCCAGTCCCGCATGAACGCGACCATCCTGCTCCGCTTGATGAACTTCTCGCGGACATCCGGGTTCATGATCAGGTCCAGGTGTCTCTTCCGGTACCTGTTCTCGACGTCCTGCAGGCCATGGAAGGAGTCAGGGAACGGTTCGAGGGCCTTGGAGAGCACCTCGAAGTCCTTGATGGCTACGGTGATCTCTCCCATCTTGGTCCTGAAGACATGGCCCTTCACGCCGACGACGTCGCCCCTGTCAAGTCCCTTGAATGTGTCGAACTTCTCCTTGCCTAGCTCGTCCAGCTTGAAGTATGCCTGGACCCGGCCCTCTCGGTCCTGCAGGTCCGCGAACCCCGCCTTGCCGTGCACCCGGAGCCCCATCAGCCTGCCAGCAGTCGATATCTCCTGGGGATTCCTCTCCGGTCCGACCTCTGCGAAGTCCTTCTTGATCCCTGCAGTGTTGTGAGTGCGCGTGAATCTGTACTTGTCGTACGGGTTCAATCCCTTGGCCTGCAGGTCCTTGAGCTTCGCCCTCCTCTGGGCCCTCAGGTCGCTCTCTTCCTCAGCCATAAGGCTCTCCCTCCACGGGTGTTCCTGTCTGCATTCCGACCTTCCTACTTAAAAGTAGGCTGTCCGGTCCGCCCGAATACTGGTCTCGCTCCCTCTGATGCATATTGCTCACCTGAACACAATCGGTCGAAGCCCGCAAGGAAAACGCTGGCTTCGCTATCTCTTCTTCTCCGTCTTCTCTTCCTCAGCCTCTTTGATGGCGGTCAGAAGCTCCTCGATCCTGAAGGGCTTCAGGAGGAATCCCTTGGCGCCCGCGGCCATCGCCTCCTTCTCTATGTGGAGGTCCGCGCTGCCGAAGAATATGGTGGCCTTCGGGTCCATGCTCAGGATCTCCTGGGTCGCGCTGACGCCGTCCTTCACAGGCATCCTCTGGTCCATGATGATGATGACGGGCTTCTCCTTCATCTCCTTGTACTTCCTGACGGCCTCCTCGCCGTCAGAGGCCACTCCGATGACCGTGTGCCCGTTCGCTTCAAGGATGTCTCGATAGAGGTCGACAATGAATTTCTCATCATCAACTAGGAACACCGTTGCGATGATACGACCTCCTATTGCCAAGCGAATCCTGCAGTCTCTCTGCGCGGCCCAGAACAAGGCTCGCTGCGCCTGGAGCGCAGTAGCCAGGCTGGGTTATCTCAATTATCTTGCAGATTATATAATGGTTTTCACAACTTCAAATCAGCTGGAATATCAGTACTGGAGGGGGAGATCCGCCCTCTAAACGTTTAAATACGGAGTTCCGTAATAGACCATCCGAAACCCATGCCCAAGAACAAGAAGAATGAGGGATTTCACTCCGCTGCCGGTCTCATCAGGTACTTCGACTCAGAGGACGACAAGGCCCTGAAGATACCTCCATGGTTCGTCGTCGGGTTCGCGATCGCTGTGTCAGCAGCCGTGATACTTCTGGCCGCGCTGTACCCGACCTAGGACTAGACGACTTTTGGCAACAGCACCCTGAAGACGCTACCTTTTGAGCGGTCGCCTTTGACTCGGTCCTCGACCCATATCCTTCCCTTGTACGAGTCGACGAGAGTCTTCGCGATGTGGAGCCCCAGCCCGCTTCCGCCCAGACCTCTCGCGGGTCCCTGCGTGAACCTGTCGAAGATCATCTGCTTGAATTCGTCCTCTACTCCGGGCCCGCGGTCTAGGACCGAGACGAGCCACATCTCGCGTTTGTCGTCAACTGTTTCCGCGATGTCAACCTGGATCACGACATCCTCGTGCTGGTCGAACTTGATCGCGTTCGTGAACAGGTTCAGGAATATGTCCTTCGCGAAATCGTTCAAGGGGCTGAGCTTCTGCTCATCATCGCAGTTCCAGGCGAACCTTACCTTCCTCGAACGGTCATAGGATTCCGCGGCGGCCTGTGCCTCTTTGAGCGCCCTCACCAGGTCGACCGGCTTGAGGTTCCTGTCCCCCGCCGCCTCGACCTTCGCATACAACTTGACGTTCGAGACCAGTTTGTTGAGGTTCCAGACCTGGTCGAGTCCCTTGGCCAGACTCTTCCGTACAGGCTCGGGCACGCCCTTCCTGGACATCGCGAGCTCAATGAACCCGCTGACGGCCTGGGCGTAGTTGTTCACATCGTGGCCTATGAGGTCTATCAGGAGCTCGATCTCCTTCCGGTCCTTCTCCAACTGCTCGTAGAGCTGCGCGTTCTGGATGGCGATGGCCGCCAGGTCGGAGAATATCTCTATTGCCCTGAGTGTCTCGTCGTCCGGGACCTTGTGGTCCTCGGGCTCGTCGATCTCGAGGTAGCCCATCAAGGAGCCGTCCTTCTCGTACATTAGGAAGTCCACGAAGTCGAGCTCGTGCCACTCGTCGGGGAACCGTCTGGCGTTGTCCATCCTCTCAGGGTGAATCACGAAGAGCATCTCGTCCTCGCTCTCAATCTCGTAGCTGCCCGCCGGGACATAGTACACGTTCCTGCCTACCTTGAATTCCGGCTTAAGGTCCCTGGTCATCTTGTCGATGTCGTACCTGACCTTCTTGATCTTCTCGGCCACCTCCGGGTCGAATCCGTGCGCGGCACGGACCACGAACAGCCCGGTCTCCTTGTCCCGTATGCCTATGCACGCGGTCCTGAGGCCGAAGGTTTCGGAGACGGTGGTGACTATCTTGTCGAGTAGCTTGTCGACCTCTCTGACCGTTACGAAATCGGAGGTGACCTCGAGTATGCTAGATATCGCGACGCTTCTAAGGTCTTCTCTCCTTCCAATGGATCGGTCTGTTGCCATTTCCAGCTCGCGGCGGGGTGAGGAGCCCCCTCGCCGGGAGTATGCACCATTCACCACAACCAACTCGCCGTTTATGAAGATATTGCGCACGCTCTCAATCCTGATATCATCCATCCCGCAGGGAGGCGTGCGGCCAGTAGGGTCGTTCGGATGTACATCCTTATCCAATTGATGTCCAGACTCTACCGGAATCAATATATATCGTTCAGAACTTCCGCGGTTCGCTCGAGGCGCAAAGGACATGGCACCAGCAACAGTCGTGTTTGATTGCCTTCACGGGTGAACGCACCCGAACCAGCCTGAGCGCCGAATTGAGTTTTCTGAAAGCCCCTTGTAGTGGCTCCGCTATCTCGTACCAGCAGGAGCTCTCGGGGCCCGAGGAGGTACTTGGATGACGATGGTGAGGATAGCCCTTCCCAACAAGGGGAGGCTGAACCAGAGCGCGATAAGGCTGATGAACAGGATAGGTTTCCCGGTCCCCGAAGGGAGCAACCGCACGCTCCTGGCCGAGTTCGGAAAGGGCAGGTATCAAGTCCTGCTGGCGAGGGCGCAGGACATACCTGAGTTCGTCGAGATGGGGGCGGCCGACCTTGGCATAACGGGCCTCGACCTGGTCATGGAGACCTCGAGGAAGGTCGAGAACCTCATGGAGCTCGATTTCGGCAGGTGCCGGCTGGTGGTGGCCGTGCCTGAGGAGTCAAAGGTGGAGACCGCCGAGGATGTCAAGGACGGCAGCACGGTGGCGACATGCTTCCCGAACCTGACCAAGGCGTTCTTCTCGAAGTTGGGCAAGAACGTCGATGTGGCCGAGGTCTCGGGCGCCACCGAGGTTGCCCCTCAGGTCGGACTCGCAGACGTCATCACCGATCTGACGGAGACGGGGTCCACCCTCAAGCTCAACCACCTCAAGGAGATAGGGGTGATCCTCGAATCGAAGGCAGTCGTCATTGCCAATGCTAAATCCATGACGGACAAGAAGGCCAGGATCGAGGAGGTAACGAGCGCGATACAGAGCGTGATGAACGCGTCCAGGAAGAGGTACATCATGGCGAACGTTCCCAGGGCGAGCCTGCCGAACCTGAAGACCCTCCTCCCGGGGGTTTCGGGCCCGACCGTGATGAACATAATGGGCAGGGAGGATATGGTGGCGATACACGCGGTTACGAACGAGGACGAGATAAATGGCGTGATAACCATGCTGAAGAGCATAGGCGCCGCGGGCATACTCGTCATCCCTATCGAAAGGATGGTACTCTGAGATGCTGCTGTTCGAGCTCGCCAAGATGACATCGAGCCAGCGCGAATCCGTCCTCAAGAGAGAGGGCGTCGACATCGACGATGCGGTGAGGAAGGCGAGGCCCATTGTCGAGGCCGTCAGGCTGCAGGGCGACAGGGCGCTCCTCAAGCTTGCGAGGAAGTACGACGGTTTCAAAGGCCAGTCCCTGGCCGTTCCGGAGTCTGACATCAAGGCCGCCAGGTCCAAGGTGCCGAAGGAGCTGCAGGTCGCGCTCCAGACAGCTCGGAAGCGGATCGAATCCTTCCACGCCAGACAGGTCCTGAAACCGTTCGAGTTCTCTGATCCCTGCGGCGTCTTCGGACAGAGGATAGTCCCGCTGAAGCGCGTAGGGGTCTACGTGCCCGGAGGATCCGCAGACTACGTCTCGACTGTCCTGATGGCCTGCATCCCAGCAAGGATTGCGGATGTCGACGAGATCGCCCTCTGCACTCCGGGAAAGGGAGGTAAGGTCCCGGACGGCATACTCGCCGCGGCAGGCATGTGCGGCGTGAGCGAGGTCTACTGCGTCGGGGGTGCGCACTCCATTGCCGCGATGGCCTACGGCACCGAGACTGTCCCCAAGGTCCAGAAGATCGTCGGGCCAGGCGGAGCCATAGTGGCGGCCGCCAAACTCCTGGTGAGGAACGACTGCGAGATAGATTTCCTCGCGGGCCCCTCGGAGGTCCTGATAATCGCGGATGGGCAGGCCGACCCTGTGTTGCTCGCATCCGACATGCTCGCCCAGCTGGAGCACGACCCTCAGGCGCGAGCTGTCCTTGTCACCACCTCCGCGGGGATGGCACAGGAAGTCCGTGTCCAACTGGAATCGCAGATCTCCAAGGCGTCTCGCCGCGAAATCATAGCCAAGTCTGCAGCCAAGGGCGCGATATTCCTGATTGCAGAGAGCATCTCCGCCGCCGTAGGGTTTTCAAACGACTACGCTCCCGAGCACCTGCTCATCGATGTGCGGAACCCGGAGGAGCTTCTCGACCGCATCGACAACGCAGGATCCGTGTTCCTCGGAAGCCAGTCCTCAGTGGCGTTCGGCGACTACTGCAGCGGGACCAACCACATCCTCCCGACGAAGGGTGTCGCTTCAATGAGATCGGCCCTGTCGGTCTATGATTTCCTGAAGGTCATACCGTACCAGAGCATCAGCCCCGAAGGGGCTGGACGGCTCGCTCCAGTCGTGGACCTCCTCGCGAGGTCCGAAGGTCTGCCGTCACACGCCGACGCTGCGGCATTGCACTCACGGAGGACGAAGAAATGACATCCATAGGTGAACTCAGACGAAGGACTCTGGAGTCTCTCACGAGACCGTCCTACTCGATCGCGCGAAAGGACATGATACTCCTGAACGACAACGCTAACCTGTTTGGCGTGAACCCAGCGGTGGAGGAGCTCGCGCGGTCATTCGATTTCGCGAGGCTGTGGGCGTACCCCAGCGAGAACTCGGACGAACTGCGCGAACGGATAGCCACGGAGTTCGGATTCTCGGCGGAGGAGGTAATAGTCGGCAACGGCTCCGACGAACTACTCGACATCACCTCCAAGGCGTTCATCAACCCTGGAGACAAGTTCTGTGAACCGGCCCCGACTTTCAGCATGTACAAGTTCTACGCCAGCATCAACTTCGCAGAGGTCTGCGAGAAGGTCATCAGACCGGACTTCTCGCTCGACCCCGACGCCCTCCTCGATGAACGCGCAAAGCTGTACGCGATATGCCAGCCGAACAACCCGACGGCGAACCTGTTCGACGCTCGGGCGGTGAAGAGGGTTCTTTCGGAGGCTCCAGGGATCGTGCTGATCGACGAGGCGTACGCGGACTTCGCCGGCTCCAACATGATGGGGCCAGTCATGAACTCCGGGCGTTCGATAGACATCCGGACCTTCTCCAAGGCCTATGGACTCGCAGGGCTCCGGGCTGGTTTCGCAATCTCCTCGAAGGCTGTCATCGACGAGCTGAGGAGAGTCCGAACCCCGTTCGGACTCAACTCTTTCACAGAGGCCGCGGCAATCAGGGCCCTGGACAACAAGCAGTGGATCAGTGAGACGGTAGCGAAGGTGAAGTCGGAGAGGGATTTCCTTGCTTCGGAGCTCAGGAAGAGAGGATTCACGGTCTATCCATCGGTCTGCAACTTCCTGCTTTGCAAATCCCCAGTCCCAGGACCAGCCCTCGTCGCCGCTTTGAGATCCGAGGGCGTCGCGATACGAGACCTCAACTCTTTCCCGTTGCTCGAGAACCACGTGCGCATAACAGCCGCTCCGAGGCCGATGCTCTTGACTCTTCTGGAGAAGATCGACCACCTGACAGCCGGAGGCGCTCGATGAGAGTATCGATCATGGACTACGGCGTTGGGAACCTGTACAGCATAGCCAAAGGGCTGGAGCGTTCGGGCGGCGAAATCGAGATAGTCACCGACCCGAGGGCGCTAGCCAGGAGCGAAGCTATTGTCTTCCCGGGCGTCGGGGCCTTCGGGGCGGCCATGGATGTGCTCCGGCCAGTTCGTGAGGAGTTGAGGCGTGCGATTGCGGAGGGCGTGCCGACTCTAGGGATATGCCTGGGCATGCAGATACTGTTCGAGAGCAGCGAGGAGTCTCCTGGCACCGGCCTGGGAGTTTTCGGCGGGCGGGTCACGAAGCTCCTCAGCGGCAGAGTCCCGCAGATGGGCTGGAACGATGTCAAATCCTCAGACGACCCGCTGTTCGACGGGATCCCTCAAGGCTCGAAGTTCTATTATGCGAACTCGTACATCTGCCAGCCAACAGAGAAGGTCGCGGTCGCCGAGACGGAATACGGGCAGAGGTTCGCTGCAGCGGTCAGGAAGAACACGCTGTGCGGAGTCCAGTTCCACCCCGAGAAGAGCGGCCCGCCAGGTCTGAAGCTACTGAAAAACTTCGTGGCGCTCGCGGAGGGGAATCAATGAAGGTAATTCCGGCAGTCGATGTCAAGGACGGGAAATGCGTGCAACTGGTCGGAGGAAAGCCGGGCACGGAGAAGGTATCGATCGATGATGTCGACGGGGTCGCTAGAAAGTGGCAGGCGGAAGGAGCGGAGATGGTACACATCATTGACCTCGACTCTGCGCTGGGAACCGGCAATAACGAGTGTCTCATCGAAGCGCTCGCGGCGTCCCTGACAATACCCGTCCAAGTGGGCGGAGGCGTGAGGACTGAGGAGAAGGTCGAGCGGCTCTTTGAGATGGGCTGCGAGCGGGTGATCGTTGGCACCAGGGCGATCCAGGACAGGCAGTTCATCGAGAGGGTTGCAGCTGACTACCCGGACGGGATCGTGGTGGCAATCGATTCCGCAGAGGACCAGGTGCTCATCAAGGGCTGGCAGGAGAGTTCGGGCAAACCGCTACTCGATGTCGTCCGTGACCTCGAGAACCTCCCCATATTCGGTTTCCTGTACACGAACGTGGATGTCGAGGGCAGGCTGGAGGGCATCAACCCGGACCCCATCAAGGCCTTGATGACGGGCACCAAGAAACCCGTCATAGTCTCCGGGGGGATAACGACCCTGGGAGACCTCGACGCACTTCAGAAGATGGGGGCGCATTCCGCGGTCGTCGGTATGGCGATATACACTGGTCGGATAGATTTCAAGAAAGCAGTGAGGATGTTCACATGAGCCGAAAAGGATCGACCGGGGGCCGCAAGAAGGAGCTGGGGAGGAGAACGAGGGAGACGGAGATAGTGGTGAAGCTCGACCTCGACGGCTCGGGAACCTACAAGTGCGACATTCCCGACGAGTTCCTTAGGCACATGGTCGAGACGCTCGCCAGATACTCTGGCGCGGACATCGAGATAGCGGCGAAGGGAGACATCGCACACCACTTGATCGAGGATGTCGCGATCGCCCTTGGAAAGACCTTCCGCGAAGCGCTCGGGGAAACGACCGTGCAACGTATCGGAAGCGCGGTCGTGCCGATGGACGACGCGCTCGTGCAGGTGTCAGTGGATTTGATCGACCGACCGTTCGTGCACATCGAGGTCCCCAACCTGATGTACGAGCACTTCCTCAGGTCGTTCGCAATGGAGCTGAAGGCCACCGTGCACACCGTCGTGCTCCGTGGAAAGGATGAGCACCACATCGTCGAAGCCACGTTCAAGGCGCTCGGGCTCGCCCTCAAGGAGGCCATGGCCAGGTCGGGCAAGACGATGTCCACGAAGTCCAAGGTCGAGTGGAGGAAAGCCTGATGCCTCTGACCAAGAGGATCATACCCTGCTTGGACGTGAGAGAGGGCGTCGTCGTGAAGGGTGTGTGCTTCAAGGACCTCAGGAAGGTCGGAGATCCTCCCACCCTTGCCGTTGAGTACCAGGACCAGGGGGCAGACGAGATAGTCTTCCTCGACGTGAAGGCGACCGTGGCAGGCCAGAGGACGCTCCACGAAGCCGTCCGGAAGACCGCGGAAACGCTGTTCATACCCTTGACCGTGGGCGGCGGGATACGGTCCTTCAAGGACGTCCGGGACACGCTCAAGGCGGGCGCGGACAAGACATCGATCAACACCGCCGCCGTCCAGAACCCCGGGCTTATCACGGAGTGTGCGGACGCCTTTGGGAGCCAATGCGTCGTGCTGGCCCTCGACGCGAAGCGGAAGGGAGACAGCTGGGAGGTCTACTCCCACTCCGGAACCACCCCGGCGGGGCTCGACGCGGTCGATTGGGCGAAGGACGCGTGCGACCGGGGGGCGGGCGAGATACTGCTCACTAGCATCGACGCGGACGGGACGAAGGCGGGCTATGACGTCGAGCTCACGAGGAGCGTGGTCAGAGCCGTCAATGTGCCAGTGATAGCGTCCGGTGGCTGCGGGACCATCGATCACATCGTCGAAGTCCTGACCAAGGGCGAGGCGGATGCGGCCCTGGCTGCTTCGATATTCCACTACGGTGAGCACACCGTTGCGGACGTGAAGAAGATCCTCGAATCAAAAGGCGTTCTGATACGGAAGGACGTGGGAATGTGAGCGGGAAGCAGGAATTGACACCGGTGGTTGTGCAGGACGCGAAGAACAACAACGTGCTCATGCTCGCGTACATGAACCAGGAGGCTATGGACCTCACTAAGAAAACCGGGTACATGCACTACTGGAGCAGGTCGAGGAACGCCATATGGAAGAAGGGTGAGACTTCGGGCAACTTCCAGAAATGCATAGAGCTGATGACCGATTGCGATGGAGACGCCTTTCTGGCGAGGGTGGAGCAGACCGGGGTCGCATGCCACACCGGACAGTACTCGTGCTTCAGCAAGGATCCGATCCCGCCCAACGACATCGTAAGGGCTCTATGGCGTGTGTTCGAGGAGAGGAAGGAGACTCAGGAGGGTTCCTCATACACCGTGAAGCTCCTGAGGAACCGCAACTACCTCTTGAAGAAGATAGCCGAGGAGAGCTCGGAGGTCATCATCGCCGCGAAGGACAAGTCGAGGAAGGAGGTAGTGTACGAGGCGGGCGACCTGATGTACCACCTGATGGTCCTGCTGTTCGATGAGAACATAACCATGGACGACATCTACGGGGAACTGGAGGCACGGAGAAAATGAGGGCAAGGAGATGCGACTTCCACATGCACTCGCTGTTCAGTGACGGCGAGCTGCTGCCGATGGAGCTCATAAGGAGGGCCGCGGCGGCAGACCACAGGGCGATAGCGATCACGGACCACGCGTCATTCTCCAACCTGGAGCATGTCATCAAGAGCGTCGCGATGGACTGCAAGAAGTCCAATGCGTGGGGCATCGAGGCGATACCTGGCGTCGAACTGACCCACGTTCCAGTAAGGTACATCGACGACGCGGTCAGGAAATCGAGGAAGGCAGGGGCCGAACTCATCGTGATTCACGGCGAAACTCCTGTCGAGCCGGTCGAGCCCGGGACCAACCACAAAGCCGTCGCAAACTCCGATGTGGACATACTCGCGCACCCAGGCATGATCTCGCTGGACGACGCTGAGCTCGCGGCCAAGAACAAGGTCTATCTCGAGATATCATGCAGGCGCGGCCA
>JALOTQ010000073.1 GCA_025457815.1 Thermoplasmata archaeon
TCGCCCGAAGGCCTTGTAGTCGACCCCGAGCTCAGGGACAGCGCCGAGATATCGGATTTGGTGTTCGGCATCGCGAGCACCGCGAGGGCGCGCGAGCTGTTGAAACAACACGGGATCCAGTCATTCGAGGAAGGGGTCATATCGGGCGTCGCGGGCATCCTCCTGAACGAAGGCAGGAAGAAGGACTTCGATGTCGTTACTCTCCTGGCCGAGGCGCATCCCGATTTCCCGGACGCCAAGGCGGCGGCGCTGGTTCTCGAGGCCATAGACGACATCCTGCTCGGCATCGACTTCGACGCCAAGCCCCTGTTCGAGGAGGCCCAGAGGATAGAGGAGCACATACGGGACATCCAGAAGCAGGCCGTCGTCAAGAAGGACGACAAAGGCGCCCCTCGCCCCGACATGTACGGCTAGATGGCGATGATCTCAGCGAGCTCCCCGCGCTTGGACACGTTGAACTTCCCGGGGAAGTATTTCTCGATCACCCACATGTTCGTCTTGGCATGCTCGGTGAGGTCGTCGGTCAGGATGGACGAGCCACCATGGGCGACCGCCATGTAGGGGAGGATCTGATCTAGCATGTGCTCATCGACGGTCGCTCCAGAGCCGATGGTTTCGATCAGGTCGGACGCCGCGTTCTCTCCGAGCTCCTCCGCCCGCACGCCCTTCGCCCCCAACCTCGTGGCGCCTATGACTGTGTGCTCGCACTGAGCCGCCAGCACGATTCCCGCACCGGTGCTCGGCCCCTTCCTGAGGTCGCCTTCGATCTTGACATTCTCGATATCTATGAGCTTCTTGATCGCGGAGTGCTTCATTCTGGACACGATGTGCTCCGGGAGGTTTTGGGCGTAGGCGATGCCGTTGATTCCCAGCACTCTACCCTGTTCAACGAGCCGGAGCCCAGTCAGTCCGCCTGATGGCGCGATGTCCACCGTGACCTCGCCCCCGCCCTCAGGATAGAATCCCCTAGACTGGGTTTCTATCGAGCATGAAGCCCCGAAACGCCCAAGCAACGGGATGTGGACCGACGATAGGAAGTCTATCGGAGGGGACCATCGGACGTCCGTCCCGCCCTTCACATTCAAAGTGACGCGGGCCTTAGACAGCACAGCCGGCAAGATGCAGCTCGTCAGGACAAGTGAGACGCTGCCCGCCGTGCCGACGTCGAACTCGAAGTCCCCGCCTGTGAGCTGGCGGGGCTTGAAAGTGAGCTCCTTCGAGCCTGGATAGAGCCCGTCCACCTCGGCATCGCACAGCTCAGCCACGGCCTCGATGCTCGTCAGATGCGAAGGGGCCAGGCCGGGGTTTGGCCTTCTTGCCCTTATGTTGGTGATTCTCACAGGCTCCCCAGTCACGGCCGAGAGCGAGACTGACGTGCGAAGGATCTGTCCCCCGCCCTCTCCGAAGGAGCCGTCTATCTCGAGCATTCGTCGTCAACCAGCTTCTGCTTGCCGAAGCGCTTCCTTATGATGGTGGACAGGAAGAAGATGATCATCAGCGCAACCGCGAGGAAGATCAGCCCCGCCGCGAAGTAGAGCAACCAGCCAGGAGCGTCCTCGGTGCCGGTCGTCACTATGATGCCCAGGCCGATCGACTCAGCGACGAACGCGCCAAACCCCAACGCGAACGAATACAGTCCCATCGTTGCGCCGTAACATTTGGCGTCCGAGGAATCGGCCATCAGGGCGAGGGCGGAGGGCACGAACGCCCCGGCTCCCAGGCCGAAGATTCCGAGCGGTATCATGCCCAGAAGCTTGAAATGAAAGCCCTCCTCATCCTGATAGAATGCGGCGTCGGGGAACAAGAGCAGCATGACCACGATGCCGAAGATGCTGAAGACGCCGTAGGCCATCACCGGTATCCGGCCGACGATGTCCGATACCTTCCCCCAGAACGGCTGCAGGAGCCCGAGGGCCACGCCGGCGGCAGCGAACATGATGCCGATCATCGAGCCTGAAACGTCCTCGTTGAGCAGTATGATCGGCAGGTATGTTATTGCGATTCCCAGGAGGGTGGCGATTATGAGCCATATCGGGAAGACCAGCCTGACCTCCCGGACCTTGAAGACCTTCCTGAGCTCATCGAGGCTCACATATTTCTCGCCCGCCTTCGCGACCTTCTCCTTCTTGACGAGGGTATAGAGCATGGTGGCGGACGCGGCAAGCATCGCGGCCATGACGAGGAATCCGAGCTGAGGGTCTACGAGCTCCACCATGAATCCGCCAACGACCGCACCGACGATGTATCCGAGGAACGTGGAGTAGTCGAACCATCCCATCTGACGGCCTCTGTCGCACACGTCGGAATGGTCCGCTATCATGGCTATCGCGGGCGCAACAGTGGCTGCAGCGCCTATTCCGTGTATGCCGTGCAGACCCGCAAGGTACCAGGTGTTGTCCCAGAGGGCATAGAGCGCGACAGTTATTGCCGCCAAAGTCGTCCCAAAGACGATGATCGGCTTCCTGCCGGTCCTGTCGCTGACCATCCCGAAGTAGTTGGCCGTCAACATCTCGGCAAGAGGATAGGGCACGGCGATTATTGCGACCTTGAGCAGCCCCTCGTCACCCGCGACATAAGCCGACAGAAGCAGAAGGAGAGCGCCGAAGGCAGTCCTGAGAAGGAAGGTCGAGATGTAGAGTACCCGGAGATGCCAGGGAGTCCTGATGCCTCGACTCTTGAAGACTTGGGCCATGGCCATCGAAGTCAGAGATTGTCGATACTTAATCCTTGTGATGTTGCTCGTGCAGGTGACGTTACGGTTTTTTCAGGCTTCCTCAGAATCCTTTAAGTACCTTCCAGCGATAAACCGCCTGGTGC
Source organism: Thermoplasmata archaeon (assembly GCA_025457815.1). Taxonomy (GTDB): domain Archaea; phylum Thermoplasmatota; class Thermoplasmata; order UBA10834; family UBA10834; genus COMBO-56-21. The sequence continues at coordinate 2,818 of JALOTQ010000073.1, forward strand.
GTTGCCTTTGGTAGCACTCGCAACGGTTGCCGTTCTTATTCTCGCGCTAGCTGTGATTCTCATAAGCTGCGAGATATTCACGAACGGCGTCGAGTGGCTGGGCCTCCGCCTCGGCCTCGCCGAGACCGCCACAGGCAGCATCCTCGCAGCGGTCGGCACGGCGATGCCTGAGACCATAGTCCCCCTCATCGCGATCTTCCTCGGCACCGAGGAGCAGGGCGAGCACATTGGAGAGGGGGCCATACTCGGCGCTCCTTTCATGCTCGGCACACTCGCCATGTTCATCGGCGGGGTGGCGGTCTGGTACGGCTGGAAGAAGGGCCGGCGCGGGCCATCATTGGTCGTGCGGAAGGACCATGCTGAGAGGGATATGAAGTTCTTCATTGCCATGTACGCGGTCGCCCTTCTCTCAGGCGTCATGGGTCTCGAGGAGTCCATCGACAGGAAGTACATCAACTACGGGCTTGCCCTACTCCTGATGGGAGTCTATGCGTACTATCTGATCAAAACGCTGCGGGACGAGCAGCAGGAGAAGGAGAACACCTGCGACCCCCTCTACTTGTGTCGCGCCTTCGGAGGCGAGGCCGGCAAGGGGGATCTCGGCTTCATCATGATTGTGTTCCAGGTGGCCGCAGCCCTGATCGGAGTGATCATAGGGGCCAAGTTCTTCGTAGACGCTGTGGGGGAAGTCTCCACATCGGTCGGAATATCGTCTATGGTTCTCGCGTTCCTGATCGCGCCCGTGGCCACCGAGCTCCCGGAGAAGTTCAACAGCGTGATTTGGTATTGGCGCGGCAAGGACACGCTCGGCTTCGGCAACATCACGGGCGCGATGGTCTTTCAGGCCAGTTTCCCGGTCAGCGTCGGGCTCATCTTCACCGAGTGGAGGCTCGAGCCCATAAACATCGTGAGCATCTTGATAGCCATGGCCGCATCTGCTTGGATGTACTTCTCGATTGAGCGTAAGAACGGCATGTCGTATGCGGTGATGATGATGTCTGGCTCGCTTTACGTGACATACATCGTGCTTCTCTTCATCTACCCTCCGCCCGTGACCTAGTAGCGTAGCTACTAGTCAATCGGGATGACTGGCTCGCACGCGATTCTGAAAAGACTTAAGTACGGTCAAAGGCAATTAGCGCCCGGATGGGATGCGAACTAAGACCACGTCTGTCAGAGGGCATCCTCTCGCCCCCCCTTGAGGTGTCTGCCGGATGATGTCCGAGGCCGAGCTGATGTTCCAGCTGGGAGCGGTCATGCTGCTGGCCTTCATAGCGGCGACCCTTGCGAGGAAGGTCAGCCAATCAGTCATGGTCGGCTACATCGTGATCGGAGTTCTCATCGGCCCGAGCATGGATGTCGACATCTTCGGATTCCACTACGTGGGGCTCATACATGAGACGAGCCTCATCCAGATGCTCTCGACCATCGGCCTTGTCATGCTGATGTTCTTCGTGGGCCTCGAGTTCTCGTTCTCGAAACTGAAGAAGACGCGCACCCCCGCGATCATACTCGCGGTCATTGACACTAGCGTTGGTCTGTTCGTGGGTTTCGTATTCGCTTCGTACCTCGGATGGCCCCTGATCGACTCGATATTCCTGGCGGGTGTGGTCGCGATGAGCAGCACCAGCATCGCGATGAAGGTGCTGTTCGACCTGAAGAGGATGTCCAGCCCCGAGGTCGAGTTCCTCATCGGCCTGGTGGTCGTTGAGACGTTCATCGCGATGATAATACTCTCCGTCGCGAGCGGCATGATGATACAACCGACGGCGGACCCGATTGGGTACGGGCAGCTCATCCTTGGCATATGCGCGTTCTATGGATTCTTCGTCTGGATGGCCATGTGGGCGGTTCCTAGGGTGGTGAGGTTCTTCAACAGCATCGAGAATGACGAGCTCTTCATCCTCTTCGCCCTCGGGATTGTGTTCCTCACCTCAGGGTTCGCAGCGGTGATGAACGTACCTCCGATAATCGGCGCGTTCTTCATCGGGATGATCCTGGCGGAGAGCCAGGTCACGATCCGTATTCAGTCCAAGCTGGAATCATTCAAGGACGCCTTCGTGGCCATCTTCTTCACGTCCTTCGGGATGATGATTGACGCGTCGATGTTCGACTCAGTCATCTGGATGGTGGCGCTTGCCATCCCGATTGTGATTCTGTACGAGGTGTTCGTGATATCATCCATCTCGTACTTCCTGGGCTTCTCCTCAAAGGCCTCGACCACCATCGGGACGAGCATGAGCGGGAGAGGGATAGAATCGATACTGTACGCAAGCGTTGGCAGCCAAGCGCACGGAGTCACGATGGGCGCGCTCCTCAACCCGTTCGCAGGGGCGTTCTGTTTCGTGATGAGCGCGGTCACGCCGCCATTCGTGAAGCACTCCGCTGCGATCGCGAATGGCGTATCCAGGTTGCTCCCGAAGTCCATCAAGTTCTCGGCCGCAGTGGTTTCGAGAACCCTTGGGAGGGCGGTGATGCCATCGAACTTACCGTTGCTGAAAGGCGCCAGGATGACTGCCATCCTGTTGGGTTCCTACGTTGCTGTGGTCATAGCAATCCTTGCGACTGACTCGTGGGCGCACATTCTGCTGACATTCCTCGGGTTTGGCATCACTGCCGTCGTCTACCTGGTGCTCAGAATGGAAATCGCTGAGATAGCCAAGCACGTGAACTATTCAGGGGTCGGTGTCGGGATCTACAACAGAGGGGCGGTTGTCACCATGGTCTCCGGCATAGTCCTCGCCGCGGTGGTCTCGGTCCTCCTCATAGTCTCTTCGTGGACTTACCTGTGGGAGTTCTCGCTGGTGGTCGTCCTGTCATTCGTAGTATGCGTCGTCGCCCTGATGCTATGGGCATACAAGCGGTTGCACGTGGGCGGAAGCGAATTGCCGAGCAAGGTGTACAGTCTGCCAAGGCCAGGATCGCCATCGGTCGATGACCCCGTCCCTGAGATCCCGAAGCCGGTGTATGGCTCGTTGAGGACGACGTCGGAGCGCGCGAGGCTCTAGCCGGGCCACGCTTCCCTATGCCCTCTTCTTGTACTTGCCGATCCACTTGCTCATCAGCACGAAGTCGGCGCCCCACCACTGCTGTCTCAGGTGCGCCTCGGGAAGCATTCCGAACTTCATGGCGAGCCGCACGGCGGGCGTGAGCGCGGGCAGGGTGTTCAAGCTGAGCTTGTGACATCCTTCCTTCTTCAGGGCCTCCTCGGCCGCGCTCATGAGCTTGATGCCGATCCCTTCGTGCTGGTGCTCCGGGTCGACCGCGATCCAGCTTATCGCCGCGAAGCCGCTCTTGCCATACCTGGTCCCGAGCAGGATGCCGCAGATGCTGCCCCTCTCGACGGCAACAAAGCCGAACTTGTTCGGATCGGAGAAGCGGACGGCCAGGTTCTTAGGGGCCCAGTTGGAGATGTGGAATTCGTTGGCCTCCTTCGGGTACACATCCTTGAGATACTTCCCCCACATCCAGTTCAGGGTCTTCTTGCAGAACCTCCCAGCCTCGTCGTAGTCCTTCTCCTGAATCCTCCTTATCTTGGCCTCCGTCCTCGTCTCGAGCGTCATGCGAAACCCCCTCCGATTCCGAATCAATCTGCACGGTAATTATTGTTCCCTGGGAAGCGTTTTAGTAGGGAATCCCGTTGCGTGGTTCAGTCAGCCCCGTTCGAGGGGCAAAACGGAGGGTTCCGAACATGAAGGCTGGAGACTACATCAAGCTCCAAGAGAAGTACGGCGCGCACAACTACCACCCACTGCCAGTGGTCGTGTCCAAGGCCAGAGGAGTCTGGGTCTGGGACGTCGAGGGCAAGAAGTACATCGACATGCTGAGCTCCTATTCGGCAATCAACCAGGGGCACATGCACCCGAGGATCGTCAAGGCCGCGACGGACCAGATGAAGCGAGTGACGCTCACGTCGAGGGCATTCTCGAACGACCGCATGGGGCCGTTCCTGAAGAAGCTCTGCCAGGTCAGCGGAATGGAGATGGCTCTCCCCATGAACACAGGGGCTGAAGCTGTCGAGACCTCGATCAAGCTCGCGCGCAGGTACGCGTACCAGAAGATGGGCGTGCCCGAGAACCAGGGCGAGATAATCGTGTGCGAGCAGAACTTCCATGGAAGGACCACGACAATCATCAGTTTCTCCAGCGACCCCGACTCGAAGAAGGGGTTCGGGCCGTACACCTCGGGGTTCAAGATGATCCCATACAACGACATCCCGGCCCTGACGAAGGCCATCAACTCGAAGACCATAGGCATACTTGTGGAGCCTATCCAGGGTGAAGCGGGGATCAATGTCCCGTCCCCTGGCTACCTTAAGGAGCTCAGGAAGGTGTGTAGTGAGAAGGGCATCCTCCTGATACTCGACGAGATACAGACTGGGTTCTGCAGGACGGGCAAGATGTTCTGCTTCCAGCACGAGGGCATCAAGCCCGACATACTCATTGTCGGCAAGGCGCTCGGAGGAGGTCTCTACCCAGTCTCTGCAGCCCTTTCAAGTCGCAAGATCATGAGCGTGTTCAATCCGGGCAGCCACGGTAGCACGTTCGGAGGCAACCCGCTGGCGGCTGCCATCGCGGAGGAGTCCCTCAATGTGCTTATCGACGAGAAGCTCGCTCTGAGGTCGACCGAGATGGGCAGCTACTTCGTCAAGCGGCTGAAGGGTCTGGAGACCGAGAAGATCAAGGAGATCAGATCCAAGGGCTTGCTCATCGGAGTGGAATTCCGCCTCAAGCCAGGCGAGACCGTGAGGCCGATTTGCGAGAAGCTGATGCAGAA
>JALOTQ010000074.1 GCA_025457815.1 Thermoplasmata archaeon
GCCATGACTGCCGCCCCTCCGTGTGCGAGTCGATGGCGGCGAACGGCCGTGGAAGGATGTACGAGGTCACCTCCTTCGATGAGATCCCGCGGGTGCTCTACGGGGTCCTGCGACAGGTCGCGCAGGGCTCCCCGCCTTCCCGGCACTTCTGACCTAATGCCCGGATCGCGCACATTTCTGTCCATCCATGCGGTCAGTTTGGCGCCTGGCATATGGGACGTATATGAATCCTTCCCTCTCAGAATCGTGCCGTTCACGGGGTGAAGCGCAGGGTTATATAATGCTAGAACGCCCAAACAGTACCCAACCTTCTAGCGTTCGCCAGATTCTCAGATGCGGCCTCGGAGGCCTTCCGCGCGCAAGTGATGTATCGTCGTTCTTCCATCCCGTCCCTGCATGGGGCGGACCTGTTGAACCCGGCGATCATCCTGCTCGCCGCCGCGTCGATCCCGATGGCCGCGGTGAGCCTTTACCGATACCTCGAGTACCGAAGGCCTAGTAGTGCCGCGGGCGTTGTTGGAGCGGGATGGTCCGCGGCCGGGGTCTTCCTTGTCAGCGCGGGCATGCCCGGTCTGCTCCTGTTGCCCTGCCTATTGGCGATTCTGCTCCTCGGGTCGATGGCTGATTTGAGGCATGACCGCAGCCGCATTGTCATCGTGAGAACGGCTGTAATAGTCGTACTGCTCGTCGCAGTCTCGGCCGGGCTGGTGGTCCTCTGAAGGGCGCCCACTCCCGCAGGATGCTCGGGATTTCGGCCATCGCATACTCATCCGTCGCGTTGATGTATGCTGCGTTCTTCGCGTATCCGGTGAGCCCGGCGGTACCGCAATCCACGTTCGATTTCGTCATCGAGGACAAGGAGTACAGCAAGTTCCCGAGCATACACGAGACGATCTACACCAACGGCAGAGCACTCCTGGTGATCGCGACAGTTCGGACGGTGAGCGCCCCGAGCTCCGCGTATAGCATGATCTTCGACCGCGTCGAAGGATATGCGGAGGAGTTCGTCGCGGAGAACTATGGGGTCGAAGTGGACCTGCGCGAGGAGGAATCGTCCGCTAGCTATCCTTTCTCGGGGCACAGCGCGGTGAGATCGGTCTTCGGAGTCTACAAGGAGGTCGCCTTCGGGATCGAGCCATTCGTTACCTTCAAGGAGGTCAAGCTGGCAGAGGTCGGTGGGCTGGCGTGGTTCTGCGACGTCGACTTCGAATCCGTCGTCCTGTTCTATGTCACCCCTGTCTACTTCGCGGACGACGAGTCACTCGAGGCTCTCTCCGACGACCTCGGTTCGATGGTCGGCGAGGTGCAGTGCCACTGAGGCCGGGCACATCCCGCGGAAAGACACAGAATCTGGTCCGAGAAATAGTTTTAAGAACACGGATGCACAATGCAACCAGCTAATGCCAATAGTACCCAAGAAAGTCTTCTTCACCAAGGGAGTTGGAAAGCACAAGTACGAACTGCAGTCGTTCGAGATGGCGCTGCGAGACGCGGGCATCGAGAAGTTCAACCTGGTCTCAGTCTCAAGCATCCTGCCGCCTGGATGCAAGGTCGTTTCGAAGGAGGATGGGCTCAAGGAGCTCCACCCCGGACAGATTCTCTTCGTCGTCATGTCGAGGAACTCGACCAACGAACCGAACAGGATGGTGGCCGCTGCTGTGGGCTCTGCGATCCCTGCGGACGGCACGCACTACGGATACATCTCCGAGCACCACGCGTTCGGTTCGAACGCGGATGTCGCAGGCGACATGGCCGAGGATCTGGCCGCGACGATGCTGGCGACGACTCTCGGGATATCGTTCGACGCCGACCAGGACTGGGACGAGCGCGAGAACCAGTACAAGATCAGCGGCAAGATCGTCAAGACCCTCAACGTCACGAAGACCGCCGAGGGCGACAAGACCGGCATGTTCACAACCGTCGTTGCCGCCGCGGTGTTCGTCACGGAGAGCGAGACATCGGCCGCCGTCCCTGCAGAGACGCCGAAGCAGTGATATCGGCTCAACTCCATCCAGTTTACGGGAGGGTTCGATAGCATGTCCAGGACAGGCAAGAGCAAGAATGTCCGCAAGGTAGATGGTCTGAGTGACGGCGTCAGCGACAAGCTGAAGCCACTATCTCCTCTCGACCTAACCAAGTACAACACGGTCTCCGAGCTCGTCGACGGGATGTCGAGATGCAGCTTCGGCGCGAGGAACCTCGGGGAGGCTGCGGAGGTCGTCCAGGCGATGACCGAGGACGACGACTGCCTCAGGGTGCTTACCCTATCTGGCGCTATGACTCCGGCCAAGATGGGCCTGGTCGTCTGCGACATGATCGACTGGGGCATGGTCGATGCGGTGATATCCACCGGTGCGATAATGGCGCACGGCATGGTCGAATCGACCGGGCGCGCCCACTTCAAGCACGACGAGGGGATGAACGACGTCCAGCTGTATCTCAAGGGGTACAACAGGATCTATGACACGATCGAGCTCGAGAGGAGTCTCGACGACATGGAGCTCATCTTCAGGAAGGTCATGGAGGACGCGACCGGGAAGAAGGAGTCCATGGGGAGCTATGAGCTCAACTGGCTCATCGGCGAGTACCTCGCGAAGAACACCACCGACGACCAGAGGGGCATCCTGAAGTCCGCATACCTCCGGAAGGTGCCGGTCTATGTCCCCTCCTTCACCGATTCCGAACTGGGGCTCGATTTCGGCGTCTACCTCCGCCGCATGAAGATGGCAGGGAAGCAGGGGATCCGGTTCGACGCATTCGCCGACCTCGAGGATTACACCCAGCGCGTCCTGGACTCCAAGAAGCTGGGCATACTCACCATCGGAGGCGGGGTGCCGAGGAACTGGGCGCAGCAGGTCGGGCCGTACCTGGACATCATCAACAAGAGGGTGGGGGTCGGAGGCGGTTTCAAGAGGTTCGACTACGCCGTCAGGATATGCCCTGAGCCAGTCCACTGGGGCGGGCTGTCGGGATGCACGTATTCCGAGGGCGTGTCATGGGGCAAGATCAAGCCGAGGGCCGAGGGCGGGAAGTACGTCGAGGTCTTCGCGGATGCGACCATCGCGTGGCCGATCGTAGTGAAGGCCGTCATGGAGCGCATCGGGCCCAAGGGCTACGGGCCGAAGGGCCGTCCGCACAAGTGAGGCAAGGCCTCACCAGTCGTCGACGGGGTTGTACCACATCGACTTCGTGCCTATCTTCGAGCGCATCTTCCACTTGAAGGTCTTGGGCTTGCTGTCCATGTATGCCAGCAGTTTGTCGACCCTCTGCCCGACCACAAGCCGGTCCTCCTGCGACAGCTGGGGGTACTCGTAGGCGGCCTTCTTGACCTTGCCCAGGTTCATGGTGGCGGTGTAGTGCCATCCCCAGTCGTTGAAGACGTCGATGAAGTCGAAGGCGTGCAGGTTGATCCTCTCGTGATCGTCCTCCCCGACGTCGTGCGCCCTGAAGAGGACGATGAGGTCCTTGATGTCCTTCTCGTTGATCTTCACTATCTGGAGCTTCTGGAGCATGAGCTCCCCGAGGGGCACAGTGAGCGGGTCCTTCTCCAGTCTGCCAGCGTACTTGATGGTGTGGTTCATCGCCAGTTGGTCGTAGAAGATCTCGACCATGGGGACCCTCCCGCCGAAGAAGATGTGTCGTGACTTCCCGAACTGGTATAGGAACCTCGGGTCGGTCTTGTACCCGCGCGACTGCACGAAGTTGAGCAGGTCGTTGCCCTGCTTCCCGTAGGCGACGAAGTCGATATCAGTGAAGGCCTTGGCGCCGAGTCTCGCGAGGCGTTTCCAGAGATCCTCCTGCTCCATGCTGTGCATGTAGATCGCCATGCCGCCCATTACCCTGAGGGTCAGGTTCTTCTTCGCGGCCTCGGCGACCAGTGTCTTTGCCTCATCCAGGAACACGTCCGGGGCCGGGTATTCTTCGGCCGGTATGTCTGCAGGTAGTCGGACCGTCATCCATCTTCCTCCCAAGCTAGCCCGTCCCCACGGGGCTCTATCCTGACGTGAAGACGTAGCTCTTCATCTTTGTGTCTGAGAGCGTCAGCAGGGCTCCCCTGAGGATACCCTCGCCGTACTCGCTTCCGGGGTTGACGCAGAATGTCCTCCCGACGTATTGCGCAGCGCGCGATTCATGGATGTGCCCGTGGAGCCCCAGGAACGGCTGGTAGTGCTTGATCTTCGCGAAGACCGACTTGCTACCTACGTGCTCTGTCTCTCCCGCGGACTGCCTGTTGTCCTTCAGCTTGGGTGCGTAGTCGAGCATCGTCCCGTACGGCGGGTCGTGGAAGTTGAATATGGCGTGCTTCATGTCCTTGATCGTCGATGCCAGCGAGTCGATGTTCTTCGCCATCTCCTCCTCGTTCCACTCGCGCGGTGTGTCCCACGGGGTGGGCGAGGTGTGGGCGATGGTGATCATCTCGTATCCGAGGACATCGAGGTTCTTCATGGCAGCTGACTTCATGACCTTAGAAGCCTCGAGGATCGGGTCCATCTCGAATGGGTCGTCGTTCCCTGGCGCCATGAAGATCTTGCACTTGCTGTCCTTCAGCTTCTCGTCTGCGAGTTCGACCCAGTGTTGAAGCCTCTCGTTGATGAGCCTGTGGAATATGGTGGTGACCTCGTCAGGCTTCTTCTGTAGCTCCTCGGCCTCCTTCCTGTCGGTCATGTATGGATAGAAGCCGATGGCATTGACCTTCTCGAGCTGTTTCTGCAGCTCGGAGTCGTTGTTCAGATGGATGGCCTGCCCGAGGAAGTTCACATCGTACGTGCCGTTGCCATTGTTCATCACCGGGACCACCATCTTCCCCGCGAGATCCCCCAGGGCGATTGCGGCGTCTGCCTTGTAGATCGAAACGGCGCTGATGAACTTCCTGAAACACAATTCAGAACCATGCAGGTCAGTCACGAAGAAAAGCCTCAGTCCTCCCAAAACACTCCCCTCCTAGACACTTGTCCAGTCAACGCAATCCAGCGTATTTAACCATAGTGACGAACGGTGAAATTCGTTCGAAGTGCGCAGTCTGCCGGTCGGAGTTGCGAGACCGCTGCGACGCACAGCCCCGCGCTTGTCCCGGAACAGGAATTGGTGCGACTCTGCGGCGAAATGCCACTAGCAGGCTTCTGCGGCGTCAACGTCCACTCCGACGATGGGCACTCGGCCACGAATCGAGGTTCCTTGCGAAGGAAGTGCAAGGTGCACGTGGCAGAGGGTTGCCGATTCCCGATATGGAGTGCGGCAAAGTGGTGTAACCGTACATCTGGCTTGACATGCCAGCATGCAGATTTTCACGCAATGTTAATTATGAATGCGGGCCGTAACGGTATCGACCGACAGAGGCAATCACTGTGCGGTCACGGAGGATGCAGTCATGGATCTCAGCCTGCCAGAATGGGTCGCGGATTGGGCCAGGAAGGCGCCTGACCTCAAGGTCCCGCCGCCTGGGCCTAAGAGCAAGGTCATCATCGAGAAGGACCGGAAGTACGTATCTCACGCGTACGACCGCCTCTTCCAGTTCACCATGAAACGATCGTCCGGTGCCGCCATAATGGACGAGGATGGAAACGTGTATCTGGATTTCTCCTCGGGGATATCGGTCCTAAATGCGGGCTGGTCCAATCCCAAGGTCGTCCAGGCGATCCAGGAGCAGGCAGAGCGGCTGACGCACTCGCTGGCGAACGATGCGTACTTCGATAAGGAGGCTGAGTTCGCGGAGCTTCTGGCCAAGATATCCCCCGGAGGAGCGCTGGAATCGACTTTCTTCGGAAACAGCGGGGCTGAGGGCGTCGAGGCCGCCGTCAAGCTGTCGAGGTACTACACCAAGGGGAGCGAGCACATTGCGTTCATGGGGTCGTATCACGGCAGGATAGGGAACGCCCTGGCGATGGCCAGCCGAATCAAGTACAAGTACGGGCATGGGCCCTTCGCGCCGGGCATCTACTTCGCTCCATATCCGTACTGCTACCGCTGCTGGTTCAAGCAGGAGTATCCTTCGTGTGGACTTCTCTGCGTGGACTACCTTGAGAAGGGCATACTCGAGTTCGGAGGGCCCAGCAACGATCTGGCCTCCGTGTTCGTGGAGCCGGTGCAGGGGGAGGGCGGCTACATCGTCCCCCCCAAGGAGTTCATGCCGCGTCTGCGGAAGCTCTGCGACAGCAGGAAGATGCTGCTGGTGGCGGACGAGGTCCAGAGCGGCCTCGCGAGGACAGGCGAGGTGTGGGAGTGCAACTCGACGGGGACAGTCCCTGACATACTCATCACGGGGAAGGCGCTCGGAGGAGGGATACCGCTCGGGGCGATCGTGGCCAAGAAGAGCATCATGGAGGTATGGAGGCCTGGCTCGCACTCGTCGACCTTCGGCGGGAACGGAATAAGCATGGCTGCCGGGCTCGCGCACGTGAAGGAGATCCTCGAACAGAGGCTCCACGAGCGGTCGAAGGTGCTCGGGGAGTACGCCATGAAGCGCCTGGCCGAACTGCGTGACAGGTATGAGATCATAGGCGATGTGAGGGGCAAAGGCCTCATGATAGGTGTCGAGATCGTCAAGAGCAAGAAGACAAAGGAGCCCCTCTACGTGCCGCAGATACAGGGACTGGCGTGGAAGAAAGGCCTCATGATGATCACCGCAGGCATGTACGGCAACGTGTTCAGGATCGCACCTCCTCTCATCATATCGAAGGAGCAGCTGGACATCGGCATGGACATATTCGAGCAGGCGATCAAAGAGACGGAGTCCACGATGAAGTGACCTTGCCTCGCACATGGCCGGTGACATCTCTGCCGCTCAAGGCGCGGATATCTTAATAGGTCACATAAGCGATGCGAAGAGCCATTCGCTCGGTGGGGAACAATGTTCGGCGGGAGGCAGACCAAGGATGACCCGGAGACTTCGCTTGCCAGGTGCATCGTGCTCCTTGACGACCTCAGGGCCTATAGGCGCAAGGACATCGAGCAGGTCGAGCGGCAGTTTGGGGCCCTGAAGAAGACCCGGCTGTCGGAGTACTACGACATGTGGGTGAAGACGCGCCCGCACGCGGAGCGGATAGTCGACATGCCCGCCCAGGTCCCCGGGGTGAAGAAGCTCATCCAGGCGATCGGATGGCTGCGCCTCCTCAACAAGATCTCCATGATCCTGTTGGTCCTTTTCATATCCTTCCAGATTGTGCCGATATGGCGGAGCAGCCTGGGAGGGGACTTCGTGAACGGGATCGGGCTCTACATCCTCCTGGGGACTGTCCTATTCGTGGTCGCGCTCCTGAACGTGGTCTCCATACTCGACTACCGCACGAGGAAGAGGATCATCACCTACGAGGAGGGCACGATGGACAAGTACGCCTCCGACAGGGAGAAGATGAAGGAGGGCGTCAACAGGATGATGAAGGCCCTGGCGAGGGAGTCGAAGAGGAGCGGCAAGGACCCGAACTACTTCGGCATGGTGCTCTACTTCGACGATTACGAGAACATCGAGGTCGTCGACAAGTGGAGACCGAAGAGCCTCGGGATCTTCAAGAAGTCGTACAGCCACTTCCAGGTGATCCCCAAGGCGTGACGGCCGAAGTCCCAGTGACGAAGGAAAACGGGAGAAGGAGTTTCGAAGGGTTTGACTTCCGCGTCCTGCCGTTCTAGGCCGGAGGCAGTTCCTTCCAGGCCATGGTCAGGTCGATCCCCTGTTTCTTCCAGTGCCGGACCCAGAGGAAGTACCACAGGACGCCGATTATCCAGATCGAGATGTAGACGACCGACCCCCA
>JALOTQ010000075.1 GCA_025457815.1 Thermoplasmata archaeon
CACCTGAGGTATCTGATGAACGGGAAAGGAAACAACGGAGGGAACAACAAGTACTCGACGTTCGTTCTGCTGCTGCTCGCTTCCATCGCGATCATGGTGATGTACGTCGAGGCGATGGCCTTCCCGTCTCTCCCGCAGGTGATGGCCGACTTCGGGCTCGATCCCGAGGACTACGCGCTCGCCTCGTGGATAGTCACGATCTATCTCGTCGTCGGCGTCGTGTCCATCCCGGTCTTCGGGAAGCTCGGGGACATCTACGGAAAGAAGAAGATGCTCGTGTACGCCATGTTGATCTACAGCATCATGGTCACGGTCACCGGGTTCTCACGCGAACTCTCGGACTCGATATACCTGATGATCTTCTTCCGCGCGCTCCAGGGCATCGCGATGTGCATGTTCCCTCTGGCGTTCTCGCTCATAAGGGACGAGTTCCCGGCGGACAGGATAGCCGTAGCACAGGGCGTCATCTCCGCGATGTTCGGCGTCGGGACCGCAGTGGGCTTCGTCCTCGGCGGCTATGTCACGGACGCCCTTGGCTGGCAGTGGACATATCACACCGTCGCCCCGTTCGCGTTCATCGTCACGGTAACCGTGATGTTCAAGGTGCGGGAATCGCCCGTGAGGCTCAAGGCCAAGGTCGACTACATCGGCGCGGCCATACTCGGCGCCATGATGGTCTCGTTCCTAGTGGGCATCACGGAGACCAGGGGCAGAGGCTGGGCCGACCCGCTCGTCGTCGGGCTGCTCGTCCTGGCGGTCGTCCTTCTGCTGGCGTTCGCCTACTGGATCAAGAAGGTCCAAGAGCCGCTCGTGCGCCCAGCGCTTCTGAAGGTCCGGAACCTCGCGCTCATGAACATTGTGGCCTTCGTCATCGGCTTCTCATTGTTCTCCACCAACCAGACCATCGCGTCGTTGGCTGGTTTCAACTTCCGGCTGGATGCGATCGGGATCGGCCTCCTGATGCTCCCAATGTCCATCGTCACACTCTTCTTCGGGCCGACCGTGGGTTTCCTCGTGAAGAGGATAGGCCCTAAGTGGCCCATGACGCTGGGGATGGTGCTCTCGCTCGTCGGCTTCGCCATCCTGTACCAGTTCCACTACACTCAGTTCGAGGTCGCCGTCAGCATGGCGGTGATGGGGGCGGGCGCCGCGTTCGCGATGGTCGGAAGCATCAACATGGTGATCGTCTCCACGCCCGTCGAGGAGACCGGGATCTCGACGGCCATAAACATGATAGTCCGTACGAGCGGGTCGGTCGTGGGCCCCGCCATCGCGGCGGTCATAATCGCCGAGAACTCGCGCTACGATGCGTCAATCGGCGCCGTGGTGCCCGAGGACGTCGCGTATCAGCTCATATTCATGCTCGCGGCCGTTATTGCGGGCGTCGGGGCCATCATATCGATGTACACGGAGGAGAAGCACAAGGTGCCCGCGGAAGCTCCCAAGAAGAACGAACCCCTCGAATTGGACACTCTGACACAATGACCTCCGGTCTGCCAAGATAGGATGTCCACGCACTCTTCTCGACACAGACCGCGTGAGCGTTTGCAACATAATGCCGTTAACATCGCGACATAAATATATCAGCTTGACAATATCCACTTCCAGTCTGGCGAGCAAAGCTTGTTCCCGCCGAACCTGGAGAATGGACACCTTGAGCACTCAGATGGACCCCGCGCAATCTGAATCCGCACGTGGCCATCTGCAGGCCGTGATGAGGGGCGCCAAGTCGGCGCACATTGCGAGTTTCTTCAGGAACGATGATGACCAGTTCCTGAGCGCCGTCCCGTTCATACTAGCCGGATTGGAGAACAGGGAGAAGGTTCTCTACGTTACGGACAGGAACTCAAGGGAGGACGTGCTCGACGCGGTCATGAAGGTCAGGAATGTCCAGGACGCGGTCGACAGGGGCCATCTCACTTTCATGACCAGCGACCAGACCTACCTCAAGGACGGCCACTTCGACCCGAACAGGATGCTCGGCCTTATCAAGGACTCGGAAGAGCGCGCCGTCGCCGAAGGCTACACGCGGCTGAGGGCTTCGGGCGAGATGGACTGGTACGGTTCCAAGTCCCCGGGCGTCGAGAAGATAATGGACTACGAGGCGAGCATCAACCACATGTTCCCGGGCAGCAGCTCGAACATACTCTGCCAATACTACGAGCCCGACTTCGACCCCGCGATGCTCATGGACGTCATCAGGGTGCACCCAAGGGTCGTGGTCCAGGGGGAGATGTGCCACAACCCGTACTACCTCCCCCCCGACGAGTTCCTGGCATGCATGCGGGGCTCGGTCCCGAAGGGCGTCTACGAGAAGACCACTCAGGAGATCATCAAGAGGGCGCACCTCGCAGCCATACACAGGCTGGAGGTCCGCGACTCGAAGATATCGGCAAGGAAGCTCTCCGTCCTGAGCGACATCACCTTCGACGCGCTCCTCAGCCAAGTGGCGGTCGTGGACTTCTACAGCGACCTCGCGAGGAACTCGTCCGCAGACTCCATCACCAAGTCGTATATGGAGGAGATCACGAAGAAGTGCCACTTGATGCGGAAGCTGCTCGAGTCCGCGAAGATCTACCAGCGTGCGGGCGAGACGGGCCAGCAGTGGTACGAGCTCGCCGAGATAATGGACACTCTCGCAGCCGAGGCCTCGAGCGAGGGGCTGAAGGTAACGCACAAGGTCTCAGGCGTCCGGGTGATGGCCGACGCCTCGCTGGAAAGGGCCGTCTTGTCGGTGCTCGAGAACCTGCCCGAGGGAAAGGGCGAGGTCAAGCTTGGCTGTCGCTATTCTGAGGACGGGCTCATCATCACTATCGAGCGTCCGGGGGACGGCGTTCCCGAGCTCGTGAAGGAGCGCATATTCGAGCTGGGGTACAACTACGGTGGATCGGACGGCTACGGCCTGTTCCTCGCACGCGAGATGCTGAGGGCCTCTCAGCTGTCCCTCAGGGAGATGGGCGTGCCCGGCAAGTGCACCAGGTTCGAGGTGCTCGTCCCGAAGGGGAAGTACGCCCCTGAGGAACGCTAGGCGCAGTGACCTCCGACGGGTTCGGCACTTCGCATATTAGGGCCGAAATCCCTGCTCGTTGCGTGCGCATCTGGGACCTTCCGGTCAATTGCCTGTGCAGGAACCATCTTCTGGCAGAGCATAGGGAGCTCCACGCCATATGGAGCATCATCGTCAACGAGAAGCGCGGGTACTCGAGGCATCCTGAGGTTCTTCGCTGGCACGGCTGTCTCGGGGCTCTGTGGAACAGGCATGAGGAACAGGTCGAGGAGATGACCGTGAGGGGTTACGCGCATCGCTCCACGCTAGAAATGAGCGATGTGCCAAGGAGGCACCGCGCGAAGACGCGGCCCGCTCATCTCGAATCGGTCGACTCTCAGAAGCGCAGGATCGAGCTCAAAGGCTGCGGCTGCTTCGTCCGGCATCATCCGCACTCGGCAAGGAACTCGCGCTTCGAGGTGGCAACCAGGAGCAAACCTACCAGGCCGAAGAAAGCCCCGAAGAGGAAGCCTATCGCAAGAATGCCGAAGATGCCGCCCGCGATGGAGCCGTAGAAGTTGCTCTTCATGAACGCGAACATGCTCATCCCGATCGCGAGCACGCCGGAGACGAATATGAGGGCCGCGACGAAGACGTAGTCCTGCATCAGCCCGTCTAGGAACTCCCCCTGCGGAATCACGTTCTCGTAGGTAGCGATTATGTCCTCGCCGATGCCTGGAAGCACGGACATGACCGCGTGGACTATCCCGAGCACTCCGGCCAGAAGGATGAACGTCCCGGCTATCCCGACCTTCGCGGTCCGGACCGCGTGCGCTGGCTTCTCGGACCAGTGCTCGCACTCCTCTGCCTTCTGGGGCCCCGCCTGCTTCGAGGCCTCTATTACGGTCGTGAAGCTGCGGCCGCAAGCGATGCACTTGTCAGCATCGGGAGCATGTGCCACAGAGCCACATTCAGGACACTTCTGGACCTCGCTCTCGGACGCGTGGAGTGTGTGACCGCACAGGCGGCATCTCGTCTCCTCGTCTAGGTTGTAAGTCCCGCACTTGGTGCACTTGATCGTCAATCCTATCACGACTCAGAGCGGAGCCGCTTTGAATAAACCTTTCTCCGAATCGGGTCGACCAGTCAGTTCAGAGGGTCGCGCCGCAGGAGTCGCATCTCTCGTCGTCGGGGTCGTGGAGCTTCCCGCAGTACCGGCATTTTATCTTGATGACCTTCTCCGGCTTCGGCTCCTGCTTGACCACGACGGGCTTCTTGTACATTCTCTGTATGTAAACGCCCGCCAGGACCATGACGGCTCCCACGGCCATCATGGCTATCGCTCCTTCCATGAAGCCCATCACCATCGGGACGATCGCGAAGAACATCATCATGAAGGCCAGGCCATAGAGCATTATCGCGCCCACGGGGAAATCCGAACCGTCGTCCTTCTCCACGGTGACTTCCTTGGGGGGCGGCACGTCCTTCCCGCAGCTCAGGCAGAATCTCGAGACCTCGGGGATCTCGGCACCACAGTTGGGGCACTTCATGTGGGCACTCTCAGGACAGACGAGGATTGCGAGGGTTCATATTCGTATCCTCGACATTATCAGGGGCGATAACGGACGGCCAGTCACTGCTCCCGGACGGACAACCAGCTGTCGGGCGTGCGCTTGAGGTGCTCCTTGACGACGATGCTGGCGGCCTCCCTGACGGCCTGCTCACTGTCGTGCTTCGGCTTCCACCCGAGCTTGGCCATCTTCTTGTTCGACAGCAGGAACACGGGCACGTCGCCTTTCCAGCCGCTCTCGCCGCCCGTGTACTTGACCTTCACGTTCCTGAGCCTCGTCTCTTCCAGGAGGACCTCCACTATCCTCTTGACCGTGATCTGGTCCGCCGCGCCCAGGTTGAAGTAGTTGACCTTGTCCTTGGCGTGCTTGAAGCCGTAGATCATGCCCTCGACGCACTCCTCCACGAGCAGGTACGACTTCCGCTGCTTGCCGTCCCCGAGGACCTCGAGCAGCTTCCGGTTGCCGTTCAGCTTCTGGACGAGGTCGAAAAGGATCCCGTGGGTGCTCCTGTGGCCGACGATGTTCGCGAACCTGTAGATCCAGGCCTTCATGCCGTACAGCTCCGCATAGGCCGACACGAGCCCCTCGCATGCCAGCTTCGAGGCCCCGTAGAGCGAGATGGGGAGGCACGGGCCGTAGTCCTCCGGCGTCGGGATCACATTCGCCCGGCCGTATATCGTGGACGTGGACGAGAACACGATCGACTTCACATCGGCCCGTCTCGCGCACTCGAGCATGTTGTAGGTCGCGATGGTGTTCTGCTCGAGGTCGACCATCGTGGACGCCGTCCCTTTCCTGATGTCCGGGTTCGCGGCCATGTGCCACACGGTGTCGTGGCCTCTGACCGAGCTGAGGAGCGTCCCGACATCCAGCAGGTCGCCCTTCACGAACTTGAAGAAGGGGTCGTCGAAGTGGTCCGCTATGAACTCCTCCCTGCCCGTGCTGAGGTTGTCGTAGACCGTCACGCCGTTCCTCTTCGAGAGCTTGTCCACGAGGTGGCTGCCGATGAATCCGGCCCCTCCTGTGATGAAATGAGTCATTTTCGAGCCTTCACGCAATCGGATGGGGGTGGTAAAAACCTTCGGGATGTTTCGGAGCGCTCCGGATACCCTAACGGCCGTAAACCCCCTGACAAACTAGGCCTCAAGCATATATAGCGTCAGGCGGAGTCAGTATGCAGCGCGGAAGCGATTTGGGATCCCAATAGTTGGGGAGGAGAGGGAGAGAATGAACAAGTACGCATACGCAGTAGCGGCCCTGGCGGTCGCTGGCGTGGTTTTCTCTGCGGGTCTAGTGGTCGCAGACGATTACTACGAAGATGACAAGTGGGGCGCAGGCGGCGGAGGTTGGTTCATGTACGAGGGCGAGGACGGCATGATGTACAAGGACAACTTCGGATACTGCCTGAACCCGGACGACTACGACAACAGCTCATTCAACCTGAACGCCCGAGAGATGGGCGTGAAGGTCAAGGCCTACCAGTTCGACGACATGGCGTTCACGTACGACGACCACAACGAGAAGTGGACGGCGGAAGCGTGGGGCTGGGCCTATGGCGCGGGCATGGAGTGGGAGTTCCACCTCCTTGTCACGGACAACGGCCACAGGAGCATGGACTATCTCTGGCTCGAGGTGACGGCCGAAGTGGACGGCGAGGATGTCACCCTGACCTGGGAAGTCACGGGCCTCGGTGGCGGACAGATCTGGATAGTCTACGAATAGACGTCCAGTGCAAACCCAGGAAAACCCCTTATTCCTTCGTTTTTCCAGCCAGCACCCGGCCAATGCCCAAATCCGGACATGGATGATGCTCAATACGGTTATCTTGCGGTACCTGTATGCCACATCAGATGTTCGTATCTGTCATCGTCGGCACCCGCCCCGAGATCGTCAAGATGGCGCCCCTGTACTTCGCCCTCAAGAAGAGCAAGGTGACGCCCAGGCTGGTCCATTCGGGGCAGCACTACGACTACGCGATGTCCAAGGTGTTCTTCGAGCAGCTCGAGCTGCCCGAGCCCGACTCGTTCCTGGGCGTGGGGTCCGGGTCCCCAGGGCAGCAGACGGGCGACGCCATCATCAAGTTCGAGAAGGAGTTCGAGCTGAACAGGCCCGCGTGCGCCCTGGTCGAGGGCGACACGAACACGGTCCTTGCAGGCGCGATAGGCGCGGTCAAGAGGCACGTGAAGGTGGGCCATGTCGAGGCCGGCCTCAGGAGCTACGACCTCAGGATGCCGGAGGAGCTCAACCGGAGGCTCACGGACCACGCGTCGAACTACCTGTTCGCCCCCACGGACGATTCCGTCAAGATACTGAAGGACGAAGGCGTCTGGGGGAAGATCTTCAAGACGGGGAACACCGTCATCGACGCCACCATCCAGTACCTCCCGAAGGCGCTCAAGTCGTCCCAGGTGATGTGGGACGTGCCGTGGGAGAACTTCGCGCTCGCCACGCTGCACCGTGCCGAGAACGTCGATGACCCGGCCACGCTGGGCCATCTGGTGAAGGTCGTCACCGAGTCCCCGCTCCCGGTCGTGCTCCCGCTGCACCCGCGGACGGACCTGAGGCTCAAGGAGTTCAACCTCAAGGGCAAGCTCGAGCGTTCTGAGAACGTGAAGCTGCTCACGCCCGTGGGCTACTTCAACATGCTCGTGCTCATGAGCAAGTCAAGGTTCATACTCACCGATTCGGGAGGCATCCAGGAAGAGGCCTGCTCCCCCGTGATGAAGAAGAGGGTCTTCGTCACGAGGCTCAGCACGGAGAGGCCCGAGGCCGTCAGGGCGGGCTACTGCAAGGTCGTGGGGACGGACTCGGTCAAGATACTGCGCGAGCTCAAGCGTTTCATGGACGACCCCAAGCTGACCCTGAAGCCGTGCCCTTACGGAAAAGGCGATGCGGGAGAGAAGATCACCGCGGCGCTGAAGAAGGAGCTCTAGGCGTTCTCAGGGCCTCTTCGCCCTGGCAAGGTGGTCCATGTCGGCATCCACCAT
>JALOTQ010000076.1 GCA_025457815.1 Thermoplasmata archaeon
CATACTCGCGTTCGACGCGTGCTCATGCTCGAGCATCGAGACCGCCTATGAGGCTGCGAGCACAGGGCTCGTCGATCTTCTGGTCGCCTCTGAGGAGCTTGTCGCCGGAGACGGCTTCCCGTATGACCTGATGTTCACGCCGGTCGCGCTTGACACAAGCAGGACCCCAGAGCAGGTCGCCAGGGACATGCTTGCGGGATGGGTCGCTTCGTACGAGCCGCTTGCGTGGGCATGGTACTCGACTCTCGGCATCGTCGACCTCAGCGTCATCGCCGAGTCGCTCGACACGATGGCCGCATGGACGGCGCAGATGCTGGAGGGCATGCCGGACAACATCAACGACTACAGGATGGCGATCTCGAAGAGCTACTACGTTTCCTGCGGCTCGCACTACCAAGTCGATCTGGTGGATCTCGGTGAGCACTTGATGGCCGACCCTGACCTCGCGACGGATACGGAGCTGATGGAGGCCACGCAGGCGATGGTGGACCTGATGGAGAGGGCCGTACTCGATGTCTACAACACCGACAGGACTGCCGCGTGCGGTGGCATCTCGATCTACTGGGGCTCGCACAACCAGGCCTGGAGGACGAGCTACAACGAGTACAGCACCGTGGACTTCGCAGAGGACTCGGGCTGGGCGGAGTTCCTGATCCAGTACAACCTGCTGTCCTGCGGATGGATGAGGATAAGCAAGTAAACACCTTGGTTGAGGACAGGCTTTTCACCTGTCCCAACATTATCCCATCAATGTCGCCTGAGGAGCCCACCTTCTTCCCGGACAGGGCGTCTTGGCGGAGATGGCTAGCGAGGAACCACGACAGTTCATCTGAGGTATGGATACTGGCGTACAAGGTCCATACTGGCAAGAAGGCGTTGAGCTACTCCGACGCGTTGGATGAGGCCCTGTGCTACGGATGGATCGACAGCAGGATGAGACGCATCGACGACGAGAAGCACATGTGGAGGTTCGCCCCGAGGAAACCCAACAGCATATGGTCGCTCAACAACAGGAGAAGGGTCGAGAAGCTGATCAGCCAGGGGCGAATGCGAGCTCCGGGGCTGGCCAAGGTGGAGGCGGGCAAGAGGAGCGGCAAGTGGGACGAGGCGCTAGCGCCGGGCAGGCCACCGAGGATGCCAAGAGATCTGACAGACGCACTGAAGCAGGACGATCTCGCCTGGCGGAACTTCAGGGCCTTCGCGAATTCGTATCGCACGGCCTACATCTACTGGGTCATCTCCGCGAAGAGGGAAGAGACCAGAAGAGGCAGGATCGACGTGGTCGTCGAGAAGGCGAGACAGAACAAGAAGCATCACATGATTCCTTGAGGGCCTGCATTCTGCTTCTCAGACCGTGGCGACCAGGATTATCCCGAGGACGACGGCGCCTATCAGGATGGTCTCTATCTTCGTCAGGCGCTCCTTGAGGAATCCGTATGCGAGCACGACGACCACCACCGGATAGGATGCGATGAGAGGGAACACGATGGATGCGGGCCCCTGGGCTACCGCGTATACGTCGAGGAAGAAACCTATGTTCCCGACTTCGCTCGCTATGATGGCAATCATGAATGGGACTGACCAGCTTGAGACGGAATGCCTCAATCTCACGCCCTTGTACTTGTTGTATGCATACACTGTCGGCGGGACCACGAAAGTGTAGAGCCCGAGGAACAGGAGTGACGGGATCTCGTCCAGCGCCAGCTTGGTGAATATGGCCCACAGCCCGTAGAGCAGAAGCGATGCGATGCAGAGCATGAAGTACCTGCCCGACAGGTGGGTTCTCGCGGACGTGCCCCCGTGAATGTACGACAGGGCGATCATCGAGGCTGTGACGAGGAGAGCGCCGAGCAGCTGAATCCCTCCGGGACGCTCTGAGAGCACGAGTATGGCGAAGGCTACGACCATTATCGGATACGCCGCGGTGATGCTCCCCACGACGGATATGGGTCCTCTCTGCGCGGCCTCGACGTAGAGGTAGTAGCCCAACTGGCCGAACGTGGCCGCTAGTATGCCAAACAGAAGCGCGCCGGCGTCGTACTCGAAGAAGTCGCCGGAGATGAGGTACGGGGCGAGACAGACGATGCCTATCGGGGTGGTGATCAGGATGGAGAGGAAGACCACGACCGATGCCGGGATGTCGTTCAGCGCGAGTTTCTGGCCCACCTGGGATACGCCGTAGAGAAGAACAGCACCGAGCGCAAGCAGAAGCCAAGCATCTTCCATGGGTTCGCCTCGCCGGTCCCGGCAACGAACGTGAACACGAGGTGGTATTTCCA
Organism: Thermoplasmata archaeon; assembly: GCA_025457815.1. Lineage (GTDB taxonomy): Archaea > Thermoplasmatota > Thermoplasmata > UBA10834 > UBA10834 > COMBO-56-21. Next base: position 2,280 of record JALOTQ010000076.1, read on the forward strand.
ACTGTTGATGATTCACTCACCGGACCATACGAACGTGAGTCGGTTGAAATACCAAGTTTCCCAAACCGCCTTTCCGGCTCCCTTGGAGGCGATATTATCATCTCTGCGACTGACCCAGTCATCCTTAACTACGTGAGTCTGGGTGTTTGTGCACGGTGAATCCCTAACATGAAAGGACGGCAAATCGCGGGATTAGTGATTGGACTGATCATGATCTTCCTTGGAATCGGAGCATACTTCTCCGGCGAACCTTCTTCGCAGACCACAGAGGGAAGAATCGCCATCGGGTTCGTGATGCTGCTGGGCCTTATGGCCATTCTCGGGGCTGTGTCAGAGCCGAGCAAGAAGCCGGCGCAAGCCCCTCAGACGGTGACAACCGTGCAGACCGTCCAGACGGTTGTGGAACCGCTTCCTCCTCCTCCGCCGGATATGCTGGCAGGTGCGAAGTGCACTGCGTGCGGAAGGGAAGTCCAGGCGGACTTCGTCGCGTGCCCGTTCTGCGGGAACTCATTGAAGGCCAAGTGCCCCTCCTGCGGGAAGCAGGTCCAGCCAGAGTTCGTGGCATGCCCGTACTGCGGGAAAGCCCTGAGGTAGTCGGAAGTCCATCAGCCTAGAAGCTACTGCGTTCCGTTGAATAAGAGTTGACACGAGCACTCTGTGGACGATGATTTTGAAGAGTCGCAATCAACATATAGCGCTCGATCTTTGCAGCGGACTGGGTGTCCGAGAATGGCTGGAGATGGCCTCGGCAAGGAGTCTAGGGGAACTGCCGAAGACAAGGAGGGCGGAAACGAGAACTTGAATAGTCGCCTTGTCTCGGTGAACATGCTGTGCATCATCGGCGCGACGGTCGGGCTCGCCTCGATCTTCCTGCCGTGGCATGGATGGAGCGAGGGACTCTTCCATTCGGACCGTTCCCTGGTCGACATCCTGTGGAACACCGGTTTCGCCATTGACGACCTGCTGCTGTATTCATGCGTCATCTTCGCTGCAGGCACGTTGCTCGCATTCGCATTCCCGCTGGCGGGCCTACTCCAGGCTGCAGGTCTCCTGCTCTTCCTCGTCGAAGCATTGGACATCGGAGCCAGTCTTCCAGCCAACTACAGCTACGACTTCGGTCCGTCAATCGGATACTCCATAGGAGCGCTCTCGACCGCCATGGTGCTAGCCGGCTTCCTGGCACCGCAAGGCCCTGGCCATGAACTGCCCCGTAAGTGGTGGCAGCTCCGGACAGATGTCGTGGCGCGCGTGAGATTGGAGGGAACGAAGGTCCTGAAGCAGACCCCAGGCACGCCCAGAGATCTCATCAAGGCCTTCGACAAGGACAAGCCTTGGGCGGGCGCATGGATAGTCGCCGCGATTTTGCTCCTTCTCCTCGTGTTCGCCGGATTGCCCTCTGCGGATGAAGACATGAGGATCACGGGAAGCGTGGAGGGAGTGGCGATGTCCCTTCCCTTGATGAACGCATATTGGGAGCAGTTCACGAACCTCACCCTCACGGACGGAGTCGGCTCTGTGAACTGGTCGCTGCAGTCTCCACTGTGGGACTACTGGTTCTCCCCGACCAGCGGATGCGTGACGCCTGTCAACCTCGGAGAGCGGAACCTGTCGGGCCTAGCGCTGGAGCTGACGGTCATCGACTGGAGTGGCGAGGGCGTGCTTACACCGGGAGACTTTCTAGTCCTGACACCAACTGAGAATGCATCATTCGCCGAAGGAACAGTGTACGAAATTACGATGCAGGAGAGGTCATACGGCCTTGATTCTGGCGTCTTGTCAATATTCGTCACCTTTGAGTTCAGTGAAGACGGCGTCGAAGCGGAGTTGGAGACGGAAGTGCGCGGATATGGGATGTACGGGAACGATGACATGACCATCGATAAGATCGCGCGCGTGGGATTCATTTCAATGGTAGTGCTTATCGCAGGAGCCGGATACTACATTCTGCTGAGACCGGGACTCGTGGGACGCGAATAAGCCGACGTTCTGCATGCGCTCTGGCAATCGGGTGCAAGGAACTCCGGGCACGTCCCAAGAATGGGCCAGATTACTGCGCGGAGCTCAGACTTTCTTCTCCTTCGCCGTCTTCTCGGAGGTTTTGTCGGCCGTGTATCCCTTGATGAGATCTCCAAACTCTCTGAAGCCCAGGTCGTTCGGCCGCGCGAGCCTATTCAGGACCGCGTCCATCGCGCCTTGGCTGCTGACACCAATAGAGGAGAGCACTTTGCCAAGCTCGAACCCTCCCTGCGATTCCGGAGTGCCGCCGGCGAACACCCGGAAGTCGGCGCTCGCCAGAGCCTTCGCGCCCTCGACACCGATCGCCTTGTTCATGTCGATCATCTTCTCGGCAGTAAGGGCCCTGATCGCCAGGTCGTCGAACCTCGTGAGTGCCTCCTGTAGCTTCAGCTTGCCCTCGGCCTCTGCGAGGAGCTGCTCCCTTATGCTGGCCGCCTCACCCTTCGCCTTCTCGGTGAGCATGAGGTTGTCACCCTGTCCTTCAAGCAGCTTCCGCTGCTTGCGGACCTCTTCGACCGCCCTCTCCTGCTCTGCCACGACGAGGTTCTTCTCCTTCTGGATCTCGGCCATCCTGACCTGCTCGACCCTGGTGACCTCCAGCTGCTGCAGCCTCGCCATCCGCTCCTGCTCCGCGATCATCTTGTCCTTGACCTGGGCCCTCTTCGAGACCTCCTCTAACCTCTGTATCTCTCTTATCGAGGCGGTCTCGTCGGCCTCGGCCTCCTTCAGCCGCGCGGACTTTATCTGCTCGGCGTTCTTCTGCCTCGCCTCGCTGTGGATCTGAGTCTCGATGATGGACGAAATGTCCCTGATGACGTGGGGCGGGGCAGTCTCGCCGTACTCCGCCTGAGTCGGGTCCTTGAAATCGACCAGCTCGAGGTCCTTGAGGTCTATACCCCAGAATCCAATCGCCTCCTTGAGGGGCTTGTCAATCATGGTGATGATCATCGCTCTGTCGTTGATGATCTCCTTCACGGTCGACTTCGTGCACACATCCCTCGTGGTCGCCTGGACGATCTTGTTTATCTGCGCCTGGAGTTCGCCGAGGTCGCCTCCGAACCGCTTCGCCGCTTCGACAGGGTCTTTGACCGCGACGTATGCGATGATATCGCACAGGAACCTAGCCCTGTCCTTGTCAAACGAGAGGAAATTGGGCACATCGATCGCAAGTATCCTGAGGGGAATCCTGTGCACGGTCATACCTAGGCTAAATATGAAGAACCAGCTCGGGATGTGGAAATAGGCAGACTTACCCTGAGCGTTGTACTCTCTGTGCGGAGAGAACACCCGCATCTTGCCCTTCTGAATGACCACGTCCGCGTAGTCCGCGGGAACGATCGTGTAAATGCTCGCGAGAATCGCGAGAAGCAGCAGTACGACGACTATGATTATCAGCCACAGCAACCAGTCCGCTCCAAGAATGTCCTCCAATGCCATGTCACTCACCCCCCTTGCCCTCTGTGCTCGGACTCACCCTTGCGCTGAGTACGATGGACCCGTCGTAGATCTTGCTCGTCAGCATCTGCTGAAGGAGCTTGGTCACGACCCCGTCCTTCTCGATATAGATGTCCTTTCCATTGTCAAGGTCCTTGTACGCCTGTTCCATCTCCTCCATAGAGGCGAAGATGATTTGGTCCCCTTGACCCTTCAGTCCGATCCGGAAGCTCTCGACCTTGTACGATTTCTGAACCATCGTATCCCCCAGCCCAGTTCTCCAGATGCACTTTCCCCTTTTTAAAGCCCATTCTGGATTCCCACGCTGTCCAGGTCTGGACGTCCGTGGGTTTGGGGGGAAAAGGTTAATCCGAACCAGCCGATTCCCGCATCCATGCACAAGGTCGTCACAGTCGACCTCGAGAAGGACATCCTCGCAGAGAACCGAAGGATAGCCAACGAGAACCGCGCGCACTTGGACGAGCACAACATCGTCGCTTTCGACTTCCTCGGAGCCATAGGCTCCGGCAAGACGCTCATCATCGAGAAGCTGGTGGACACGCTGAAGGCCAAGGGGAAGAGGGCGGCGGCTATCGCGGGGGACGTCTCCGGCGATGACGACTACAACAGGTTCGTCGCTCATGGCGTCCCGGCAGCGAACATCAACACGGGCAAGGAGTGCCACCTGGATGCGCACCTGGTCGACCACGCGCTCGAGGACCTCCCTCTGGACGAGATCGACTACCTGTTCATCGAGAACGTCGGGAACCTAGTCTGTCCGGTCGACTTCCCGGTCGGGTCGCATAAGAGGGTGGTAGTGATCAGCGTGACCGAGGGGGACGACATGGTGAGGAAGCACCCCGCGATATTCGCGTTCTCCGACGTCATCATAATCAACAAGGTGGACCTCGCGGCTGCGATGGAGGTCGACCCCAAGATCCTGGAACGAGACGCCCGCAGGACCAACCCAGGCGCCACGGTCATCATGATGGATGCCCGTCATGGGGAGGGCATGGACGAGCTGGCGAAGGCCCTCGGGCTCTAGAGGACTGAGCCATGAAGATAACTGTCTACGGCATCGTGCAGGGCGTGGGCTTTCGGCCGACCGTGTACAGGGTCGCCAAGAGGATGGGGCTGAAGGGGTTCGTCCTGAACAACGGCTCCAACGTGGAGATACATGTAGACAGGGACGCCGAGGAGTTCCTGAAGGAGCTCAGGAAGGCTCTCCCCGCCCTGGCGAGGATAGACCGAGCGGAGTTCGAGGAGGTTAAGGAGCGTCTCAAGGATTTCTCGATCGCGCAGAGCCACGACGGTCGCCGTGTCTCCCTGATACCGACGGACACCGCGATATGCGACGCCTGCGCCGATGACCTTTGCGCGCCCAAGAACAGGAGGCACCTCTACCCTTTCACCAATTGTACCGAGTGCGGGGCGAGGTTCACGGTCATCGCGGACCTTCCTTTTGACCGGTCGAGAACGAGCATGGCGGACTTCCCGATGTGTCGTGAGTGCACCAAGGAGTACAGATCACCGGACGACAGGAGGTTCCATGCGCAGACCACTTCTTGCCCGAGGTGTGGGCCGAAGTACACCCTCTACGACGCGCGCGGGAAGACCGTCGCCGGAGACCCGTTCGAGGAGTTCGCGAACCGCATAGACGCAGGGGGTGTCGGCCTGCTCAAGGGTTGGGGAGGGATGCACATCATATGCACCTTCGAGAACGCTGCCAACCTCCGGAAGGTGTATCG
>JALOTQ010000077.1 GCA_025457815.1 Thermoplasmata archaeon
GCCCAGGACGGCCGTCACGATTCCCACAGTTGTCTCGATGTACACGAACGCCACCACGAACCCGACCAGGCCAGCCACGAGTCCGGCGACCTGGCTCCCGGTCAGGCCGGCAACGACCACGAAGAACAGCACCCCGGAGATCACGCCGATCCCGACCCGGGCGAGGAACACGAACAGCACACCGCCCACCATCGCGGCCAGGCCCCCGACTATGAGGCCCATCAGGGTGCCGCCCACGGCGACGCCGATCGTGAACCCGAGCATGCCGAACAGCACGGAACCGATGAACGACATCACGCTCTTCCAGATGCGCGCCCCGGCGAAGGCCAGCAGGACGCCGATGAGCATCAGCACAATGGCGACGATGAGCAAGACGTCCTGGCTGAGCTGAAGCTCGTTCCCGCCTATCTGCTGAAGGACCCTCAGGGCCATGCGGGTTCTTACCCTCGTCACGGCTAATAATCCTTTCCGGTGGTTGTCCCGCGGTTTCGCGGCACGAAACCTCTATCTGAGCCCCGCGCCATCTGACCGACTAGATGATATGCGGGGTCGATGAGGCCGGCAGGGGCCCGGTCCTGGGGCCGCTCGTGATATGCGCAGTCGCCGTCGAGTCGGACGACGAGCTGAAAGCGCTCGGCGTCAAGGACTCGAAACAGCTCACGGCGAGGAAGCGCGAGGAGCTCGCACGCAGGATCAGGAAGGTCGCCAAGGTCGAAACCATCGTCCTCGACGCGGAGCACATCGACTCCCTCAGGAACCTCCACGGCCTCAACGAGATCGAGGCCTGGAAGATGGCAGAGCTCATCAACCTCCTCGGCCCAGAGGTCGCGTACGTCGACGCCGCGGACGCGAGCGAGAAGAGCTTCGAGAAGATGGTCCGGTCCGAGCTCAAGTGCGAGGCCAAGATAGTCTCCGAGCACAAGGCGGACCGGAACTACCCCGTCGTCTCCGCCGCATCCATCATCGCCAAGGTCACCCGCGACGAGTGCATCAGGGGCATCGAGGTCGAGATGGGCGAACCCATCGGCTCCGGATACACTTCCGACCCGGTCACCGTCGCCTTCGTCCAGAAGTACATCAAGAAGCACGGCAAGTGCCCGCCGCATACCCGGGAGTCCTGGGAGACGGCCAAAAACCTAATGATGTTGAACAGCCTCCGCCCGCTGGACTCGTTCGAGGGATGACATTGGTCGAAGAATACCTCAGACAGGCCGCCGACATGTTCAACAAGAAGGCCGAGGAAGACCCGAAACTCCGCGCGGAACTCCAGGGCATCAAAAGAACCGTCGAGATCGACGTCACCGACGGCGACAGCTGGATCTTCGTGCTCGACAACTGCCGCGTCGACGGCATCCAGAAAGGCAAGTTCGACAACCCCGACATCAGGGTCGCGGCCTCAAAGGAGACTTTCGACCAGCTCAGGACCGGAGAGCTGAGGCCGATGAAGGCCCTCGCCCTCAAGAAGCTCAGGGTCAACGCCAAGCTCGAGGACATGCTCAGGCTGAGGAAATTCTTCTGAATCCTCCAGGCGTGTGGAACGGATACGTTTAACTATTCCGTGCACATTAGACCGAGACAGCGGGGTGGGGTAGCTTGGAAATCCCATCAGGCTCATAACCTGAAGATCGCTAGTTCAAATCTAGCCCCCGCTAATTTTTAATTACATGTATAATATAAAATACATTGAATTTTAATTCACATGATGTCTTCGCGCTTTCGTGCCTGGGTTATCAATCCCATCTGGCGCATGCGGCGCATTTCGCACTCGGAGAACCGAAGAATCCAGTGACAACTCCAGAATCCGTCGTTCTTCAAGAACAGGCATGCGATGCGTGTCTTTGGCCGGAATCCAAGCCTATCGAAGAGGCTCGTTACATCAGCGAGGATTTCGCTCCTGTGTAATGCCCCGCAGTATTGAAGGACAGGGACACCGTAGATGTTGCAGTCCCTGAGGTGACCCGCCGAAATGCTCCTTCTGTTGTCTCCGCAAATTGCGGTTCTCGAGATAGACTCGAAGTCAAGATTCGTGTGCCTTGCCTGTAGCATCGTGAAACCTGCGGATCCTCCGGTTGCTCGCGTCGAGACGTGGCCCTCTCCGTCACACCACGGCTGAAGCGCCGCAACCCAAGTGCCTGGATCGCGGGATTCCATGACCCACCTGGGCAGGTGCAGTTCTCTTGCAGACTTCTCTCCCGGAAGGACACCGTTCTCGATCAGCCATTCCGCCACGAACCTGGAGTAGATGAACCCTCTGATTGCCACCGTTCCATTGCCCGGCGCTTGAGGAGACCCGACATCATATTGAAAGACATCTTTGCAGAGCGACCTGAAGTGATCGTACAGATCAGTCTCATGCGCAGCGAAGGTGATGTTCACTGCGCATTCCCCCCACTTCTCCTTCTGCAACCATACCGAGCCCTCTGCCATCACGTACGATATGATTGCAGCCGCCTTTCTCCTCAGGTCGTCGTCTGTCTCTAGCTCAATTCGAGGAGGCAACCTGAGCTTGTCCCTGCACATCTCGCGGTAGATGCTGACGGCGTACTCGTTCGCCCACGTGCGGTCCTTGTTGATGCCTACGGCCCTCACTCGCTCCTCGAGGCTTGCGTCGTTCGCAATCCTCAGCATCTCATCAAGAACGGAGACAGGCATCGTGAGCCTCCCCGCTCTGTAGTAGTGCACCGACGATTTCGGAATGTTCAGGTGCTTGGCCAGCTCTTGGCAGTTGCCGTACTTGGCGGCGGCCTTCTCTACGAGTTCCTTCTGCAGTTCCTTGGGGAGGGCGACGCGGTCCTCCCTTCTGTAGGCGCCTCTTGTCCCTCGCGGCATGTTATCGGGGGGCGGATTTCTGGGCGGCCAGATAGTGGCCAGCACTGCAGTTAGCCTACGCATGGTGCGGAATCAGTTTCGCCCGCCCTGAGTGAAATCTGTGTTGGGTTCGCCGCACATGTGCATAGAAATTCTGATATAGCCGCGACGCTACATACGAGGCCCGTGAATTTTCATCCGACGTGCAAGGATCCGAAGAAGCAGAGGACTCTATGCCCGAGGTGTCTTCACTGGGACCCGAGGCCCGAGGAGGGTTCTGGGCCGGGGTTCGGGTACTGCGTCCGCAGGGATGTGATGACGCGCATCAGGTGCGAGTGCGAGCTGTTCGAGGAGGCGACGCCGATGAAGGTCGAGGCGCGCAACAAGGCCATCTACGGCCAGATACCGAACGAGGGCGAGGAAGAGGAGTAGGGTTCTCGCAAAGCACTTAAGTCGCCGCGGTCATGTAGCCATCCGTACGGTGTGTTTCTCATGAAGGCTGTCATACTGGCTGCAGGGGAAGGGATGAGGCTGAGGCCGCTTACCGTCTCCGAGCCGAAGGTGATGATCCCCGTCGCGAACCGTCCTATCCTGGAGTACGTCGTGGATTCGCTCGTGAAGAACAACGTGCGCGAGATCGTGATGGTCGTGGGCTACCGCAAGGAGCGCATCATGTCCCACTTCGAGGACGGGAAGAAGTTCGGGGCGAAGATCGAGTATGTCGTGCAGGAGAAGCAGCTCGGGAACGGGCACGCGCTGCACTGCGCCCGGGAGAGGCTGTCCGGGGAGTTCCTCGTGCTGCCCGGGGACAACGTGATCGACCAGAGGGCCGTCGGGGACCTGCTGCGTGCGGGGACCGTGCCGAGCGCGCTCGTGGTCGAGAGCGAGAACCCGTCCAAGTACGGCGTCGTGACGCTCGAGAAGGGCACGATCAAGAGCGTCTACGAGAAGCCCCAGGAGACGATATCCAACATCATACTCACGGGCATGTACGCCCTCAGCGACAAGATCTTCCAGTACATAGACGAGAACATCCGTGAGGGCGAGTACGGCCTCAGCAACGCCGTTCAGTCGAGCCTAGGGCAGCAGTCCCTGACGCCCGTGTTCTCCGACGGCCTGTGGATCGACGCCGTCTATCCGTGGGACCTGCTGGAGCTGAACGCGGCGGCGCTCGAGAACCTGGCAGTGCGCACGGCCGGGAAGATCGAGCCGAACGTGACCTTGTCCGGGCCCGTGAGCATCGGACAGGAGACCGTGATCCGGGCGGGGACGACCATCTACGGTCCCGTGCTGATAGGCGACGGGTGCGACATCGGCCCCAACGTGACCATATTCCCGTCCACTAGCATCGGGAGCAGCGTCGCGATCGAGCCTTACACGATGGTCAAGAACAGCATACTGATGAGCAACTGCAGCATCGGGGCGCACTCATATCTCTCGCACTGCGTGCTCGGGTACGGCGCGAAGTCGCAGTCGCACCTGATGGCTCCGGGCGCGGAGGCGTATGTCAACATATCTGACGAGTTCTTCAAGGTGCCTCACATAGGCTCCATCATGGGCGAGGACACGACCTTCGGGACCGGGGTCGCGATCGAGCCCGGGACGATCATAGGCGCCGGGTGCAAGGTGTCGAGCGGGTCTAAGATCACCAGGAACCTCCCCAACAGGTCGCTTGTATCGTAGGGGTCATCCCAGATGTGCGGAATCGTGGGCTATGCTGGAAGGCGCGGGGCGCAGCCTATCCTGCTCGAGTGCCTGAAGCGGCTCGAGTACAGGGGGTACGACTCCGCGGGCGTGGCCATCGTCGGGCAGGGGCTGCAGCTTTTCAAGAGCAAGGGCGAGATCGCCGTGCTCGAGTCGATGATGCCGCAGATGGCGGGCACGGCCGGGATAGCGCACACCAGGTGGGCGACCCAGGGGAAGCCGACAACCGAGAACGCCCACCCGCTGGCCGACTGCTCGAACGGGCTCGCGGTGGTGCACAACGGCATCATAAGCAATTTCATGCAGCTCCGGGAGGGGCTGCTCAAGGACGGGCACAAGTTCTCCTCGGACACGGATACCGAGGTGTTCGCGCACCTGGTCGAGGCAGAGCTGCAGGGCGACCTGTCGAGCGCCGTCGCGAAGGCGCTGAAGAAGGTCGAGGGCACATACGCGTTCGCAGTCGTCTCGGGCGACAGAGAGGAGATCGTGGCCGCCAGGATGGAGAGCCCGCTGGTGGTCGGGCTCGGGGACGGCGAGAACTTCCTCGCGAGCGACGTGACTGCGCTCCTGAAGTACACCAACAGGATGGTGTACCTGCAGGACGGCGAGGTCGCCAGCATCACGAAGGACTCGTTGAAGATAATCGATGCCAACGGCCAGGCGGTCCAGAGGGAGCCTCAGAAGATCACGTGGAGCCTCGAGGACGCCGAGAAGGGCGGGTATCCTCACTTCATGCTCAAGGAGATATTCGAGCAGCCCGACGCGATCCACGACTCGCTCCTGGGGAGGATCGAGTCGCTCGAGCCGGAGCCGTTCTTCCAGGGCAACAACTTCTCGAGCGTGAAGATCGTCGCCTGCGGTACCTCGTACCATGCGGGCATGGTCGGCAAGTACATCATCGAGGAACTTTCCAGGATACCGACGACGGTCCAGATATCGTCCGAGTACAGGTACTCCCCGATATCCAGGGAGAGCCCGCTGGTCGTGCTGGTCACCCAGAGCGGCGAGACCGCGGACACCCTGGGCGCGTCCAGGGAGGCGAGGAAGAGAGGGAACAAGACGGTCGGGATCGCGAACGTGGTCGGGTCGGCGATCACCCGCGAGGTCGACCACACGATATTCACCCGCGCCGGGCCAGAGATAGGCGTCGCGGCGACCAAGACCTTCGTGACGCAGCTCGTCGCGCTGTACCTGCTCGCGATGGAGCTCGGCACGCAGAACCGGTCGATGACCGCACAGGCGAGACGCGCGATGGTCACGAACCTGAGGAACCTGCCGAGGGCGGTCCAGGACGTCCTGAACCAGGCCCCGCTCATAGAGGCCCTCGCGAACAAGTACGCCTCCGCGAGGGACATGTACTTCATCGGACGGGGCATCAACTACCCTGTCGCGCTCGAGGGAGCCCTGAAGACGAAGGAGATATCGTACATACACGGCGAGGGGTTCCCCGCGGGCGAGCTGAAGCACGGGCCTCTCGCGCTGATATCCACCGAGTCCCCGGTGGTGGCGGTCGCCGTCCGCGACCACACCTACGAGAAGATGCTGGGGAACATCAGCGAGGTCTCGGCCAGGGGCAGCCCGGTCATCGCGATCGGCTTCGAGGGGGATTCCGAGCTGCCGAAGTACGTGGACGAGGCGATATGGATCCGCGAGATACCCCCGATATTCTCGCCCGTGCCGACGATAGTGGTGCTCCAGCTGTGGGCGTACTACCTCGCAAAAGCCAGAGGCTGTCCGATCGACAAGCCGAGGAACATCGCGAAGACCGTCACGGTAGAATGATCCTCAGGCGAGCTTCTCCGGACAGACCTCTCTCCTGGAGCAGAACCTGCACTTCCCAGGCCGGTCATGGTTCCTGTGCACCTCGCCGGCCCGCGCCGCCTTCCTCATCTCCGCGAGCTTGCCGAGGAGCATCCTCTTCTGGTCCTCGTTGTACTCGATCTCGAACTCGTGCTCGGGGTACTTGACTATGCCATACGGGGGCGGGGACCCGTAGGCCTCCTCGATGAGCACGCAGTAGGCGGTGACCTGGATGATGTGCGAGTAGAGCGGCCCCTTGGGCGTCCTTCCGGTCTTCTCCTCCACGGGTATGAGCTTCTCCCCGAGCTTGATTATGTAGTCGGGGCGGCCCGAGAGGCCGAAGTTGTTCGACCTGAACGCCTTGGCGGAGTCCATGTCGATGTACTCGATCTTGCCTTCGACCCTGAACTCCTTCCTGAGCGAGTCGACTATGGTCGTCGACTTCAAGGTCCTGTAGAGGAACAGCGAGGCACCTATCAGCCACAGGATCGCGACGGCCTCGAAGGTCAGGGCGAGCTTCGTGTCCGCGGGGATCGCGAACGCGACCGAGCTCACCGCCACTGCTGTCGCCACGATCGCGAACACCAGGATGATCCGCTCATAGTCCACTGTCTTGCTGTGGATGGTCGACCTGGAGGCCTTGTACAGGAAGTACAGAGCCGCCAGGATCCAGATGAGCGCGACCACTCCCAGGACCTCGCTCAGCTCAGGCGCGGCCCTCAGGAGCTCGAGGCCGATTATCCCGATAGCCGTGGCGATGATCGCCCACCAGAGGACAAGCCTCTCGGACTCCCGGGCGGTCTTCTCGGTCGCCTCTATCTTCCACAGGGACTTGCCGAGCTTCTCGTGTCCCTTGACGCCCTCGGCGAGGCCCTCGCTCTCGCCGTCGAACTCGGCGCTCAGCCACCAGCTCAAGGGGCAGTAGCTGAACTTCTCGAGGTCTCCGGCTGAGATGTACTTCGCCGCAACCCTCGCCATGCGGAAAAGATGGAGGTCCAGGGACTATTAACCTTTGTGTGGCACGTGGTCGCGCTTGCAGTCGTCGAAGTATGTGCCTTCCAGGAGTAGTATCCCCTCCGGGGGCTCGATGCCCTCGAGGAACCCGAACCAGTACACGACCGCGCCCGTGCCGAACAACTCGGTATAGGGCTTGAG
>JALOTQ010000078.1 GCA_025457815.1 Thermoplasmata archaeon
AGAGCGGATGCGGCAGTCTCATTCGTCAGTACCCTCGTGATGCGAATTGCAGAGCGCGCGTGCGCGCGCGCCCAGTCCGAGGGCTTGCGACAGGTCGGCCTCACGGGCGGGGTCTCCTTCAGCCGGCCCATCACCAAGTGGGTCAAGGAGGAGGTCGAGAAGAACGGTCTGGAGTTCGTCGGCCATGAGCGCATATCGAACGGAGACGGGGGCATCTCGACAGGCCAGAACGCCATAGCTGGCTCGCTGCTCGGGTAAGGATTTATAGCGCCACCCTGCATACGCGCCACTCGATGTGTCTAGCTGTTCCAGCCGAGGTCAAATCGATTGACGGCCACATGGCGACGGTCGACTACGGTGGCGTCAAGAGGCAGGCGAACATCTCCTTGGTGGAGGCAAAGGTCGGGGATTTCGTCATCGTGCACGCAGGCTATGCGATCCAGGTCATGGACAGGGAGGAGGCGGAGAAGACCCTCGACCTCTTCCGGCAACTGCTCGAGGTCGAGGACGCCGGGGCGTAGCGGATGCACGAGTTTTCGGTGATGAGCGAGATAGTCAAGAGCATACTCGAGGAGGCGAACAAGAGGCACGCCACGAGGGTCGAGGAGGTCGACCTCCAGATAGGCGAGTACACTATGCTCGGCGAGGAGCAGATGAGATTCTCCTACGAGGTGCTCGCCAAGGACACCATCCTCCAGGGCTCCAAGCTCAACATCAGCCAGGTCAACGGCAGGATCAGGTGCAAGTGCGGATTCGAGGGAGAGGTGTCACCTCCCGAGGATTCGCTTCACAAGGTCGTGCCGATGAGGGAATGTCCGAAGTGCGCCGAGGTCGCGGAGATCATCGAGGGCAGGGAGTGCATCATCAGGAACATCAGGATGGTGGTCCCGGATGTTTAGGCTCAGGGACAAGGAGATGTCGAGAGCGATCATGAAGAGACTTGAGGGTATGGACCTGAAGCTCACCCTCATGCACGTCTGCGGAACCCACCAGGACACACTGATCAGGTTCGGCCTCGACACCGAGTTCAAACGCGTGGGGGTCGACATAAGGCAGGGACCTGGATGCCCGGTCTGCGTCACGCCCCCCAAGGAGATCGAGGAGGTGCTCGCGCTCGCGAAGTCCGGACTGACGATTGCCGCGTTCGGTGATGTGATGAAGGTCCCCGGACGGAAGGGGTCGCTGAACGATGCGAAGGCAGAGGGCGCCGATGTGAGGATTGTCTTCGGAGTGGACGACGCGGTCGCACTTGCGCGAAGGACAAAGAAGGAAGTCGTCTTCATGGGCATCGGCTTCGAGACGACCGCACCAACGACGGCTTCCGCTCTGCTCTCGGACCCGCCTCCCAACTTCTCAGTCCTCAGCTGTCACAGAGTCGTGCCTCCCGCGCTGGAGGCCATCACCAACATGGGCGAGGTGCGTCTGGACGGTATGATCCAGCCGGGGCACGTCAGCACAATCATAGGCACGAAGCCGTACAGGTTCCTCGCGGACAGGTACCACATACCTCAGGTCGTCGCGGGCTTCGAACCATTGGATCTCCTGATGGGGGTCTACATGCTTGCGCGTCAGGTCAAGGATGGCAGAGCGCAGGTCGAGAACGAATACTCGAGGGTCGTGCACGAGGACGGGAACCCTGTGGCAATGATGGCCATGAAACAGGCGTTTCAGACCGCGGATTCCGAGTGGCGGGGCTTCCCCGTCATCAAGGGGAGCGGGCTCTCGGTGAGGAAGAGCCTCTCGGACCATGACGCGCGAAAGCGATACGAGGACACGCTGGCCCCGGTGGACGAGAAGGAGTACGGCGAGGCGAAAGGATGCAGGTGCGGCGAGATGCTGCGCGGGATCCTGACCAGCGAGGAATGCCCGCTGTTCGCCACCAAGTGCACACCCAGCAACCCGATCGGGCCCTGCATGGTCTCAAGAGAGGGCAGCTGCCACATATCCTACCGGTACCGCAAGAGATGACCACTTCTCGAACGCTGTCCGCTTTGCGCAGACCCGACGAATCTCGGCCCTTGCCCCGTGGTGGAATTCCAGATTGCGACCCAGGCCAGCATGTTCCGCGTGTCCTGGACAAGAACGGCGCTAATGATAGCGATAGATTGATTAACGATTGGAAGAATTTCGCCGGGTCTGGGGGAGTCGAATTCCGCGTAGAGAAGCCAACGTCCAGACCTTCTTCCCCGCTAGCCCCTATTCGTACAACGGGGGCGCTCAAATGACGGGTTCGAAAAACGGAATTTAATCAAATTTCGATTTTCGTGCGGGATTATTGTAAGATAGTCTACAAATTCCCGGAAGCCTCTGATGATTGACGCCGTTAAAGCATCGCTTTTCGAAAGTAGCATAACGAAACCTATATAAATGAGGGTTTTATATCAGCAATCGTCAGACCACTCAATGGACCGAGTGGATGCGCCAGATTGCCGAAATCGGCGTCCTTTCGCGGGGTCACTCGGGCCGGTCGAGGACGTCTAGCCTGCACGAAGGGAGGTGGACAATGACCGCACCCGCGCCGCAAGAGAAGGACACGACACTCCGCAGACACCCGATGTCTTTTTCGAGCAGCTCATGCAGAGCAGTGCGCCCGTTGAGCGTTCTGACAGAACCGGAGGGATCCAATGGCGGATGAGAAGGTTGTCGGTGCGGCCCTTGTCGTGGGCGGTGGACCAGCAGCCATGCAGGCCGCCCTGGACCTCGCCGATTCCGGATTCAAGGTCTACATGGTGGAGAGCACGCCCAGCATAGGCGGCAGGATGGCGCAGCTGGACAAGACCTTCCCCACCAACGATTGCTCGATGTGCATCATATCACCCAAGATGGTCGCCGTCAACAGGCACGAGAACATCGAGCTCATCACGTTCGCAGAGGTCGAGGGGATCTCTGGCTCCGCCGGGGACTTCAAGGTGAAGATAAGGAAGAAGGCGAAGTTCGTCCACGAAGACAAGTGCGTCGGCTGCGGGGCGTGCGCGGCTGTCTGCCCGGCCAAGGCCGACAACGAATTCGACGTCGGTCTGGCCAAGAGGAAGGCGATCTATGTCCCCTTCCCCCAGGCCGTTCCTCTCAAGTACACGATAGACAAGGAGAGGTGCCTCCACTTCAAAACGGGCAAATGCCTCTTATGCGTGAAGGCCTGCCAGGCGAAGGCGATCGACCACCAGATGAAGGACGAGGTGGTCGATCTCAACGTCGGCGCCGTGGTCCTCGCTCCCGGGTACGACGTCTTCAACGCCTCGACGAAGTCGGAGTACGGGCACAAGGTCTTCCCGAACGTGCTGACGAACATCGAGTTCGAGAGGATGCTGAGCGCCTCCGGGCCCACCGAAGGGCACATCGTCAGGCCCTCCGACCAGAAGACCCCGAGGAACGTCGCGTTCATCCAGTGCATCGGCTCCAGGGACGCGCAGATCGGCAACACCTACTGCTCCTCATACTGTTGCATGGCCGCGATCAAGGAGGCCGTCATCGCGCAGGAACATGCGCCTGGGCTCAAGACCACCATATTCTTCATGGACACCAGGACCTTCGGGAAGGAGTTCGAAGAGTACCTGACCAGGGCCGAGGACGAGTACGGGGTCAGGATATACAGGAACAACAGGATCCCCAAGGTGCAGCAGGACGAGGGGACCAAGAACCTGAGGCTCATATTCCACGAAGGCGGCGACATCATGGAGGGGGTTTTCGACATGGTGGTCCTGTCCGCAGGGGCTAGGCCGCCCGCATCCATGGGCGAGCTGGCCAAGACGCTCGGCGTCCAGCTGAACAAGTACGGCTTCTGCGAGACGGACGACCTATCACCAGTGGAGACTTCGGTGCCGGGGATTTTCGTTTGCGGGGCGCTCTCCGGCCCGAAGGACATCCCTGACTCTGTGGCCCAGGCCAGCGGCGCTGCGGGCAGGGCGACGGCGATCCTCGCCAAGGAGAGGGGGAAGCTCGTCACGAAGAAGGTGTTCCCCCCCGAGAAGGATGTCTCGAAGAAGGAGCCTAGGATAGGCGTGTTCGTGTGCCACTGCGGCATCAACATCGGCTCCGTCGTCAAGGTCCCAGAGGTCGCGGAGTACGCGTCCAAGCTGCCCGGGGTCGTGTTCGCGGACCAGATGATCTACGCTTGCTCCGAGGATGCCCAGAAGCGCATCAAGGAGATTGCGGAGAAGCACGAGCTGAACAGGGTTGTGGTCGCGAGCTGCACGCCCAGGACCCACGAGCCGCTCTTCCAGAACACCGTCAAGGAGGCCGGCCTGAACAAGTACCTGTTCGAGATGGCCAACATCAGAGACCAGTGCTCTTGGGTGCACAAGAACGAGCCTGAGAAGGCCACCGAGAAGGCGAAGGATCTCGTGCGCATGGCCGTCGCGAAGGCCGCCATGCTCGAAGCTTTGCCTCAGCCCAAGATACCCGTGACCCCTGTCGCCCTCGTCCTGGGCGGAGGCCTGAGCGGGATGACAGCGGCCATCGCCGTGGCGGACTCCGGATACACCGTCCACCTCGTCGAGAAGGACGCGGAGCTGGGGGGCCACCTCAGGAACATCTACCACAAGACGCTGGGAGGTGTCGACCCGCAGGAGACCTTGACGAACCTCAAGAAGGCCGTGTCCGAGAACAAGAACATCAAGCTGCATCTCGGGGACCAGCTGGCGGAGCTCAAGGGGTTCATAGGCAACTTCGAGTCCACCCTCAAGAGCGGCGAGAAGATCAAGCACGGCACCGTCATCGTCGCCACGGGCGGCATCGAGTACTCCCCCAAGGAGTACATGTTCGGCCAGCACCCCAAGGTCATCAGGCAGTCTCAGCTGGGCGCGATGCTGGCCAAGGGCGATTTCAAAGCCAAGAACGTTGCGATAATCCAGTGCGTGGGCTCGAGGAACGACGAGCACCCGAACTGCTCCAGGATATGCTGCCAGACGGCCATGGCGAACGCCGTCAGGATCAAGAAGGAGCATCCCGAGACGAACGTGTTCGTGCTCTACAGGGACATAAGGACCTACGGCTTCGCGGAGGAGTACTACAACGAGGCCGCCAAGCTAGGAGTGATATTCCTAAGATACGACCCCGAGGATCCGCCGACCGTCCGCGCGGAGGGCGAGAAGCTGATAGTCGAGGTGGACGAGGCCTTCATCGAGGAGTCGGTCTCCATCGATGCCGACTACCTCGTGCTGAACGCGGCGGTCCACCCGAACCCGGACAACAAGGAGCTGGCACAGCTGCTCAAGGTGCCGCGCACTAAGGAGGGGTTCTTCCTAGAGGCGCACATGAAGCTCAGGCCCGTGGACTTCGCCACGGACGGAATATTCCTGTGCGGCCTCGCGCACTCGCCGAGGCTCATAGGCGAGAGCGTCGCCCAGGCGCTGGCCGCGGCCGCGAGGGCAAACACAGTGCTGTCCAAGGACTTCATCGAGGCCGAGGGCGTCGTCAGCTTCGTCGACCAGGAGAAGTGCATCGCGTGCGGCAGGTGCGAGGAGGTCTGCGAGTACGGCGCCCCGAGCATCACTGAGGTCTCCCCAGGCGTGTTCAAGTCGAAGATCAACGAGGCTCTCTGCAAGGGCTGCGGGGCGTGCGTGGTCGCGTGCTGCTCGCGGGCGATCGACGAGAGGCACTTCAAGACCGAGCAGCTGCTGACGGTGCTCGAGGCCTGCCTCAACAGGGAGCCACCAAAGCAGGAGGTGAAGGCGTGACGGACCAGAAGTTCGACCCCAACATAGTCGCCTTCTGCTGCAACTGGTGCTCCTACGCGGGGGCGGACCTCGCAGGCGTGTCTAGGCTGCAGTACCCTCCGAACGCGAGGATCATCAGGGTCATGTGCTCCGGTAGGGTGGAGCCTTATTTCGTGCTCAGGGCGCTCGAACAGGGAGCCGACGGAGTGCTGGTAACGGGCTGCCACATCGGGGACTGCCACTACATATCAGGAAACGTCGAGGCCGAGAAGAGGATGAAGATGACCGAGGAGGTCCTCGACATCCTCGGGCTCAGCAGGAAGCGCATGAAGCTGGATTGGGTCTCGGCCTCCGAGGGACAGAAGTTCGCGAAGACCATGACCGACTTCACGGAGCAGGTCAGGAAGCTGGGCCCGAACCCGCTCCCGAAGCTGCCTCCGAAGAAGCTAGGCGACCCGGCCACGATCAAGGCCAAGATGGACAGGATCGTGGAGGATACGGGGGCCTTCGACTGCGTCGAGTGCGGGAAGTGCACCACGGTCTGCCCGGTCGCGAAGTACAACCCGAACTTCGCCCCCAGGACCGTCGTCCTCAAGGCCACGGAGGGCCTGGTCGAGAACGTACAGAGCAACAGGGACATCTGGACGTGCACCACATGCGAGCAATGCAACTCGATGTGCCCATACAAGGTCGACTACTCTGGCTTCATAAGGAGCATGAGGAACGAAGCGGTCGTGTTCGACAACGTTCCAGTATGCTCACAGGGCGGCCTGATGCACTCGGTCATGAGGATCCAGGCGGCCAGCGACCTGAAGCAGAACAGGCTCGGATGGCTCAAGCCCGAGCTGAAGGTCGCGGACAAGGGAGAGGTGTTCTACTTCACGGGCTGCATATCGTACTTCGACGCCGTGTTCCGGGAGCGGAATCTCAACCTTGCTGGCATACCCCAGGCGGCAGTAAAGATAATGAACAGGGCTGGCATTACTCCGGTCGTCAGCAATGACGAGGTCTGCTGCGGGCACGACCTCAACTGGACGGGGGACGAGGCGAGCCTCAGGAAGCTGATGAAGAAGAACGTCGACCTCATCAAGGCCACGGGTGCCAAGAAGGTCGTGTTCTCGTGCCCTGAGTGCTTGCGCACATTCAACCTGGACTACCAGGACATACTAGGGGACTTCGACTTCGAGATGCAGCACATCTCGGAGCTCGCGGACGACCTCATCCAGGAGGGCAAGCTGAAGTTCAAGAAGAACTCCAGGAAGATGACCTTCCAGGACTCCTGCAGGCTAGGTAGGCATCTGGGGATATACGACCCGCCCAGGAACGCGCTGAAGGCCGCGGACGTGCAGATCGCCGAGATGGAGAACATCAAGGACAAGGCGGTCTGCTGCGGCGTGAGCGCGTGGGCCACGTGCGACGAGATATCGAGGAAGATGCAGGTCGAGAGGCTCAAGGAGGCCAAGCGGACAGGGGCCGAGTGCCTCGTGACGGGGTGCTACAAGTGCCTCATCCACCTGAGCTGCGTCGGTGAGAACAAGACCCAGGTGCCCAAGGAGCAGGTCGACATACCGATCAAGGATCTGAGCGTGGTCATCGCAGACGCGCTCGAATGACAGGGAAACGGGATAAGATGAACCCACAGGCAAAACCACAGGAAAAGAAGGCGCAGGACAAGACGGAGGACAGGGTCCTCCTGGTGGAGCTGTCCTGCAAGGACATGAAGT
>JALOTQ010000079.1 GCA_025457815.1 Thermoplasmata archaeon
CGCGGCCGACAATCGTCACGTAGTTCGGCATCTCGCCGTCGGGATCGGATGTGACCTCATAGGCAGGAATCGTCTCGATTATCTCGCCCCAAGCACCCGCGGCAAGGAATCCGATGTTGTAGACTCCGAGCAGCGTGTCGCTTACGACGACATCGTACAGGTCCGTCTCCCCGTCGACGGCCGTGTTCTCATAGCGTATAGTGTACGTTACGAGCTCCCCGGGCTTGGCGCACTCCATGTCGGCGGTCTTGGTTATGTCGACCGACGGCTTCAGGATGTCAATCATGTGATCGTCGTCATCCGTGACCGTGCGGCCGTAGTTGTCATCGCCCGTTACAGTCGCGATGTTCTTGAGCGGGTCAGGGTCCATCGCGCCGATGATGTAGTCCATGTAAAGAGTGACGGACTCGCCGGGCTCAAGCGTGCCATCGAAAGTACCGAGGTCGACGACTCCCACGACATCGTCAATCACGACAACATTGTGAAGGGGCACATCACCGATGTTCGTGACGAGGTATTCGTAGGTCACCGTGTCGCCGACATGCGCGAGCTCGACGCCCGTCTTCTCGATCATTATGGCAGGCTCGTTCGGGATGCGGAACGGCGCCTGGGCGTGCAGAGTCGGGAACAGTCCGCCGTGGTCGTCAGTGTAGGTCATCCACACGTTGTTGTAGTAGGTTCCTGGCATCGCATCAGGACTTATGACCGCCTGGAACTGCAGGTAGCCGTCCAGGGGCGGGAACTCAGTCCCCATCTCACCAGTCCCGGGCCAGTATGCGACGGACAATTCGAAGTATGTGTCCGTCAAGACTACCGGCGTTATGGACACCGGCGGGTCATCGCCAACAATCAGGTAGAACGAACCTGGAATGATCGTGGCGACTGGGTCAAGAGAGTCCCACAGCTCCACGCAGGTCGCCTGGGCCTGTCCTATGTTGGTCCAGTGTATCGTGAATGTGATCGTCTCTCCCGGCAGGAAGTCCTGGGGGTCGGGCTCCGCTGCGGGTTCGACCCACTTCTCGAGGACCATCTCAGGCGGCATCAGCAGCTGGCCGAGCGCGATCGGAACGTCCCTGTTGCCTTCATCCGAGACTTCTGAGGGGGTCATCTCCACGATCCTCACGTGAAGCGATGATCCCGGATAGTAGGAAGCTCCAAGGTGATGTGGTCCGGTCGTGAGCGCCATGTGCGCGCCGAACATTATGTGCGCGACCTTGGCGGTCGGCGCAAACGTGAATGTGAATGTCCAGACCTGGATTATCTGGTTCGTGCCCTCGTCGATTTGATCAGGCAGCTGCTCTTGATAGGTGATTGTACCTTCCGACGCTAGCACACCAAAAGGCTCCGACGACGCAGGGTACGTGTTGTACGGAGGAAGAGGCGGGTCCAACCAGTATTGCGTTAGGTAGTCTACCCCGTATGGTGGTTCAGTCGGGTTGAGGTCCTGATAGTCGACTCCGATGGTCATAGAGACCGTGTCAACTCCGAGCTGCGCCTTGTTCAGAACGGCTTGGAACGGAACGCTGTCGCCCTCGTTGTAGCCCTTGATGTCTCCAGTCGTCCACCTCTCAACGGGATTTATCGTGTATCCCTGAAGGTATGCGGCCGGATCCTGGAACCAGGTCGTCGCTGTCAGGACTTCTTCGTTGAAGTACTGAGTCGCGGTCACGGTGACTGGGGTCTCCCAATGAATCAATGATTCGGAGACGTAGCCATCGAACGCAAATCGTCCGTACAAATCAACCATTATGTCCTCAAAAACCAGCGCTTCCAGGAAGTCTGGATGCTCAAACTCCAATGTCACATAGACGTACTTCTGCCAACCTTCGCCATAGATGGTAACGACCTCATCAGGAACGTATTGGTCCTTCGAGGCCCAGATCGTTGGCTCGGTAACGTCGCCCGCAACTGCCGCAAATGGCGTGGCGATCATCACGAAGACGATCAACACGGCTAGCAGCAGCTTGCTCGCTCTGAATTCAGTTCGTGCTCCGTAGCTCGCTACAGAGTCCTCTCTAGGAATCACTTTGTTTGCCCCCTCTCTCGGTCTTCGCCTCGCCTCCCCCCCGATGACCGGTTTACACCCACTTTCTCATCAAGTCAGTAAGGCGAATTGCGGCTACACATCACAACACCTGCTAATAAAACTTGGCGGTCTGGCTCCTTACGCCAGTAAACAGAAATTCTCACCTGGATTAATCCGCCGACTACAAACAAAATGCAGCCCTTCCGATGGAAGTTTCCCGCAGATCGCAACGAATGTGAAACGATGTCCCCAGCAGCAGTCGTGGATACCAAGCGGTATACGAACCAGCATACAAAAATGTATAAGCGGATGATGCTCTCTCCCACGGGCGCAGCGCGCAAGACGAGATGAACATCGTACTGACAAGTGGTGTTTGGCACGAGGAATCCTTTCGGGTATGGCACAATTGTAACGGGTGAGAACTTCGTTGACAGGGACGAAGAAACCGAGCGACTTCTCAAGACGATCAGGCTCGGTGAGAGCGCCATAGTCCGCGCTCCGAACGGGATCGGAAAATCGTCCCTGCTCGCGGAGCTCGCCCGGGGAAACGCGAAGGAGTTCATCTTCGTCCCAATAGACCTCACAGGCGTGACGAACGAGGGAGCGCTCCTAGATGTCCTCACCAGGGAATCCATGCGAGCTGCGTACGGGAACGTCGAAAGATTCCCCCCAGAAGCCTGGGAACTGCTCATGAACCCTAAGCTCCGCAGAGCGGTCGTCGAAGGCGTAAAGCTCGGCCACATGAAGAAATTCGGAACGCGCTCGATCGCGATCACGGGCCCGAAGGGCCTCACGAGAGAAGAAGCTCCCAGAGCCGCCGAAAGGAGGATCGAGATCCGTATGTGTCCTCAGTGCGGCCGCCCTCTGAAATGGGTCGAGAAATACTCTCGCCACTACTGCTACAGCTGCAAGAAGTACGCGCCGATAAGGAGGACCGTGAAGCTGCCCTTCGGCACTTCCGGGGGCTCCCTCCAGGACGAGATGCGGTGTCCCAGATGCAGGGGCAGCCTGAAGTTCGTCCACATGTACTCCGAATACTACTGCGAGAAATGCCGAAGATATCCGTCGCTGGAGGCAAGGCGGACCTTCGTCGAGAAGCCAACCATGGCGGATTTCGTCGAGGGGCTCGACCTCCCCGAGAAGATCGCTAACCAGAGGGCCACGCGAGTCGTCGTGATGTTCGACGAGTTCCAGGAGATCTACACGATCGAGAACCCGCTCATCTTGGAAACCATGAGGGAGCGGTTCGACATGCACGGGAACGTGAGCTACATATTCGCCGGCAGCAGCGCGCCCATTCTCCAGAGCATATTCGTCGAGAAGAACGCGCCTTTCGCGAACTTCTCGGAATGGATAGAGCTGGGACCCATTCCGGACGCCGTCCTCGAGAGGCATCTCATGGACGAGTTCAGGGCGGCCAAGGGGAAGCTCACCAAGGACTGCGCGGAGGTGATCGTGGGCGTGTGCAGGGGCTACCCCGAATACGCCCAGAAGATCGCGCATGAACTCTACCATCTGTCGGCCTCCCCGAACCTGAAGCAGACCGAGGAGGCTGTGAGCGCGGTGGTGAGGCACCGCTCGCCTGTCTACACGGTCCTGTGGGAGTCCATCAGAAGCCCTCTGCACAGGAAGTACCTGCTGGCGGCGGCGCACGAGCCAAGGTCGCCGCACGGAGAGGACTTCGTCCGCAGGCACGGCCTCAAGTCGCGCTCGCACGTCCAAAGGATCGAGAAGCAGCTGGAAGCCAAAGGAGTCATCAACGAGGCAGAGATAGTCGACCCCATGTTCGTGCTCTGGCTACGGTCCACCAGCCAGCCCTAGGCAGGAGTCCCCAGCACTTCACTCCCAAGTCTGTCGGCATTTTGAAATGGTAGTTCGCAGTTCATCATCGCAAGGTTTGCTGAGCATGGCGCGAAAAGGGCTCTCTGCAATCGTCCGGATGTCACCCTCGCAGACCCTAGGCTTGGGCCTGGTGGTCATCGGCGCGATCCTGCTTGTCTTGGCCTACGACGCTCAGGCAGGAATCGATAAGATAGGCGCGACGAACGACCCCGTGCTCCAGGACCGGGTGGCCATGTACGAGAACCAGAGAGACCTGTATGTCGTTTCCGGGATCGGGGCCCTGTTCATAGGCCTCTTCGCGATGGCCATCCTCGGCGAGCCCGGCCTGCCCAGATGGTTCTCGAGCGCGACGATGGTGTCGTCCGCGAGAGTCGCGGGAGGTACTCTTGAAGGACTCTCGCTGAAAGGGAGCGCGTGCTATCTGCCGGCGAAGCACGGGCTCACGAAGGAGCGCATGTTCGCGCCTGCCACAGAAGGCGCCTCCACCCCGCCAAGCGCTCTGTCGGACGACCTCGTCATGTCTCCGGGAAAAGACGGGTCCAGCCCCGGCATGCTCTTCGAGCCGCTCGGCCTGGAGCTCTTGGCCCACGTGGAACGCGAGCTGAACACCTCTGTCGCTGATGCGGGCATCGAGGCCGCTGAGGGCACTCTGCAGATGCTGAAGCACGGCATGGGCCTGATGAGTGACTTCCATTTCAAGGAGCGCGACGGCAAGACCGTCCTCAGGGTCGAGTACAGCGGCCTGGACGACGCCTGCAGGACCGTGCGGAAGGAACGGCCGAACACCTGCAGACAGTTCGCGTGCGCAGGCTGCTCCTGCCTCCTCACCGCCGCTGCGAAGGCGACCGGGAAGCTCGTGATCGTCGAGGGAGTCGACAACGGCAAGGATACCGTCGTGTTCACGCTCAGGCTCGAGGAATGGTGAGCCAGGTCCCCTCACTGACCGTGCCGGGCGCTATCAGCGCGTCCTAAGGGGAAGCTTTTTTAGCAGAGAAGCCTTGTTTTCGGAGGCTTATGCCGGGCTCGAACACTCGCCACCCCGGGCGAATACTGGTGCTGGCAATCGCATGCACACTGATGGTCCTGTCCTCGTCCCTGTTCACAATCCAAGCCGAGGCCGAGGACATACCGCACGAGAACTACGACCTAGTGGGTTCGGACCTCAGCTTCTTGATATCGCTGCTCAACAGCTCGATCAGGTACTCCGAGTACGCGCTCATCTCGATGTACGATCAGGACATGCCGCTCGTGTCCCAGAACCTGTCCATCGTCCAGGGGCTGCTGCTTCCGGCTGAGCAGCTGGTCGTGAAGATACGGGACATCGCGGGCAGCTACGAGAACCTCAGCGCGCTCCTCCCGCCCTTCACCGAGCTGTCCTCGGAGATGGCTTCCTTCGCGTCGAAGGAGGCTGAACTCCTGGATGTCAAGGACACAGTCGTCTCCGCGTCCGAGCTGGCAGGGCTCACCGGAGAGGAGATGCTGGAGGCCCTGGAAGCCATCCAGAAGTTCAACTCGCTCGTGCTGCAGATGAACAGGACGATAGACCAGATGCTAGTCTCCGCAAACGAGATCATCGTCCTTGAGGTCGAGGACGGCCGGCCGTTCGCGGACAACCAGTTGATCCCTCTCATCGAGATGCTCAGAGACCTGCTGCGGCTGCTGGAGGAGCAGATTGACTACATAATCCACAACGAGGTCCCGTGGACGGAGAGCGAACCATTCCTCTTGCTCTGGCTTTCATCTGACAGGTACTATCTCGGGGATGACATCAGCGGCGGCGGGTACCTCTACTTCAACGGGAGCTTCGCCGCCGGTCATGACGTCCAGCTCGTGCTGGACGGGGAGAACCTCACGGTCGTCCAGACGAGAACAGGGGGCCTCTACTCGTTCGCGTACGAGATCCCGGTGGACGCATCTTGGCTCGGGAGCCACTCGATGGTGTCATCAGCGGTCACGCCCGCGGGCCAGCTGGCTTCGTTACCAGTCCCCTTCACCATCGCGCTCATACCCACCTCGATCACTCTCCAGATATCCAGCGATCTTCTGACCGTCGACGAGAGCCTGCGGGCGAGCGTGACCCTGAGGAGCTCCCGGGGAGAGATGATCGCCAATGCGCCGTGCAACTTCACGCTCGACGGGACCGTCCTGTCCTTCTCGACAGGGGCTGACGGCACCTATGAGAGGACATGGTCGGGGCAGGCGCTCGGGTTTGGGAGCCACCAGTTGCAGGCATCCTACGAAGGCGTCCTCCCCTACGCTCCCAGCAGCTCAGCGGTCGCGAGATTCACCATCAACATCCCGACCGACATCAGCCTCACGCTGTTCGCGGACAGGTTCAGCCTCGGAAGGTACATAGTCGGCAACGGGACCCTGCGCGCAAACGGCACCTCGCCCCTCGCAGGCCTGGAGATCACTCTCTCGGTCGATGGCCGCACGGTAGCCAACGTGTCGACCAGGGAGGACGGAAGCTTCGCCTTCACCATCGAGACCGAGAACATGACCCTCGGCAGTCACTCGTTCACCGCGGAGCTCCTCCACAGGGACGTCATCTGGAGATACTCCATGAACGAGACGTGGTTCGAGATCGTCGGACCGAAGAAGGGCGATTATCCGTTCTTCCCCATCCTACCTAGATGGGGGGACCTGTTCCCGAGTGGATCTTTCGTCTACCTGTTCATAGGGCCTAACGCATACTTCTTCTGGCTACTGGTGTTGGTCATCCTCGGGACGGCCGTGAAGGTGCTCCAGACACGCAAGAAGAGGGCTGCGGCCAAAAGGGCCGCTTCGGAGATCATGGAGGCCCTGGACAGACTAGCTCCCCTTCCAGCGCCGACAGTGATCTCTGCAGAGGAGCTCATATCCGAGATAGCCAAGGCGACCCAACTGCCCGGGAACCCCAACGATAGGATCGTGCTCTATTACCAAAGATTGCTCTCGTTCCTCGCCCGCAAGGGCAACATCTCCCTCAAGGAGAGCATGACGCACTGGGAGGTCGCCAGACTCCTGGAGGCGCTGGGCTATCCGGCCCATCACATCAGGACCGCAACGACGCTCTTCGAGAGGGCGTTCTACTCGGGCTCCATGCTCTCAGACGAGGACAGCATCAGCATGAGCGCGGCGTTGACCAGCCTCGTGAGCACGAGGAAACAGGTGGTGGCCAATGCAGGCTAGGCTGAGGAAGGGATATGCGGCGACCGCGCTAGCGGCCGTCTCGGTCGTCCTGCTCATCGTAAGCATGACGGCCCCGGCCCTGTCGACATCGGCCGACTTCTCGATATACAACTCGGACTGGAACGGCACGAGCGACCTCGCGATAATGACCTACGAGCTGGGCAAGTTCGTGCCCACATTCAGGGTCGAGTCCTCCGGGACGGAGATCGA
>JALOTQ010000080.1 GCA_025457815.1 Thermoplasmata archaeon
CGCCTGTTGCTTGAGCCCCATCATACGGTGGCTCGACACGAAGGGCGCGTTCCTCAGCTGCCTGCCGCAACGGACACAGAAGCTGGCGTCCTCTGGTGTTGAAGTGCCGCAATCAGGACAGCGCATACCCTTCCTCCGTAGGAAAGACCGACGTAGCGCTATAAATCAGTTCTGGGATTCCAACCTGGCACCGGCCTGCGACTAGAAGCTCATGCGTCTTCCGGAATTCCGCTCAGACGCTCTTCCTTTGCTTCCAGACAGACATCAGATGATTCAGTGAAGACGATGCAAGAATCGTTCCAAGCAGAGTCAGGAAGATGCCGACTTCTAGCTCGAAGGTCTTCCATGAGTACGTAGTGGTTGTTGGCCACGACGTCCAGGTCTGGGACATCCCGATCACTTTTATGCCCCCAACCATGATCAGAATGGACACCACCACAATTCCAATGGCAATCAACAGACGCTTGGTCTGCTTGTCCCTCTCCAGATTCCTCGCAAGCTGCTCACGAAGTTCAGGCCAATCTTTGTCCGAGGACATGTCCCCAACCACCCTGCGGCGACATGGCCATTTTCGCTATTATGCCTTTTGCGGGGCGGCGAGACGCCAACGGAAGACACCAATGAGTTGGAGCGGGCGCGAAGGGATTCGAACCCTTGACCACTTGCTTAGGAGGCAAGTGCCATATCCTGACTAGGCCACGCGCCCAGGCTGCACTGGTCAACACTAAATGCTAGCGGATATTTAAAATGGGTTGAGTCGGGAGAGGTCTACTTCAGCTTCTTTCGGTCCTCTTCCGTGAGCTCCTCGGGAGCCCTCTTCGTCTCCTCTGGCTGCTCCGCCTTCTTCTCCTCGGCGGGCTTCGCCTCCTTCTTCTTGGGCTCCTCCTTCTTCTCCGGCTTCGTATACTCCTCGAGGAAGGATATGTTCTCGGCGCCCAGGACCTCCCTCATGTCGGTGACGAACCTGAACTTCGTCAGGAACCACCTCTGGTCGTACTTGCAGGGGTCCGGGAGCTTGATCTTGTAGGTCTTGCCGTGGTGTTCCACGTCGAACCCCTCGGGGTTCCCGTATGACAGCTTGAGAAGGAGCTTCACGATCTCCTCGGGCTTCGTCGGCTTCTCAATGACCTTGTACTTGTACTTCAGGGTCCTGCCGGCGAGCTTGTTGTTGAAATCCACCCTGACCCGGCCCGCCGTGACCGCAGTGATTATCGCAGGCTTGTTCTTGACCGTGACCTCGAGGCCCACCCTCGGCTCGATCTCCTGCTTCAAGAACTCCCTGACCGGATGGAGCTCCACCAGCTTAGGGTCCCTTGGCCCTGCAGCCTTCTCCGACGGTATGACGACCTCGTACTCCTTGCCCACCTCGGCCTTGAGGAGGGATTCGTCCAGGCCGGGGAAGAGCCGGTTCTTGCCCACGATCAGAGGCTGAGCCCCGTACACCATCTTCTCGTTGTACGCGTTGTTCTCCTTCGCGACCGTCTCGCTCGTCGTGTCGAAGAGCTCGTTCGTGTCCTGGATCCATGCGTCGAACTCGGCTAGTACGACGTCGCCAGCCTCAACCTTGACGGCTTCTGTCTCGGCCTTCTCTTCCTTCTCATGGTGCTTCTTCGCACCTTCCTTCTCGGTCATCGGATTTCACCGCAGGGATGTGTGGTCTGTTGGGATAATCAGCCACCATTTAAACGTTGCGCCCGTGCTCCGAGCCCGTGCGGGAGGATGCTGGCACGCCTCGTCCGAGGAGTCCGAACGAGCGTCCCGGCCCCGTCAAAAACTATATGCCCACTCCCTCATTACTCGCAGGAGCCATCAGGCCACCGTAGCTCAGCTGGTAGAGCAGCTGACTTGTAATCAGCAGGTCGGGAGTTCAAATCTCCCCGGTGGCTCGCCGCACCATCGTTCTCATGACAACCTTTGGCAATCAAGATATAGCCCAAAGCCAATCGAGTGGCAGGTCTGGTTCCTGGGGATTGGCATCATGGAGGAGCGCAAGATAGCCCTGATACCGAGGCTGACGGTGACGGCCGTATTGGGGCCGAAGGACTATGGGGTCCTCCTGACCGACCAGCGGATCATCCTGGTCATGGAGAGGTCTAGCAAGGCGAATGTCCTAGGAGCTGCGTTCGGTGTCGTGGGGACCATCGCCGCAGAGGCTGTGGCCACCGAGCGCGGGGTGGACTACATGAACTTGCGGCCGGAGCAGCTGGCGTGCGACGAGAACAACCTGTGCATACCCTACGCCTCCATCCGGAAGGTCAGGCTGAAGAGACACTTCGTGGGCACCTGCGAGATGACCATAGAACATGTCCGGCCGGACGGCAAGACGAAGAAGATCGTCGGCATCCTGACGGTACCAGACCAGCAGATGGACTATAAGCGTGGGTCTGGCATGAAGTTCGACGCGATAAACAAGGAATACGCCATGAAGGCCCAGGAAGTGCTGAGGAAGGCACTCCCGCCAGGGGTACAGCAGCACACGGAGTGGTTTGAATGAGGAAATCAAGGATATTGATTGCGGTGGGCCCGATCCTGGTGCTAATCGGGATCGGTTTGGTCGTGGGGGCGATGCTCCCTGCGGAATTCACGGAGACCTTCACAATACCGGAGGGCAACTACTACTACGCCTTCGAGTCGACGTCCATCCTTGGGCTCAGGATAGAGGGCGAGTTCGAGGTGGACGGACTATTGGAGACGGTGAGCTTCTACGTCATGACCCCCGAACAGTACGACGCCTATGCGACCACTGGAGCCACGGACGCGGAATACAGCGTGACCGGCCATTCCGCCTCCTTCGATGTGAGCCTCGACACGACGAAGGCGTATCTGGTGTTCGAGCACGGGCTGCTGTGGACGCTGTTCTCCCAGGACATCACGATTACCTACACGCTCCACGGGACTGGCCTGACGGGCCTCGTGGCCGGGGTCGCGCTGGCCGTGGTGGGAGTCGTCCTGGTAGTCTTCGCCGTGAGGATGAGCAAGAAGGAGGCCATGATGGCGCCGCCGCCCGCGCCGACATCCGATGTCATGATGTTCGACCAGCAGAAGCCCCCGGGCAACCCGTAGAAGAAGCCTTGGCTCGGCCCACCCATGACAAGCGGTGGGCTCACATCAGGAGCACTGGCTTTGATGGTCTGAGCGAGTACCTCTTGCAGACGTAGCAGTACCACTCGTTGTACTCGGGGATGAACTTCATCGAGCCCTTGCACGCAGGGCAGACCTTCGCCTGAGGCGGATGGCCGTGCGATTGGCCCTGGGCCTTGGGGGCGTACTCCTTGCATCGGAGACAGTAGTGCCGCTGGTACTTCTCGATCCACTTCAGCTCCTGGCCGCACTTGTGGCAGACATGGGCCTTCTGCGCGCCCGCCTTGGCCTTGACGTGGAACGGGTACTTCTTGCACTTGTAGCAGTAGTATTCGGAGTACTTGTCAACGAACTTGATCTCGCCGCCGCATTCGGGACAGGCCTTGGGGGCTGTCGCCTTCGCGTTGGCCGGCGGGGAGGGTTTCGTGACATCCTCCCTCGGAGCGTACTTCCTGCATCCGTAGCAGTAGTACCTCGAGTACTTCTCTATGAACTTGAGTGGCTGGCCACAGGATGGGCATGACCTGATGTCGGGCAGGTGCTCGACCTTGGGCACCGCGACAGGGGCCGGTGTCGGCGCTGGTGCTGGCACAGGGGTCGGCTCGGGCACGGACTTGGCCTCCTCCACCGGCGGGGCCGGCTTTGGCTCTTCGGGCGGCTTTGCGAGGTCCAGCAACGACTGGGCCTCGTTCACCTGGGGCTTCGCCTCCGGTGAAGGCTGGACTTCGTCCTGATAGGTCTCGCAGACGAAGCAGAAGAGCTTCCCGTCCTTGAGGCCCTGGAGCTCGGCGCCGCACTTCTTGCACTCGGCTTTGGGCTCCTCGTGCTCCAACGACTTGATCTCGTCAGCGATGGCCTTCTGACACTCCTCGGTGTGCACGTGCTCTGGTGCGCATACGTGGTCCTTCTCGTCATCCTCAACGTACGCGTTGCATCCGTAGCAGTACCATTTCTCAACGTGCTCTAAGTAGCAAGGTTCCTCGCCGCACTTGGGACACTTCGAGGCTTCCATCTCAACCCTACTCCAACTGCGACAGGCCAGGGCCTGATCGCTGATATTGAAATCCTACCGGCCGGGAGCGTATATGAACATGTTTTCCTGGGAATCAGGCATGATAACTCACTTCGCGCATGTGCCAACAGGTGGTAGCGTACATGTAGCAGAGAACGGGAAATCGCATCCGCCCGCTCTGTCCATCGAAAGGCCATTTGGCATGGTGAGACGATGAGGAAGAGAAGGGCAAGGGGCAAGGCTTCGTCAGACTGTTCCGCAGGCATCGAGGGGCTGCCGCTGCAGCTCCTCATAATGGTGGTCATAGCCGGCTTAGGTCTGACGATAGTGATGGGCTGGATGAACTCGATTGCGGCGCCGCACTCGATCGGTGAGGTGTTCGTGACTCCGTCGGAGATCTTCGTGTACGACCCTGACGGGGACGGGCTCTACACGGCGGAGGGAGTGATGATCGCGGTGACCGTGACGGACGAGGGGGGCGACAGGCTTGAGGGCGCCACGGTAGTCCTCGACGGGGCGAACATAATGACGATTGACGGGGGACCGCCGAGAGGGGTCACGGACTCCCGCGGACAGGTCGTCTTCACGGACCTCAGCGTCGAGCACTTCGGGTCGAAGCTGACCACTGTGACCGTCACGGTGGCGAAGGGCGACTACGGGATAGACTCGAGCTACGAGATACCTGTCATACCGAGCTGAGCAGCATGCGCCTAGGAGACGACGAATCCGCGCTCGAATCCATCCCGCTGAGGCTCATGATAGTGGCGGTCGTGGTCTCGATGTCTGTCATACCGGCCTCCCAGGCCCTGGAGAACCTCAGGGACGGCGATTTCGTGCGAAGGGCGGAGGCGCAGCTGGACCTCGTAGTCTCGACGGCCGAGGTGCTCGCCATCGAGGGGCCTGGGGGCGTGCGCACGATCGAGCTCGATTTCCGTTCCGAGGGCTCGCTCCGGTTCAGGAGCATGGTCGTAGGGGACTCGGTGGACGGTCCGAACGTCTCAGCTGTGGTGCTGAGGCTGTCCAACGGAGGGACAATCGTCAGGACAGCTGACAGCCCGACCATCATGATGATCTCGGGTTCGGGAGGCGGCCTGACGATCGCCTCCTCATACTGTTGCCTCAGGCTGTCGTGCGAGGTGTCCGGCGCCTGTCCCAGGATCCTCGCGGAGTCGATCTGATGGATTTCGTCATATCGAGGGTCGCGATGTCAGTATGCGCCCTTCTTGTGGCCGGCGTGCTCTCAGGGGCCGTGAGCCTGCCGCAGTTCGAAGGAGAGGACATCGAGCTCCGTGGAATCGTGGAAGGGTTCTGCGGGACCGCCGAGGACGTCGCTGGTTCCTCCTCCGAGGTCGAACTCACATGGACCGTGCCCTCTCTGGCATCAGGCGCGGTCGTGGGCATCACCGTGGGTTGCGGGCTGGTGACTGCAGAATCCGGGGACTCCAGGGCGATGGCCAGGCCTGGCTGCGGGATCCATCTCTGGGAATGGGACGGGACCACGCTCAACCGGTCGCATGTGGAGGCTCTCGACGATGGCTCCCTGCCGCTGCTGGTACAGTCAGGGGACTCGATGCTGCTCAAGTCCATCACAGTGGATTTCGAGGGGTTCTCGCACCCCATGCTGTTCGTGAGCGTCTGTGGCTAGCGAGCATTGCCGAACTTGTCGCGAAGCTCGGTGACGGACTCGGTGAAGAAATCGATGTCCTGCTCGGTATTGTATATGTACGCTGACGCGCGGGCGCAACCGTCCATCCTGCGGGCGTGGAAATAGGTGTGGCAGCAGTGCATCCCTGACCGAAGCATGATGTTCTTGGAGTTGTCCAGGATCATGGCCACATCGTGCGCCGTCAGCCCATGTAGGTTGAAGCTGAAGATGCCTGCCCGGAGGTTCGGGTCGCCGGGGTCCAGGATCCTAATGCCCGGAAGGCCCATCAGGGCCTTCGTCATGCGCCTGTTCAGCCGAGCCTCGTGCTCCCTGATCTCGTCCATGCCTATGGACGACAGGTAATCGAGCGCGGCCCCCATGCCGACAATGCCAGAGTAGTTCTGAAGACCCGTTTCGAACCGCTCAGGGGGAGGCATGAGCTTGAAAGACCCTGGCTGCGTGTCAGTGACCCCGTGGCCTCCGAACATCAGTGGACGCAACTGATTCGCCTTCTCGCCCTTGCAGTAGAAGACCCCCAGGCCCGAGGGACCGCACATCTTGTGGGCGGACGCGGCTAAGTAGTCCACTCCGAGCTTCATGACGTCGATTCTCATGCTCGGGGCCGCCTGGGCGGCGTCAAACAAGACTTCGGCGCCGTATGAGTGCGCGATCGACACGACCTCCCTCGCGGGAAGGGTGTATCCGGTCACGTTCGATGTGAGGCAAATGGCCACGAGCCTGACCTTCTTCGACATCAGGCGCTCGAAGGCGTCAAGGTCGAACGTGCCCTCTGGGGCCGATCTCGCCACCTTGTACTTCACGCCCGCAGTGTTAGCCAGGTGCACCAGAGGCACGTGGACGGAGTTGTGTTCGTAGTCGGTCGCGACCACCTCGTCCCCTTTGCGCAATCCTAGTCCGAAGATGACGGTGTTCAGCCCTTCAGTCGTGTTCTTCGTGAATGCAATCTCTGAGGGACTCTCAGCGCCGAAGAATTCCGCCGCCTTCGCACGTACGGTGTCGCACCTCAGCGAGACCTCCGTCGCGAATTTGTGGACGCTTCTGCCAGCGCATGACGGGTAGGAGTCGTAGTACTCGGAAATGGCCTCCGTGACCTGTCGCGGCCTGAGAGTCTGGCAGGCGCTGTCGAGGTATACTGGCAGCTTTCCGCCGATCTCCTTGCCCAGGACGACGAAGTCCCTCCGTATCCGCTTGGCGTCCATCTGAGTCGGGGCTGGCATAGGATTTGACCGATATTAGTGTCTTTCACATTGCTCGGGGCAGGAGCTCCCTTCTCGGGCAGGAGGCGCCAGCCTCCGCCCAACAAACCTATTAAATGGTGTTCAAACATCACCTGATTTCGTTATGACATCCCAGGTCGGGAAGCGCATCTATTTCGACCACAGCGCAACCTCCGCGGTCCTGCCCGAGGTCCTGAGCGCGATGGAGCCGTATTTCCTGCAGAAA
>JALOTQ010000081.1 GCA_025457815.1 Thermoplasmata archaeon
CTGAGGAGACAAACAACGAGAACGTGAAGCGGCTGGGGACCGTGATCCTCCGCGGCAACAACGTCGTCAGCATCTCCCCGACCCAGTAGGCGCTGGTCCGTCGCATTCCCATAACCCCTAGCGGATGCTTTTATACATACGAACATAATCCCAGAGGCCGTGAAGGCAGTACTTCTAGTGGGCGGCCAAGGGACCAGGCTGAGGCCTCTGACGTACAGGATACCTAAGCCGTTGCTGCCCGTCATGGGCAAGCCCCTGATCATGCATGTCATCGACTCCATACCCTCGGAGGTGGACGAGGTCATCGTCCCCGTCAGCTACAAGAAGGAGGCGATGGAGGAGTATCTCAGGAAGAACCGGCCGCGAAGGAAGATAACGCTGGTCGACGAGCCGGAGCCGCTCGGGACCGGAGGCGCCGTGAAGAACGTCGAAGACCACATAGACGGCGAGTTCCTGGTCATAAACGGCGACAGCATCTCGTCCCTGGACATCGGCGAGTTCCTGAAGTTCCACAGAAAGAAGAAGGGCATCGCGTCGATCTCCCTCTGGCCCGTCGAGGATCCGACCCCCTACGGCGTCGTGGACCTTGACAAGGACGGAAGGATACGCAGGTTCCAGGAGAAGCCGAAGCGGGAGGAGGCCTTCTCCAACCTGATAAACGCGGGCGTGTACGCGCTCGAGCGCGAGGTCCTCGACCACATAGGCAAGGGCTTCGTCTCGATGGAGCGCGAGGTCTTCCCCGCAATACTCGGCAAGGGCATGTACGGGCTCAAGTTCGACGGCTACTGGATCGACTGCGGGAGGAGGGAGAATGTCCTGGAGGCCTTCTGGACCCTCATGGGGAAGGACGCGAAGACAGTCGACAAGGAATGCGTCACGGATGGCTCGGTGCTCACTCCTCCGGTCACGATCAGGGACCGCGCCGTCGTCGCGGGAGCGACCATCGGGCCGCACGCGTACATCGCCGAGAGAGCCGTGGTCGGGCTCAGGTCCAAGGTCGAGCGGTCCGTGGTCCTGCAAGACGCACGGATCGGCGCGGGATGCAGCATCGTAGACTCTCTGATAGACGAGGGAGTGACCGTGCCTGACGGGGCGGAGGTCGTCTCCAAGATACTGAGCAAGGCGAAGGTCCCGCCATCGTAGGTGATTGTCTGGCGAAGAAATTGAGGAAGCGCCCTACCCCGATGTGGCTTCTGTTCATCGAGCTCCTCATCCCTTGGCTGGTGATGGGCGGAGCGGCTGTCCTGGCGGCAGAGGCTGGCCTGCCGGACTGGGCGATCATAATCCTCGCCCTCTCCGCGGCGGTCGGCGTGACTTTCCTCATCAGGGAGTTCGAGAAGAGACGAAGGCGCGGAGCGCCAATCTAGAGGCCGAGGGCGTTCAGAAGGAGGAACAGCGAACCCGCGATGGACGCGGACGCGGGTATCGTGAGTATCCACGCGATGACGATCTTGCGGCCGACCCCCCACCTGACCGCTGACAGGCTCTTGGTTGCCCCCACGCCCATTATGGCGCCGGATATCGTGTGGGTGGTGCTGACTGGTATCCCGAACTTCGCCGTGGAGAAGAGCATGACGGCCGCGCCCGTCTCGGCGCAGAATCCCTGCCAAGGCTCGAGCTTCGTTATCCTGGAGGCCATGGTCTTCACTATCCTCCAGCCCCCGAAGAAAGTGCCAAGGGAGATCGCGGTCAGGCAGGATATCTGGATCCAGAAGGGCACCGACAACTCGTCCGGCACCGCCATGCCAGCATCTATCAGAATGACCAGCGCGATTATGCCCATAGCCTTCTGGGCATCGTTGGACCCGTGAGTCAGGGAGAGGAACGCCGAGGAGAACAGCTGCAGCCGCCTGAAGTACTTGTTCACGACCGTACGGTTCGTACGCCGCAGAAGCCGCATCACGAGGACCGTGAGCAAGAGCGCGGCGACCATGCCCGCCGCAGGAGCTATTGCTATGAATATCAGCACCCTGAGTGTGCCGCTCCACACTATGATGCCAGTGCCCACCGCGGCGACCCCGGCGCCGATGAGCCCTCCGATGAGAGCGTGGCTGCTAGAGGTTGGTATCCCCCACCACCAGGTGATGAGGTCCCACACCACGGCGCCAGCCACCGCGCACATTATCAGTATTGGCCCCTGCTCGATGGCCGTCTCGGTGTCGATTATGCCTGTCCCTATCCTCTTCGCGACCTCGAGGCCGAGCGTGAATCCCATGAAGTTGAAGAACGCCGCCATGGCGACCGCCTTGACCGGGGACAGCACACGCGTGGCCACTATCGTCGCGATAGAGTTCGCAGAGTCGTGGAACCCGTTGACGAAGTCGAACGACAGAGTGAGGATTATCGTCAGGAGGGCTATGAGTGAAAGGCCGAAGAGTTCCATCGAGTAGCCTCTACGAGTTCTTCACGAAGATGTCCTTGATGACATCAGCAGCGTCCTCACACTTGTCCGTGGCCTCTTCCAGGTACTCGTAGATCTCCTTTAGCTTGATGATGTCCACGACATCGTACTTCTTGAAAAGGCCTGCAACCGCGCCGTGCGTGATGTCGTCGCCCATGTTCTCGAGCCTGTTGACCTCGATGCAGTGCTTGAAGATCTCATCTCTGTTCTTGAAATGCCTGAGGTCCTTGACCGCGTGGTTGACTTCCTTCGCGGAGCTGAGGATGACCTCCGCGAGTTTGATCATGTCGGGAGGGACGGTCTTGATCTCGTACGACCACATCCGATGGGAGGCTGCCTCGATGTAGTCGAGGATGTCGTCCATCCTCGACGTGAGCTTGGACATGTCGTCGTGGTCTATGGGAGTCACGAATGTCTTGTTCAGCTCGTCTGCGATCGTGTGGACTATGTTGTCGCCTCGGTGCTCGATCTCCTTGATCTTGTCCCGCTTCCCGGCGACATTGGTGAAGTTCTTGGCCATGTCGAGGAGAGCCTCGGCGCCTTCGACGACCACATCGGCCTGCTGCTCCAGCATGTCGAAGAAGTGCTTCTCCTGCGGGATAATCCATTCCTTGAATCCCGTGCTTAGTCCCCCCTTCCCAAGACGGCATCCCTCAACGGACTATATACTTCTATGGATTTTCCGGCCTTGGCTCGTTCCACCGGAAACCCCCCTACGAGTCACGGATTTCCGAAGGCCGCAACGTGTCCCATTCCGACGGGAGATAGGAAGCTTTTATTTGCGATTCGAACATCCGTGTTGAGATGGTCGCTGACAAGGCCGTTCCGAGGCTCTTCGGGACGAACGGTGTTAGGGGAGTCGTGAACTCCGAGGGCATGGACTGCCAGTTCGCCCTCAGGATGGGGATGGCCATGGGCACCTACATGAAGGGCTCTGTGATGATCGGCACGGATGCCCGCACATCCAACGAGATGCTCAAGTCCGCATGCGCTTCGGGACTAATGGCGACGGGATGCACAGTCCTCGACTGCGGCATAGTCCCAACCCCGACGCTTCAGTACGCCGTCAAGAAGGGCAATGTCGCTGGAGGCGTCGTGATAACGGCATCACACAATCCCCCCGAGTTCAACGGCATCAAGGCGATCGACCCCGACGGCACCGAGATGAGCAGGGCGAACGAGGAGGCCATCGAGCGCATCTTCCACAGCGGCGACTTCACCCGAGCGGAATGGACGAGGATAGGACGGACCATCCCGCAGACCACAGCGATAGAACGCTACATCGGCGGGATCATGTCCGTCGTTGACGTCGCGGCGATACGGAGGGCCAACCTCAGGGTGGCGGTCGACTGCAGCAACGGGGCGTCCAGCCTGGTCACTCCGAAACTGCTGGAGCGGCTCGGAGTCAGATACGTCACCCTGAACGCCGACCCGAACGGGGCTTTCCCTGGTCACAACAGCGAGCCCACTCCGGAGAACGTCGGGGACCTGGTCGAGCTGGTGAAAGCCGGAGAATTCGACTTCGGGTTCGTGCACGACGGCGACGCGGACAGGACCATATTCGTCGATGACACTGGCAGGTACCTATACGGCGACCGGAGCCTGGCGATCTGCGCCCATCACATCTGCAAGGAGAAGGAGGGGCGGCTGGTCGTGACGACTGTCGGCTCCTCGATGGCCGTCGAAGACGCCGTAAGGATGGCCAAGGGAAACGTGATCTACACCGCGGTCGGGTCCCCGGTCGTCGCGCGCGTCATGATGCAGAAGGGAGGCATCTTCGGAGGAGAGGAGAACGGGGGGCTCATATTCGCCAATTTCCAGTACTGCAGGGACGGGGCGATGGCGGCGGCGAAGATACTCGACATAGTCGCCAAGAAGGGCAAGCTGTCGAAGCTGAACGACATGATACCTCAATACCACCAGAGGAAGAAGAAGACACGATGCCCTGACGCCAAGAAGCAGGTCGTCCTGTCCGAGCTTGCGATAAGCGCGAAGGGCGAGCGGATCGACACGACGGACGGGCTGAAGATATTCTTCAAGGAAGGCTGGGTACTTCTGAGGCCGTCCGGGACCGAACAGATATTCCGCATATACTCCGAATCAAAGGACCCTGCCCGCGCAGACGAATTGGTCGAGCAGTACAAGAAGGAAGTCGAGAAGATAGTCAAGGGCTGAGGCCTACTTCTTGCCCTTCATCGCCTTCCACTTCACGGCGATGACTTCCCTTATCATCCTGGCGGCCAGCACGGACGTGTTGCCGTTGTCGTACGGAGGCGAGACCTCCACGACGTCGAACCCGACCAGGCGGTCCGCGAGCCTGTTTATGATGTACCTCACATCCCATGGCGTGAGCCCGAAGGGCTCAGGGGTGCCGGTGCCAGGCGCATATGCCGGGTCTATGCCGTCTATGTCAAGTGAGAGATAGACGGGCTTTCTCTTCAGCTTCGAGAGCATCTCCTCGAAGACCTTCTCGCAGCCCTCTTTGTGAATCCTGAAGGCGTCGGCGTACAACCCACTGTTCGCGTCCTCCTCTGCGGACATGGACCTGATGCCGAAGGCGAAGGCGTTGCCCACGCCCACATGGTCCACTATGCGCCTATGCGCGCACCCGTGGCTGTTCTTTAGACCCTGGTAGCTGTCCCGGTAGTCGAAGTGGGCGTCGATGGTGATAACGGAGATGTCGCGAAACGCCCTGACGACCGGGGGCGTGATTGAATGCTCGCCGCCCATGAATATGGGGAACTTGCCCGCGGAGACGATCTTGTTCGCCTCCTCGTAGACCGACTCCACCATCTCGTCGACAGTGCCCTCCTCGAACAGGTCTCCTGCGTCATGGACCGGTATGTCGTCCATGGTCACGCCGTGCTCGAAGTTGTTGTTCTCGAAGTTCCATGTGGTCTCGCGTATCGCGGTCGGGGCGAACCTGGTTCCGCTCCGGTACGTGGTCGTGCGGTCGAACGGCACACCGACTATGACGAACTTGGCTTCATCAAAAGGGTTCTCG
This sequence comes from Thermoplasmata archaeon, assembly GCA_025457815.1. Classification (GTDB taxonomy): domain Archaea; phylum Thermoplasmatota; class Thermoplasmata; order UBA10834; family UBA10834; genus COMBO-56-21. The sequence goes on from JALOTQ010000081.1 coordinate 5,406, forward strand.
GCACCCATGAACGTGAGCATGCCCCGGATCGGCATGATCACACCCTGGTGATCTTCTTCCTGTCCATCGCGACGATGTACATGATGTCCGAGCCGGGCTTGAGGTCGTCCTTGACATCGTCCGTGATGGGGAGGTGGAACATCTCGTAGGTCTCGAGGTCCATGAGCTGCACCTCGGCGCCCATGATTGCCACCACCTGGGCCTGGCGCTTGTCGATGAGCGGGACCTGTATCTTGTGTTTCACGGGGTAGACCACGGATTTCTTGTTTCCGTCGAAGATGCCGACGGCTTCGATCCTCGCCTTTGCTTCGCCGTGCTTCCCTGGCTTCGAAGTCGAGATGCTCAGAATCTTGCAAGGCTCGTTGTCTATGACCATGTACCGGCCTTCCTTGAGCTCCCTGACTTCTGCCTGTTCCGTGACCATGAGTTTCCCTTCCCAGCACCGATAATCGAGGACTACTAAAATACCTTTCCGTCAGCGTCTGCGGCCCTTCTTCCTGCCTGGCCCCTTCTTCGGAGGCGCCGGATGCTGTTTTCTGATCTCGGCCACGCGCTTCTCGAACTGCTCCTTGAGCAGAGCTGAGATGTCGTTCCGCGAGTATGTGTCTGCCCTCGCGGCGAGGCACAGTTTTGCAGCCAAGGCTCTGGCGATGGCGCCCCTCTGCCATCCAGGGGCGTTCCTCACCATCGGGTGGGTGAACAGGACGCCGTGCTTCGGGGGCCTGCTGCCTTCCTTCAGGTGTCGGAACATCGCCTTCTCAGCGCCAAGCAGCTGGACCGTCCCTGCAGGCATGGACGCGAGTCGCTTGAGGCTTCCGGCATGCATCATGAGCCTGGCCCCGATCACAGGGCCGACGAGGCTGGTGATGTTGGGGGCCACCTCGCGCATTCGGAGGTCGATGTAATTCTCGACCCTCGCCCTCGCGGACTGCGATTCGAGCAGGGACTGGGCCAGCACCCTTATCGACTCGAGGTCTTCGGCTTCGACATCGGACCCTATGGAATCCATCTGCATCTTGAGGGATGACAGTACGTTCTCCCGAGATCCCCATTCCGATATCGCCTTGGAATACCCCTCTCCGCTCAGGACGTTCTCCAGCTCTGGAAAATGAAGACCGTACCATTCGTGAAGGCGCTCAGAAAGCATGTTGCTGGTGAAGACCAGGTCGGAGTACGCGCGAACTGCCTGGCCGAGGTGCACGTCTGGGCCGACGCTCTCCTTCGCTGCCTGCTTGGCCAGCGCGATAGTGGCCTCGCGGTAGATGTCGAGCGTGAACCCGTAGTTCTCGGGCTTGATGAAGGACGAATCGAACTTGACCCTCTTGCCGAACTCGTGAAGGCGTCCGTCAACGACCTCCCGGGCGGAGGAGGCTAGTTGCTGCTCCTCCGCGAGTACCTCGCCGTTCCTCATCGCGAGCAGCCTCGCGGCCACCTCCTTCGCGTCCTTGGGGAACAGGGCCGCTTTCCTGACCTTGCCCTCGTCGCAGAGGAATGCCCCGAACCACTTGGTTACGAGTATCATCTGAGACCGTATCCAGAACACGGGTAAAAAGGCTATTGCAGACATGATGGACGGCATTACTCTTCAGCCAGATGGAAGGATACGACCCCGGGTTCGTCCTCGGTCTTCGAGGGTGGCCCTGCCCTGAGCCTCGTCGCTAGATCGAGCACTTTCTTCTCGATCAGTTCCCTAGCCCGCCTGTAGATCTCGATTGACGACCCTACCGGGTCCTCGATGGCCCACTCCTCG
>JALOTQ010000082.1 GCA_025457815.1 Thermoplasmata archaeon
GCACATCCTTCAATTAGCCACGTTGTGGTACTACGCCGACTTTGACTGCTATCTATGGAGCTATGATTTCTCCCCCATTGTGGATCCTTCGACCGAGATGATGGATGTGATGACGACCATGTCCATTGATGACGGTATGTCTGGATTATACTGGAGCAACGAATCGTTTGACCAGGTCTACAACGCCTCCCTCGGAGCTCTGGACCTCTCGACGAGACAGGATCTTGTAGACCAACTGCAGGGATTGGCGCACGACGACATGGGGAGCCAGCCAGTGGCATACAGAGAGAGACTGTTCGCTGCGAATGAGGCCTACTGGACCAACTACGGCAATTGGACTGAGCAGTTCATGCTGATTCCGACCTACGGAGCTCCTTGGCTCTACATGCAGGTGCGCCCGCCGGACACAAACCCGCCCTCTGCCAACGCAGGAGAGGACCTCTTCGTGATGGGAGGCGTCAACGTAACCCTCGATGGGACCAGCTCGACCGACGACTTCGGCATCGTGAACTACGCATGGAATTTCACCTATGACGGCACCGAGGTGGTTCTTACTGGAATGGTGATGTCGTTCGCGTTCTGGATAGAAGGCGTGTACAACGTCACCCTCAATGTGACGGATGCCGCGGGCAATTACGACACAGATACAGTGCTGGTCACGGTCTCGGGCATGATCCCCGAACTCGGCATCCCGGCGCTCATCGTCCTCGGTTTGGCGGCGGTGATTGTCTCGTTCGTGAGGCTCCGAAGGAGAACGCGTCCGGACTAGCATCTGCTCCCGTTCATTCATCGCACGCAAGTGCCAAACTGAACGAACAGGAGGCTTCTCCGGATAGGCGGGGCAGTTGCTATTCTAGCATAGTTATAAGTAGCCAAGATGCGATTTGAAGCAAATAGGGACAGGTGGGATTGGGATGCCACAGCAGGTTTTGCCTATTCCGAAGGAGAAAGCGCTCGAGATCGGTGAATTCCTAACAAACAACGTGTCGAGGGCCGTCGTCTACACCCTTCTTCACAAACAGCCGCTGACGAGGAAGGAGATCGAGAAGAATCCTCTGACGGAGTCGATGAGGAGGATGTCTCTCAGCGCTCAGACCAGACCCCTCAAGGACAAGAGCTCGGTCCAGATGAGGACATTGCTCGCCAAGGGAGTCGAGTGTGGCGTCCTGCTGCCAGTGAACTCGAAGAGGCAGAACTACTACTTCCTCAACTCAGACCTCCGCATCGAGCCAAATCCAATGAGAGATCAATCAGAACTCACCGACGAGGTGGCCGTGACCGCATTCCTCGACAGGTCACTCTCCCACGCGCCAGGACAGGCCGTTCTTCCCGGATGGGGCACAGCCGCGGACCATGCCATACTGCCGGTGCCATACATCGACACACCGAAATCGTTCGTCCTATGGCTAAGCTGGCTCATCACGCCCACCAGGAGACAGGTCCTCAGCCACATCGCCCAGACTGGCGCAACCACTCGACCGAAGCTCCGGTCTGAGCTCGGCTTCTGGGCAGACAGGATCGTCGCCAAGGAAGGGATTCCATCAGGGATACTCGAAACCGTAGACCGGCAGATCAGGTACCAGTTCTCGACCTTCTCCTTCTCGAAGCTCAAGGTCAAGAAGGAGGAGGAGGGGAGGAAGAGGTCTTGGACGGCCTTCCCGCCTTCGTTCTGGCTGACGAGGACCTACGAGCCGCTCAAGTGTATCATGGGCGCGTCCAGATACCTGGGCGACAAGAAGCCGGATGTCAGCCCAGCGATGGTTCTAGAGGAGCTTGCGAAGGAGAACCCTACAATAGTCGAGAAGAACAGGCGCGAGTTCCTGGAGGTCAACTTCCTCGAGAGGATGAGCTTCTACGCAGTGTACCACTCCTCAGGCGACGCTGGAATGAAGATCTCGGCCGATTCGCTCGTTCCCGAGAAGGTGACCTACAACGCTCCAGAGCATCCGATGATCTGGATATCGAAGACCGACGAAGAGCACGCAGGCGCAAGGATTGACTTCAAGCACGAGGCGGCAATCATGCTTAAGTCGAAGAAGACCAAGGAGGACCAGATAGCCTTCCTGGAGAATATGCTAAAGGACCTCGCTTTCGAGAGGATCGGGAAGATCATCGAGGACCACGAGAGACGCCTCGAGAAAGACCTTGCGAACCTAAGGACCCAGTCCTATGGACTGGGGGCAGACTCCATCTCGGCTGTGGCAGGCCTTGAACTCAGCAGAGAGCAGATGCTGGCAGAGAAGAACCACTTCGAGAAGTTCATGAACATCCTCGTGCCTGGTTCGATCCCGAAGAGGAAGACCAGAGTGGAGGACCTTATCCCTCCGGAATCTGGAGAGGGCAAAATCAAGGAAGAGAAGGAAGGCGCCTAGGCATTCCTGGGCATTTGATGTCCGGATTCCCTCTCTCCGTCCTTTTTTCTCATCTAGCTGTAACAGTGTCACAGAGGACGGATTCATTAGGATTCAGACGCAATGAGAGTTAAGGCTGAAATGGACAGCTGCCAGTCAGCAGACAAAAGGTCTTTGTGCACGTATATCATTAGCCATTCCAGAAGAAACACATTAGCAAACATTAGTAAGCATAAGTGAGTGCTAATACATGACTTATGGAATGATCCGTATGCTGACCCCCAGAGAAGAGGAAATTCTGACGGTTCTGAAAAAGGGTATACACTCGCCCACGCTGCTTGCAGCCGAGCTCAAGATCACCCAATCCGGTGCGACCCAGGCTCTCCAGAAACTCGAGAGAAAGGGCATTCTGACCCGGACGAAGACCGGCCGAAACGTTTTCTATCGGCCGATCGAGGAGGAGAAGGTCCAGCCAGAAGAGGACATCGACGATGACTTGGAGCTGATCCGCGATTCCTATCATTCCCTGTCGAAAGTCTGGTCTCACGTTCTGAAGCTGGATCTGACACACGCAGAGCTAACCAAGATGCGCGAAGCCAGGAACATTCTCGAGGAGATCCTGGTACGAAAGGGAAAGAGCCTCGATTGACCGTCCGATGAAGCGGTCAGACTCGAATCTCACTTCAGGGCCATCTGAGCCTTCTCGAGATTGTCCACCGTGAAGGCGATATCCGTGGTGGGACCTTCCTTTCCCAGTATGTAGATGGAATCGACGTTGACCATGGCTCGTGCCAGCTTCCTCGCGATCTTGCCAAGCTCCCCCGGTCTGTCCGCCATTCGAACCGAGACGACATCCCGCATCTCAAACGCGATTCCGGATCTGGCCAGGGACGATTTGGCGGTTGCTTCGTCGTCCGTGACGATCTTGATCATCGGCTTGTTGTTCCGCTCGCTGGATATCGCTTTTATGTTCACGCCGTTTGTTCCCAGTAGCTCGCAGACCTTAGCCAGCTCCCCGGGTTTGTTCTGGACGTAGACGTCGAATTCCTTCAACGAATGTTCACCGTGCTGCATATCAGGCGTCAGGCTAAAAACCGTTTCGACGTCCTGCGCGACGGCAAGTGACTCTATTGCCCCGGATTTCTCGGCAGGCGTATCCATTTGCTAACCCACCAGTAGGCCAGGTAGGTGGCTGCCACTGTCGCTATCACCATGACAGAGATGCTCCACCAGAGAAGCGGACCTTCGGTCGCAAATGCGTATCCGTATATTGTGGCCAGAGTGTTCGGCACGAGGACCGCTGTTCCTAGGATGGTCAGCCACGTTATGGTGAGGGTCATCCTGTTATTGAGGATCTGAAGCTGGTTGTTGTATAGTGCCTGGAGCACCTCGAGACCGGATGCCAGCACCTCAGACATATGCTCGCTCAGCGAGATCTGTCTGTTGACGTCCTCGACCAGCAGGCCAATCTGGGCCAGCAGCTTAGGATTGTCGGTCACCAGCTGGGCGTCGCCGTACCGAAGTGAGTGGAGCACATCAAGAGTCCTCCAGAGCGTGTTGAGGTATGTGATCAGCGTGTGCTTGAGATCGTATATCTGGCGGCCAATCTGCAGCCTGGGCGATTTCGGGTCCAGGAGCATCTCACTCATGCCGTCCGCCATCTCCTCGATCTCCCGAAGATACTCGAAGTTGCGAGAATTGTTCTCGTCAAGAATCCTGACCATCATCATCGTGAGCTTCTCGTCGAGGGGCATGCTTGCCGGCAGTTTCCGCATGTAGTTGTCGGCGTACCTGGAGAACTGGACAAGCCTCTCCACCTCCTCACTGTGTATCGTCACGATGAGGTCTTTCCTCGCCAGGATCAGCAGTGGATATGACTTGATCTCCAATTTCTTGATCATGACCGCCGGGACCATGATGCCAATTTCGGTCTCCCTGTCGATGAAGTTGGCATGATATCCCTTGCACACCTCCGGGACTAGCGATGCGCTGAACCCGAGCACGGCAGCGATCTCCGCGCCTTCCTTCTCAATATCGCACACCGTGAAATTGACCCATGCCAGAACTGACCTGTGCAACGTGGAGATGAACTCCGAAGGGGAGTTGCCCAGGACGCGAACGGGCTTTCCCTCGTGGGGAAGGGCGACGCAGACAGCCCGGGGAGGCTTGATTCCGCATTCTTCGGATGCCTTCTCAGAGGCTGGATTCTTCGCCTCAGGAATCTTCGTCTTCTCGTCCTTTGCTTCCGGCTCTTTCTCCTTCGCTGCCAAGGGGACTCCTCCTCGACCCGATAGGTCCTACAATATTGACCCGCATGTCCCAGGAGCGCAAATGAAGGTTTCGCTCCCTGGGTGAGTGCTTTCCCAGACACCTACCGCTGTGCATCCTTTTAATAGTCTTCCATCTATTTCGACGACGATACCATATGAGGGTACTCCTCATCCATGCCGACAAGTTCGAGTACGAGGTCAAGGAACCTACTAAGATGGCGGAGCCGCTGCCCGAGGGACACTCGAAGAAGCACTCCTTCAAGGAAGCCCTTGTCGCGTTCTCGACCATAGAGTCATCTGACGAGGACCCTGAGGCCATCGCGAGCGTCGCCGCGGAGGATTTTTCCGACGTCTTCCAGAAGGTGAAGGCAGAGGTCCTGGTTCTGTACCCTTACGCTCACTTGAGCCCTAACTTGGCTGCCCCGGCGCAGGCGATAGAGGTCCTGAAGGCCACCGAGGCCGCGCTCAAGGCCAAGGGCATCTCCGTGCACAGGTCGCCCTTTGGATGGTACAAGGGCTTCGAGATCAAGTGCAAGGGCCACCCGCTCTCTGAGCTTTCCAGGGAGTTCACTTCCGAGAAAAAGGTCACGCGGGAGGAGGTCGTGGAGAAGATATCCAAGACTTTCTACATCCTCACGCCCGAGGGCGAGGAATACCCCCTGGACATAGGGGACATTGATGCGACAACCGTTCTTGACAAGTACCCGTCGCTGAAGAAATTCATACTCTCGGAGGAGGTCGGGCGGACCAAGGGCGAGGAGCCGCCGTCCATCAAAGCCATGCAGAGGCTCGAGCTCGTCGACTACGAGGAGGCGAGCGACCGAGGACACTTCCGCATGTTCCCCAAGGGCCACCTCGTCTTCAAACTCCTGGAGAAGTGGGCGGAGGAGATCGCCCTCGACAGGATAGGCGCTATCCAGATCGACACGCCTATTCTGTACGACTGGTCCTTCCCGGACATAAAGAGCCAAGGGATGTCATTCCACGAGAGGCACTACACCCTGAAGACCGAGGAGAAGAGGGAGTTCGTGCTCAGATTCGCGGGCGACTTCGGCCTGTTCAGGATGATGAAGGGGGCGACCCTGAGCTACAGGAACCTCCCCCTGAGAGTGTATGAGTTCTCGAAGAGCTTCAGGCTGGAGCAGAGAGGCGAGCTCACCGGCCTGAAGAGGCTGAGGGCGTTCCACATGCCGGATGTCCACTGCTTCACGAAGGATGTGGAGGAGGGCTGGAAGGAGTACATGCACCTCTACAGGAACTACTCGGACCTCGCGGACGCAACCGGGGTCGAGTATGCCGTTGCCTTCAGGATTGTGAAGGAATTCTACGACAAGTACAAGGGAAACCTGGTGGAGCTGCTGAAGCACTCCAAGAAGCCGGCGCTAATCGAAGTGCTCTCCGAGATGAAGCACTACTGGGCGGTGAAGCACGAGTTCCAGGGGATTGACTCGGTTGGTGGGGCAGTGCAGCTCAGCACGGTCCAGCTCGACGTCGAGGACGCCGAGCGGTACGGTATCGTCTACACCGATTCGGACGGCAAGAAGAAGGGCTGCACCATCTGCCACTCATCCATAGGTTCGATTGAGCGCTGGATATACGTCCTTCTCGAGGAGGCGCTCAAGCACGAGAAGCCAGCGCTTCCATTCTGGCTGGCGCCGACACAGATACGACTGATTCCCATCGGCTCGGATTTCCTGGCGGACTGCGAACGGATTGCGAAGGGAATAGATGCCAGAGTCGACATCGACGACCTGGACGACAAGGTCGGGAAGAAGATCAGGAACGCCGAGATGGAATGGATCAACATGATAGTCGTCTACGGGGAGAAGGAGAAGGTTTCTGGAAAGCTCCCCGTGCGCTTGAGGAGCGGTGAGCAGAAGATGATGACCTTGGAGGAGCTGAGGGCCGAGGTCGAACGGCTCTCGAAGGGATATCCGAAAGCGCGGCTTCCGCTGCCAACGCACCTCTCAAAGCGGCCGGTGTTCAGAGGATGATATTGCTCATCGGTTGTCCTCGTCGCCCCATATGAACTTGTGCAGCTGAGGCAGGACGCGGACGTTCAGGCCTTCCTTGAGCACCTTCTCCGCCATCGATCTAAGGTCCTTGCCCCCGACAGGGGTGAAGATGACCTCGCACTTGACCGGATATTCCTGAAGGACCTGCTTGGCATAGTCGTAGTCCACATCGTCCGATATTATGAACTTCAGCTGGTCGGTCGGCCCGAGGAGCTCGATGTTCTCGAACCGCATCTTTTCTGACTCCCCCGACGAAGGGCACTTGATGTCCATGCTGATGGTAAGGTTCTCTACGCACGGCATGTCATCCAAGGGCATCGCCCCGTTCGTCTCAAGGACCACTTGGTACCCCTCGTCCAGAAGCCGTTTCAGGACGGCAGCGGCCTCCTTCTGTGCCAGCGGCTCTCCTCCCGTGAGGCAGACGTGACGGCACTTCAGCTTCTCGACCCTCGCGAGGATCTGGTCGATGGTCATCTGCTCCCCCTGGTCGAACGCCTGGGGGGTG
>JALOTQ010000083.1 GCA_025457815.1 Thermoplasmata archaeon
ATTGGTGGCTGGAACAACAATCACTGGGACAACGCCTCGTACGAAGAGAACTACACCAAATCGGTAATGACGCTGGATCCGATCCTGAGAAGGGAGTACGTCCACAACTGCCAGAAGATCCATTATGACGACGCCTCGTACATCCTGCTGACCTATGTGGACCAGACCTGGATCTACAAGACCGACAGGTTCGTAGGCTGGGGTGACTGGGTCAACGATCCGGGCAGAAGCATAGACAATTACTGGGGCGCTAACCCGTTGTACTTCGACCTCTCGTACGTCTGTTGCTGAGGAGGTCGACAGAGGCCACCAATCCCAGCCAGCGCTTGGCGTATTCCGATTCCGCCCGACTGCTTGATGAGCTACGAGCCTGCGCTTAAGCGGAGCCGCCCGGACCTCTAAGGGTCCAGAAGGATTCCAGAAAGTCTATCCAGCCCTCGTTTCCGAACCCGTACGACGGGTAATACTCGGGGAGCTCGAACTCGTGCTGCGGGAACGTCAGGCCGAGCCCGTTCACGAACCCCTCCAACACGTGGGTGTCCTGCAGCGCCACTATGGTCTGGTCGAAGTCTGCAAGCACTTGCCCGCAGGCCGCACTGACATCTTCAGATGGCGACAGCTCCATCAGCGTCTCCACGAAGTTCCTGAAATCGATGAGCCCCGCCTCGCCGGACCCATACTGGTACTCGGACGTGCCCCTCGCGTTCGCGAGAGCCTGGACGAATCTCGCCATGTCCTCCTGTACGAGCGCTGTCATGCCCTGGAAGCTCTCGACGAGGGTCAGGGTCATGGCAAGGTCGATCGCCGCGTGACAATTGACGACCTCTGACATTATGGGCGTCTCGCTGAGCAGTATGTCCACCTGCTCGATGAACATCGCAGCGCACTCCCTCGGGGTCATGTACGGGTTCTTGACCATTTCAGCGAAGACCTGATCGTACGGGTATCCTCTCCATCCAGTGTAGGTCTGGCTGGCTAGCAGGAAATCGATGTCCACGCCGCTCTTGGCGTACTCGTAGGCGACCTCGATCTGGCCCACGAGGCACTCGTCCGCCCCGATCACGTCGACCTTGTAGCCCTGGAGCGCGGAAATGGCTTCATGGTGGGTTAGCGCGTCCCCAACGCCCGTCTCGGGCCCGTTGTCATCCCAGCAGACGTAGTCCTGAGATCCGTGGTCCCAGAACATGAGAACCGTGTGTTCGGCCGGGGTGGCGTCATAGGTGTACTCGATGTAACTCGTCAGCGTGGCGGGGTCCCCCATGTTCACCTCGATGCCGTTCAGCGGGAAGTCCGTCATCTCCTCCATCGAGCCCGCGTGTATCTTGAACAGGTTCGCCGGGCCTTCCCATCGGTCGACAAGGACGTAGCAGACCACTTGGTCCGTCGAGCCAACCGACATGAGCTCCTGGAAGTCGTCCTCCACGACTGGGACGTGGAACCTTCCAGCCTTGACATCTAGGTTGTTGTCGGCGACTAGATAGATCAGAAATCTCCACTGGGCCGTCTGAACATCTTCAGCCGGCGCCTCATCCGATGCGGTCGAACCCTGTACCGAGACCATGCTCACCGAGAGCACGAACATCACTAGTGCTGCTGCAACTCCTCTTGCTATCATGCTGATCTGCTCCTCCAGCTCTCATGCTAGTGACCTCCCCTCGGCAAACCCACAAGGTCAGTGCCCGAATCCTCTGAACGCTATATATCCCTGCCGAAGACCGAGTCGGACTGACCAACCTGGGGAAGCGGTGCCTAGGATTGAAATATCGGCATCAGTCTGGGGTAGAACGAGGCCAATCAGATGAACAGGTTGAAGGGTAAGGTGGCGCTTGTCACAGGAGGAGCGTCGGGGATCGGCCTCGCAACCGCCCGCCTCTTTCTCGAAGAAGGGGCCAAGGTCGCGATTGCGGATATCTCGGGACAGAACGGCAGGAAGGCCGTCCGGAACCTGAAGGAGTCCGGATTTAGTCCCTTTTTCATCAGAGCGGATGTCTCGAAGGAGTCGGACGTCAAGAAGATGGTCAAGGCGGTTGTCGACAGGTACCGCAGGCTAGATATCCTCTTCAACAATGCGGGCATATTCATTGATGGACGTGTCCACGACATCTCCGAGTCGGAATGGGACCGGATTATCGATGTCAACCTCAAAGGGGTCTTCCTGTGCTCCAAGCACGCAATCATACAGATGCGGAAGCAGGGCGGGGGAGTCATCGTCAATAGCTCCTCTTGCAGCGCCATCTTGGCGGACTATGCCGACTCTGCATACTGCGCATCGAAGGCAGGTGTGTCTGGCCTCACGCGAGGCACGGCCGTCGACTACGCCAGGGAGAACATCAGGGTCAATGCCGTGCTCTTCGGAGAGATCGAGACGCCTATGACCAGGGATGAGGCGAAGCGTCAGGGGATGTCCTACAAGGATTTCTGCAAATACGTCGCGAGCCACTACCCGACTGAGCGCCTCGGAACTGTAGAGGAAGCAGCCAAGGTCGTTCTCTTCCTTGCCTCGGACGATTCGAGCTTGCTGACCGGCGCACTCCTATCGGCCGATAACGGAATCACCGCAGCTGCGCTTCACGAGGAGTACTGAGTCAGTCAGATTCCTGAGCGGCACTCTGTGCAGGCAAAGACCTTTCCCAGTATCCACTCTAATGAGGTTTCCAGTCAGGGTGCCCAGCAATAGGCAAGGTCTCGTTTTCGGAGTCTCAGCCAGGATGCGAATTGGTGTCAGCATGCTCATCGTAGTCGAGCACGCGTCAGTCTTGCTGCGAACAGTACAAAGGCAACAGTCACTAACGCCACGAATGCCAGTGTCGCGGGACTGTCCAGTTCCGGTATCTCGAATGAGGAGTCCAGATCGACAGTCTGAATGGTGTCTCCGTTCGCCTCCGCATTCTCAAGCCATTGAGTCGAACCCTTTGTGCCATTTACCTCGATTACATAATGAGTGCTCCATTCGTTTGCATCGAACGTGACTTCGTAGTATCCCCATGAATCCGAGAGAGTGGCCTGGGAACCACTGAGCACGCCGTAGTTCGTGGGCCAATAACCAACCCATATCTCAACCACCACGTAGACTCCACCGACCACGTTGTCGAGATGATCGTACACGGTTCCTTCGATGGTCTTTGCGAATGGTCCGAGCACAGTCTCTGATCTTCCGGAAGCGTCAGACGATGCAACAGTGGCTGCCGAGGCAGTCAGCAAGACTGCTAACAAGAATATTCCCGCGAATTCGCCTCGAGCACGACCCGTTCTCGTCATTCTCCACCCGACACCTATGCACTCAGCGTTTGAGGACATATGCGTCTTTACAGATTATATTGGGATTCTGGAAGATAAGTACTGTGCTGTCCCAATGTGGGATTGGAGAAGTCCAATGGTGAGAAGTGCAGCTGTCGGCGCGCGAGCCCGAACTAGCCCAGACATCATCTTCCCGATTTCAATCAGGGGTGAGACTGCGGATCTCTGTGGAAAAGGTGAAATGGCTGAAAGAGGCATTCGCCATTTCAAGTGATGTCAGGAAATGACGAAGCTGACTCTTCTGGTTAAAGGCGCTCGAGTATACACTTTGAACGACTCCCAGCCTTGGGCGCAGGCGGTCGGCGCAATCGATGACAGGATAGTCTACGTGGGCACTGACAAGGACGTTGCAGGCATGGTCGGTCCGGAGACGAGGATTATCGATGCGGACGGGAGACTCGTCCTCCCCGGCCTGATTGATGCCCACACACACTGCATCAATGCTTATCAGACATACTTCTGGGCGAACCTCACGCACGTGGATTCATTCAGGGATCTCGTGACGACGCTCAAGAAGCATGCCAATGAGCACCCGGAGCATCACCTGGTGGGAGGGTCCGGCTTTCGGTACTCTGCAATCATGGTCGACAGGAGGCTCCCGGACCGGCGGGCACTCGACAGGGTCATCGATGATAGGCCGCTCTGGTTAGTGTCCTACGATGGTTGGACAGCATGTGCTAACACCAAGTTCCTCGAAATCGCCCATAAGAGGTTGGGGGATGAGCTTGCGAAGATTGCGGGAGTGGAACTCGACCCAGGAACGCGAGAGCCAACTGGCGTGTTCTACAAGACCGAGGAGATCGACCCGGTCGTCGAGGAGATATCCGTCGCAGGGAACGACATCGTTCATGACGGGCTGAAGCTAGTCATCGACGACATGATTCGATGGGGCATAACGAGCGTTCACGACATGGGTGTAGCCGGTCTGTCGGGCCTGCAGACCTACGAACGGCTCCGAAGAGACGGAGATCTGAAGGCGCGGGTCTATGTTGCCATGCTGCACGATAGGACGCGGGGCGATGAGCAGTTTGCGGACTTCGAGGAAGCACGCTCACAATACTCAGATGAGTGGATCAGGGCTGGAGCTGTCAAGCTCTTCATTGACGGCGTTGAGGATTCTCACACCGCGGCGATGCTGGAACCGTACGATGATATTCCAGACATGACTGGGGAGACGATATATCCGCTCACGGAGTTCAAACAGCTCATCCAGAAGCTGGACAAGATGGGGTTCCAGTGCATTACGCACTCCTGTGGCGACAGGGGGGTCAGGGTGGTGCTGGACGCGTACGAGAATGCGTCAGCCAAGAACCCGCCTAAGGAGCGGAGGCATAGGATCGAGCATGACGAGATCGTCTCTCTTGAGGACATACCGCGATTCCAGAAACTGGGAGTGATTCCGAGCATGCAACCGCTGCACGCCGATCTATCCGCTCCCGATTTCGACGATGTCTACGGGAAGACGATCGGCCCCGAGAGGCTCGAGAGATCGTTCCCATGGAGGAGCATGGTCACCTCTGGGGCGAGGCTGGCATTCTCGAGCGATTGGCCAGTGGCGGACATGAACCCGTTCCTCGGGATTCATACGGCCGTTACACGTGGTCGCCTAGTGGGGACTCAGAACACAATCAGTCTTGAAGAGGCAATCAAGTGCTACACCATCAACGCGGCATACGCGTCGTTCGAGGAGAATGTGAAAGGTTCCATCGAGGTCGGGAAGCTGGCGGACCTTGTGGTCCTCTCGCATGACCTATTCAAGATCCATGCTGACAAGATCAAGGACGTAGAACCTGTCCTGACAATCGTCGGTGGCAGGGAGGTCTATCGCTCTGAGAAGCATCTCGGATAAGATCAGGTGGGAGTGCGGCTGCCGGGATTTGGACCCGGCAGTAGCCAGACATCCTTTTTCTGATTTCAATCAGGCTGTTTGTCGCTACGGTGAGATTGGGGTCCCGGTAGGTTTCTGCTGCGTGATGCAGTGGACGGCCCCTCCGCCAATTTCGATATATGAGCAATCCACGCCGATCACTTCACGACGAGGATACACGCTCCTCAGCGTTTCCAACGCAATCTCGTCTTCTGAAATGCCATATTTGGGCACGATCACGCCCCCGTTGGCGATGTAGTGGTTCGTGTAGCCCGGGGTGATGTGTATGCCTTCCACTTCTCTCGGTTTCGGTTGAACCAATCTGATTACCTCAATGGATCTTCCTTTCGCATCTGTTGACGATTCCAGTCGTTCGATGTTTTCATTCAAGGTATTGAAATTCGGGTCCGAGGAGTCTTTCGTGCAAGCAGCTATCGCAAGATGAGGCCCAGCGAATCCCGCAACCCCGTCCACATGTCCGTCCGTCATATCCTCTTCGACACCCTTTCCAAGCCAGATGACTCTGCGAACCCCAAGATAGAGAGCCAGTATGTGCTCAATCTGACTTCGAGTGAGGTTGGGGTTGCGATTGGTGTTTAGAAGGCATTGCTCAGTGGTCAGAAGAGTGCCTTCGCCATCGACGCTTACTGCCCCACCTTCAAGAATCATGGGCGCGACATACTGGCGTGTCCGCAGGTGTTCTGCAAGCGCGATGGGTACATAGTCATCCTTGCTGAATGAAGGTAGTTTGTTACCCCAGGCGTTGAAGCCAAATTTCGCCATGGCTACTCGGTCGCTGTCGTCGCATAGGAAGATCGGACCATTGTCTCTGATCCACGAGTCGTCCAGCTCAATCTCGAGGATCTCAATCTCCCTTCCGAGCCTCGAGCGTGCCTCTTTCGCCGTCGAGGGGTCGGCCAAAACGACGACGTGTTCGAAACGGTGCACATTCTTGATAACGTCAAGATACGCCCTCTTCGCTTCCTCGAAGTGGCCAAACCATGTCTGCTCTCTGCACGGCCATGAGATGAAGCATCTGTCGTGAGGTTGCCACTCGGCGGGCATGACGAATCCGTCATCATGCGGAGTCCTCGCGGTCATAAGTCCACTCTCCCGTCGGCATTCTTTGCCCGAGAAGACTTGTCCTTCTTCGTCAGATCTCCGTAAGTGTCAGGTCTCCTAGTGCTCAGGAATCCGAAGAACGAGTTGGCACGATCAATCTCAGAGAGATCGAGTTCGGCGTAGACGATCGTTGGCTTTCTCAACGACGCGCGCGTCATAACGTTGCCCCACGGATCGACAACGAAACTGCCACCGTAGAAGCTGATCACCTCTTCTTGGCCGACCCGGTTCGTTGCGGCGATGAAGACTCTGTTCATGACAGCATTCGCCCGCATCACGAGCTCCCATGAAGGACGCGAATCGAAGTCCGGTACCGCGATCTCAGAACCTATTGCGCTCGGATAGACAAGCAATTGAGCACCCTTGAGGGCGAGAATTCTGGCCATCTCAGGGAACCACTCGTCCCAGCATATGCCCAAGCCGATCCTCAGGCTTCCGATGTCGGCAACGACATATCCCTCGTTTCCGGGATTGAAGTAGAGGTCCTCCCTGTAACCCTCCGAATCCGGAATGTGTAGCTTGCGATAATGGCCAAGGACCTTGCCATCATTCCCAATGAGTACCTCTGAGTTGAATGTCTTTCGGTCACTGATTCTCTCGATGAACGGCAAAACGATGGCAATCTGCCCCTCCTCGGCGACGCCCCTGAACTTCTCGATAATAGGCCGGTGGCTTGGCACATTCCTAAGCACCTCCTCGATATTCTCGAATTGACCCACATAGCGATTCGAGAATGCCTCTGGCAGAATGCATAACTCGGCGTTGTTTCTCGCTGCCGTCTTGACGCCGTGTTCTGCCCGTGAGATGTTTTCGTC
>JALOTQ010000084.1 GCA_025457815.1 Thermoplasmata archaeon
TCCTGTCCTCCAGACCGTAGACCCATTCGTTGAGATACTTCATCGTGGTCTCGTGCTCCTTGGTTATCTCGTCCCATTGCATGTAGAACTCATTGTCCCTGTCGTAGTAGCCTTGGACGTACGACGGGTGCGCGCACCATGGCTCGTGCACGACCGCATGCACGACGAAGTCTGGTATCAGGGTCCTGTTGGGGTCCGACCTGATCACGCTCTCGTCGACGATCTCCTCGGCGCTTATGATGACCTTCTTCGAGGCGAACGCGGCGTCCTTCTGCTCCCCGATAATGCCCCAGATGTGGGCGTTCCCGTTCCTGTCCGCACGCTGGACATGCACGACCGCGACATCAGGCTTCAGCGGCGGCACGACGGAGACCTCGTCCCCCGTGTAGGGGTCCTTGACCGTCTTGATCGCAGGGTTGTTAGCTGGGAGGTCCGAGCCGAGGTTCGTCCGCATCGGCAGGAAGGGCATGTTCGTCGCGCCAGCGAAGAGCCTGCCGGACAGCCCGAAGTGCGTGTACTCCTCGATCTCGATCGGCTTGAACTCCAGGGGCGCCTTGTCCCCTTCGAACTTCGGCTTGGGTCTCTCGGTCGCCCTTCTGAAGCACCTGAGGGACCCGACGCCCGGATTGCCGGAGTAGCTGAAGATCAGCTTCTTGGCGCTGCCGGCGGCGACCATCTGATCGTAGATAATGTCAGGAGTCGCCCTTGCCAGGGTCAGACCCTTTCTCTTCTGCCTAATTATCTCGTGGCCTGCCGCGAAGGGGATCATGTGCGTGAACCCGGCCAGGTACACCATGTCTCCGTCTTTGACGTGCTTCCCCACCGCCTCCTTCATCGTCATCATCTTCTCGGAATCCATCGTCTCACTTCTCCTCTGTGGCTGGAACGAACTTGAAGCCGTACCTGATGACGTCCTCCTCGGTGTATATCTTCCTGAGCTCGGTCTTCACCGGCATGCCTATCTTGACAGTCTTCGGGTCGGCGTCTGCGATCTGTCCGATGACCTTCGGGCCTTCGGCCAGCTCGACTATCGCTACTGGGTACATCCCTCCTGCCTTCTCCTGCTCCGCGAACTCCGGCGGTGCCCCGCCCGAGCTTATCAGGACGAACGTGTGCACCTTCCCCCTGCCGCTCAGCTGGAGGTCCTCGAACTCGGAGGAGACGCTGCAGTACTTGCAGACGCCTTTGGGCGGGAAGTTCACGTGTCCGCACTTCTTGCACTTCTGGCCGATCATCTTGTATCTCTGCGGTATGGTCCTCCAGTACATAGGGACTGAAACATGTGCCATGTCACATCACCTCACACGATTGCTCCCTTGAGCTTCAGATACTTCACGTACTCGATGTATTCCTTCCTGTCCATCTCGGCCTGGACCCGGGGAACAGCCTTCCTGTCCCCGACCACCTTGAAGCTCAGCGCATCGGCGCCTGCACCAGACCCGTAGGACACGACGAGGACTTTGTCGCCCACCTTCGCAATGTCCAAGACGGCTGCCAGGCCGACGGGCACTGACGCCGCTCCCAGGTCCCCGAGGTTCTTCGACACCAGGCCCGCAGCGAGCTGTGGCTCCGTGAAACCCAGCTTCCCTCCTACGGACGATGGGACCTTCGCGTCGGGCTGCTGGATCACGACGTGCTGGTACTCCTCGGGCTTCCGGTTCAGCTTCTTCATGAGGCTAGAGGCCGCCTTGGTGGTGTTCGAGATCAAGGCCCCTTCGGCGAACTTCTTCACATTGAGGTCATGCAGAAGAGGGTCATCTCGTGGCTTGAACCGCTCCCCGAAGTGCTCGGTTACGTTCGAAGCGTGTCCCTCGAGCTCTGCGACGAGGTTCTCGGACGAGAGGACATAGGCCGCTGCGCCCGCGCCAAGCTGATGCTCGACTGATCCCCACATGCTCGCCCTCGGCGCGTCCGCGGCAGCAACCAAAGCGATTCCCTTCGGGTTGGCCATGACATGTTCGAACCCGGCAATGATCGCCTCCGTCCCCGCCCGAGTGGAGGTCGTGTGGTCGGACGAATATGTGGCGTTCGGCACACCGACTGTCACGAGAACGGTTCCCGAGAGGAGCTTCTCGGTGTAGGGTGGAGACGTGGATGCCAGCGCGAACCGGGAGACCTTGTCCGGCGACAAAGGCACGGACTCAAGAGCCCGCTTGGAAACCTTGGCCGCGGAGGTGAGGACGTCTTCGTCGAAGCCCATGACGGACTTCTCGGCTACGCCCGCTGCGGCGAACGATCCCCACGCCTTCACGTATTCTTCGCGCTTGATCCTCAGCCTGGGAATGAACACGCCATATCCGGAGATACCTACTGCCATTCCATCACCTCCTCATGATTGTCACGGAGACCGTCCCGCCTGACCCGCCGACGTTGTGGACCAGCCCTATCTCTGCCTTCTTGACCTGTCTCGAAGGCTTCTGAACGGTTCCTCTGAGCTGGTTGAACATCTCATATGCCTGGCCAGTACCCGTAGAGCCGATCGGATGCCCCTTCGACTTGAGGCCCCCGCTCGCGTTCACGGGCCTGTCCCCACTGATCTGAGTGTGCCCCTCGTCGAGGTACGGTCCCGCCTTGCCCTTCTCGCAGAAGCCCAAGTCCTCATAGGCGAGGAGCTCTGCAATCGTGAAGCAGTCGTGCACCTCCGCGAGCTGTATGTCCTTCGCGGTCAGACCCGCCATCTTGTATGCCCTCTCGCTGGCTTTCTTCGTGCCTTCGAGGGTGACGGTGCTTATCCTGTCATGAATTGCCAGGTAGTCGCTGGAAGTGCCGAACCCCGCAACGTACACGGGGGTGTCCGTGTACTGCTTCGCGACCTCGGCATCGCAGACCAGGACCGCGGACGCACCGTCGGTCGTCGAGCAGCAGTCGAAGAGGTTCAGCGGAGCGGCGACGATGGGTCCCTTGACGGCCTGCTCGAGGGTGATCTCCCGCTGGAACTGCGCTTTCGGGTTCTGCGCCCCGTTCTTGTGGTTCTTGACCGCGACGCTCGAGAGCTGCTCGCGCTTCGTCCCGAACTCGTGCATGTGCCTCTGGGCTATGAGCGCGTACAGGCCCGCGAAAGTCGTGCCTGCAAGCCTCTCGTATTCAGTGTCCCCGGAGACTCCGAGCCAGTACTTCTGCTTGAGGCCAGAGACATCCGTCATCTTCTCGACGCCGCCCGCGAGGGCAACCTTGTGGGTCCCGGATAGGACGTCCATTATCGCCGCGACGAGGGCGTACCCGCCCGACGCGCATGCGTTCTCGATCCTCATGGTCGGTATGTACTGGAGCCCTGCATACTCGGCGACCAGCGCTGACATGTTCCCGAGCTGGAACCCTCCGGAGCCGAGGTTGCCTATGTAGGCGGCCTCTATGCCCTTAGGGTCCAGGCCCTTGTCCACGCTCGCGGCCATGTCCTTGAAGGCCTCGAAGAACAGTTCCTTGATACCTTTGTCCGGGAACTCGCCATACTTGCTCTGTCCCGCCCCAACAATCGCAACTTTCGTCATGGAAACACCCTTCCGCCAGATCGTTCCATCCCATCGACCCAGCATCTTAGTCATTTTCGTTCAGACGACCGCGTTTCGGCACGTCTGGAAAGGCGATTTCTCGAATCAGGATTAGGCTATTTAACGATTGGCGATTAACACAGTATGCCCGGCTGGATTAGACAGCGCGATACGATTCCTCTCTCGAGGCTTCTGGAGACCTTCCGATATCGTATTGCGCAATCGGACTTCGTAACGGGTTGACAGTGCATCTGGGCAGATGATAAATACGGAATTCGCGATGAGGAACACCGGTCAAGATTCTATACGGCGGTGCACGGAATGAGGTCGTACAAGGAGATACCTCTCTGGAAGAACGTCAAGAAGTCTGAATGGGACGACTGGAAGTGGCAGCTGCGCAACAGGATCCAAACTGTCGAGCAGCTGAAGCAGGTCATCAACATCACGCCTGAGGAGGAGGAGGGCGTGCAGAAATGCCTCGGCGTGCTCAGGATGGGCATCTCCCCGTACTTCGCCACCTTGATGGACCCTGACGACCCGAACTGCCCTATCAGGAAGCAGGCTGTCCCGACCATGCACGAGCTGGAGTTCAAGGATTCGGACATGGAAGACCCCCTTTTCGAGGACATCGACTCGCCGACGCCGGGACTCACCCACAGATACCCTGACAGGGTACTCTTCCTGATAACTGACATCTGCGGCAACTACTGCCGCCACTGCACCCGAAGACGGTATGCCGGCCACACCGACATGCAGAGGGACAAGGGCCAGATCGATGCAGGCATCAAGTACATCAAGGAACACAAGGAGATCAGGGACGTCCTGCTCTCGGGCGGCGACGGGCTGATGGTCACCGACAGCGTCCTCGAGGACATCATCAGGAAACTGAGGGCCATAGACCACGTCGAGATAGTGAGGATCGGCAGCAGAGCCCCGTGCACGCTCCCGCAGCGTATAACCCCTGAGCTGTGCAAGATGCTCGCGAAGTACCACCCCATATGGCTCAACACGCACTTCAACCACCCCAAGGAGATAACCCCGGAGGCGAAGCGCGCCGTCGAGATGCTCGTCGACCACGGCATCCCTGTCGGGAACCAGTCCGTGCTCCTTCGCGGAATCAACGATTGTCCTACCCTGATGAAGAAGCTGCTTCACGAGCTCGTCAAGATCCGGTGCAGGCCGTACTACTACTACCAATGCGACATATCTCAGGGTCTTGAGCACTTCCGGACATCCGTCGAGAAGGGGATCGAGATCCAGGAAGCGCTTAGGGGGCACACCTCCGGCTTCGCGGTGCCGTCCTTCATCGTGGACGCGCCTGGCGGAGGCGGCAAGATACCCGTCGCCCCGACCTACATCATCTCGATGTCGGACAAGAAGATCGTGCTGAGGAACTACGAGGGCGGAACGTTCTCCTACCCGCAGCCGAAGGAGAGGGTGAGCGAATGTCCGACCACCTGCAGGATGTGCGAGGAGTACAAGGACGTCGAGAGCAGGGAAGGAGTCGCGGGCGTACTCTCCGGAAAGAAGATGTGCCTCATCCCCGAAGGCACGCTCAGAGAGGCAAGAAGGAAGAAGATAGGCAAGAAGAAGTGAGAGGGCCTATCTCCCCTCAAACATTTCCTTAAAGTGCGAAAAGGTTAAGTGCGAAGACTCTTTCCTCCGGTATTAACCTTCACGGGCTGATAGAATGGAACGCAATATTTTCGTTGAAGAGATGACGCAGATCCCGATAGAGAAGCAGGGGGTCGAGTTCGTCGAGCGTAAGGGGATAGGACATCCCGACAGCATCGCCGATGGTCTCGCTGAGAGCGTGAGCAGGGCCCTCTGCAAGATGTACACGGAGAGATATGGCAGGATACTCCATCACAACACCGACGAGGTCGAGGTTGTCGGAGGGCAGTCCGCCCCGAAGTTCGGCGGCGGGTCGATCCTCGAGCCGATATACATCCTTCTCGTGGGGAGAGCTACGACCGAGGTCGATCGTGTGCGGCTTCCATATAGGGCCTGCGCCCTGAAGGCCGCCTACTCCTATCTGGAGAAGACCTGCAAGAACCTGGATGTCGAATGGGACGTGACCCTCGACTGCAGGATCGGACAGGGCAGCGTCGACCTGCGCGGCCTGTACGAGACGCAGAGGCTCCTGGCCAACGACACTTCGTTCGGAGTGGGCTTCGGCCCCCTGAGCGAGACCGAGGTTATAACGCTGGAGACGGAGAAGTACATCAACGGGAAGCTCTGCAAGTCGCTGCCAGAGCTTGGCGAGGACGTCAAGGTCATGGCCTGCAGGATGGGCGATGAGATCGACCTGACGATAGCCGTCGCGATGGTGGATTCGAAGATACCTGACAAGAACCACTACTGCAGCGTGGTCGAGGAAGCCACGGACAAGATACACGATTTCGCGCAGAAGTACACCAAGAGGAAGCTCAAGGTCTTCCTCAACACCGCGGACGATTACAAGAAGGGCATCTACTACCTGACCGTCTCCGGCCTGAGCATGGAGAACGGGGATGACGGCTCGGTCGGGCGGGGGAACAGAGCCAACGGCCTGATCACCCCGATGAGACCGATGAGCATGGAAGCCTCCGCGGGGAAGAACCCTGTGACGCATGTGGGGAAGCTATACAACATACTCGCGAACCAGGTGGCTGACGAGATAGTCAAGCTTGGCAAGGGAGACATCGTTGAGGTCCACACCCGGATACTGTCACAGATCGGCCAGCCGATAGATGCCCCCCAGGCTGCGAGCGCCAGGGTCATCTACGCCCCCAATGTGAGGGCGTCGAAATACGAGAAGGATATCAGGTGCATCTATGATGACAAGCTAGCCCGCGTGACCGAGCTGACAGAACAGATAGTCAACGGGAAAGTGACCGTCTTCTAAAACCCATCGTCTATTCCGAGGTCGGCCCTTCTGCGGCCCCCTCGATCTTCTTCATATCTTCTTCTTTCGTCTTGAGCACGCGAGCGCACTCCGTAAGCTCCTCTTCCAGGGCCTGGAGCCTGGAGAACTCCTCGTCAAGACGCTTCTCGTCCCTGCGGATGGCCTCCTCACGCTCACCCAGCTTCAGATAGGCTTGGTCGAGCTCCTGCTTCCTGCGCTCGAGGTCCTTGATCAGGCTCTCGTCCATCACCGAGGCCATGCCCTTCTTGGACGCGTCTATCTCGTTCCATAGGTCCTGGACCTCGGCACGCTCGCGCTCCAGTCTCTCCATCTCAACGACCATGGTGCGTTCTTTGCTCTCGAGGTCCCTCTCGTGGCTCTTCAGCTGCTCGGCCATGTTCTTGAGGTCCATCTCCTTGCGCAGCAGCGTATCTTCTGACGTCTGCGCAGATGATGGCCTCGCCTTCGCGGTCGCCTCTGCCGTAAGCTCGACCGCCTTCTCGCGGACCTCCTCCTCGAGCTTCTCCCTGTTCTCCGACAGCTCGTTCCGCCATTTCTCGAGTTCGACACGGAGTTGTTCCAGGCCCTCGTCCTTCTGCATCACGAGCTCCCGTTCCTTGTCCAACTCGGTATGCATGAACTCTAGCTCACCGACGGTCTTCTCGAGCTGTTCGCCCTTGACCTTG
>JALOTQ010000085.1 GCA_025457815.1 Thermoplasmata archaeon
TAGAGGTCGAAGTCGATACCGAGCTCTGAGATGGCCTTGGAGTTCATCTCATGGTACTTGTTGGCAACCTGCTCGGGACTCACCTTCTGCTTGTCGGCGCTCACCGTAATGGGCGCTCCGTGCATGTCCGACCCCGAGACCATGATTGTCTCGTTCCCGACCATGCGGTTGAACCTCGCGAAGATGTCCGCGGGCAGAATCGATCCTGTGACGTGACCAACGTGTATCGGCCCGTTCGCATAGGGCCACGCGCAGCACACTAACACCCTCGGCATATCGAACAGCCGCCCACCATGGAGTGCGTTTCTCTTAAAACTAGCGCGTTCGGAGCGGGTTTCGAGCGTGGCCAGGGAAAACGAATATCAACGATGACGGACATTATCGCAGCATGGCCTCCCTGGACATCGGCCGCATCAGGGAAGACGTCGAGCCTTTCTCCAGCGAGTTGATGGAGGAGTTCTACTCCAACTTCGCGGGCATGAAGGACGACATGGCCACCGTCGGCATCTTCGAGAAGTACGCCCACCTGTTCTCCGAGGACGCGATCAAGGTCGTTGCCGATGCGCATGCCGCCGCCGAAGGCGAGGACGCGAGATGGCTCAGGTATCTCAGGTCGTTCTCCACCTTCGGATACATGGAGAACGCGGTGAAGGTGACTACGGACAAGGTCAACACGCTCGAGGCGAAAGCAGTCGTGGAGGCTGAGGGCGCAAGCGTGCCGTACAGGATGGTCCCGGTGATCCTCAGGAACGAGCCCGACCACGACAAGCGGAGGCGCATCTTCGAGGCGAAGCTGGCCGTGACCGAGGAGCTGAACGGCATGCTTCTTGACAGGATGACGACCGTGCACGAGCTCTCTTCGATCCTTGGCTTCAAGAACTACAGGGACATGTGCACCTCCCTCAAAGGGGTGGACTACAAGGCCCTCGAGGCCGAGATGGAGGAGATGCTGAAGAAGACCGAGAGGATGTACGTAGAGTCGGTCGGCAGAATCCTGGAGGAGAGGGGCAGAGTGAAGTTCGCCGACGCCTGGAGCTACGATATCCCGTTCGCCTTCAGAGGGGCCGAGTTCGACGCGTTCTTCGACAAGGAGAAGCTCGTCGAGTCATTCTTCAAGACACTCGGCGGCATGAAGCTCCGGCCAGAGACCTTCAAGAACATCCTCATAGACATGGAGGACCGGCCGAAGAAGAGCCCGAGGGCGTTCTGCGCCCCGGTCAAGGTCCCGGACGACGTCAGGCTCGTGATCAAGCCCACGGGGGGCTGGAGGGACTACGAAGCCTTCTTCCACGAGGGCGGACACGCGTGGCACTTCGGCTGCACGAAACGGCAGCACCCTGCGGAATACCGGTACCTGGGAGACAAGTCGGTCACCGAATCCTTCGCGTTCCTCTTCAACTACCTGACGACCAACCCGCTCTGGCTCAAGGAGGTGATGGGCATGGAGGACCCGAAAGGATACGTCCAGTTCGCACTCGCGA
This sequence comes from Thermoplasmata archaeon, assembly GCA_025457815.1. Classification (GTDB taxonomy): domain Archaea; phylum Thermoplasmatota; class Thermoplasmata; order UBA10834; family UBA10834; genus COMBO-56-21. Next base: position 1,482 of record JALOTQ010000085.1, read on the forward strand.
ACAAGCTCATGTTCCTCCGGAGGTACGCGGCAAAGCTCGCGTACGAGCTGAAGCTGCACAGCGTCAAGGTCTCCGCGGAGTTCAAGGAGGTCTACAAGAGCTGCCTCCAGAGGGCGCTCAAGTTCAAGCACACGGAGCTGCACTATCTCGAGGACGTCGACGACGAGTTCTACTCGGCGGAGTACCTGAGGGCCTGGATACTCGAGGGACAGATCCGGGCGGCGCTCGAGGAGCAGTTCGGCGAGGACTGGTTCAGGAACGAGAAGGCCGGTGCCTTCCTCAAGGAGCTCTGGTCCTACGGCCAGAAATTCACCGCGGACGAGCTCGTGAAGACAATCGGCTATGTCGACCTCGACCCGGACCCCATGCTGAACGAGATATCGCGCGGCCTGACCGAGTCAGGCTGATACCTTTTTAACCGGCTCTATCCTTCTCCGATTCGATGCGCATAGCAGTCCTACTGAAGGACCGATGCCAGCCGAAGCGATGCAGCCTTGAATGCATCCGCTACTGCCCGCCGGTCAGGACAGGGGTCGAGGCGATCGCGATGGGCGACAGGAGCAAGCCCGTCATCGCAGAGGAGCTCTGCGTCGGCTGCGGCATATGCGTCCACAAGTGCCCGTTCGAGGCGATCAAGATCATAGGGTTACCGCACGAGCTCGAGGGAGAGCTCGTGCACCAGTTCGGGAAGAACTCGTTCCGACTCTACGGCGTGCCTGTGCCCAAGAAGGGCCAGGTCACCGGCCTGCTCGGGCCGAACGGCATAGGCAAGACGACCGCCATATCCATCCTGTCCGGCCAGTTCGTGCCCAACCTGGGTGACTACGAGAAGCCCGGGGAGTGGGGAAAGGTCCTGGACAAGTACGCAGGAAGGGAGATCCGCGACTACTTCGTGGCGTTGTCCGAGGGCAAGCTCAGGACGGCGATGAAGCCCCAGTATGTAGACAAGCTGCCGGCGCTCCACAAGGGAGCTGTCAAGGAACTGCTCAAGAAGGTCGACGACGGCCGGAGAATCTCGGAGGTCGCTTCGAGGCTCGGCGTGTCGGGCGTGCTCGAGAGGGACATATCGAAGCTCTCAGGCGGTGAGCTTCAGAGGGTTGCCCTGGCTGCTACCCTGCTCAAGGACGCGGATGTCTACTTCTTCGACGAGCCCTCGTCATACCTGGACATCTACCAGAGGCTCGAGGTCGCGAAGGTCATACAGGAGCTTAGCGAGCACAAGCAGGTCGTAGTGATAGAGCACGACCTTGCGGTCATGGACTTCCTCGCTGACCTTGTGCACATAATGTACGGCTCCGAGGGGGCCTACGGCGTGATGTCTCAGCCGAGGCCTGTGAGGACGGCCATCAACGTCTACTTGGAAGGCTACCTGAGAGAGGAGAACATCAGGTTCAGGGACACGCATATAGTCTTCGAGAAGAGGCCTCCCAGGACGGACTGGCAGTCCGAGGTTCTGATACAATTCCCCCTGTTGACGAAGCGGTTCAAGACCTTCACTCTCAAGGTGCACGAAGGCTCCATCAAGAAGGGGGAGGTGGTCGGGGCAGTCGGTCCGAACGCGACCGGCAAGACCACCTTCGTGAAGATACTGGCCGGGGAGATCGAACCCTCTACGGGGGACCTGAAGAGCCAGGTGTCCGTGAGCTACAAGCCTCAGTACATCAAACCTGAGTTCGAAGGGACCGTGAGGGAGATGCTCTCGTCCTCCATCGGCAAGGACTTCGAATCGGGCTTCTTCCAGGCCGAGGTGGCGCATCCGCTCGCTCTCAAGTACCTGATGGAGAAGGACATCAACACGCTCTCCGGTGGGGAGCTCCAGAGGGTCTCCATCGCCGAGTGCCTCGGCAAGACCGCGGACATCTACCTCCTCGACGAGCCTTCCGCATACCTCGACTCCAACCAGAGGATGATCGCGTCCAAGACCATCCGCAGGGTGATAGAGAAGGTCGGCAGGTCCGCCTTCGTGGTCGACCACGACGTGTACATGATCGACCTGATCTCCGACTCGCTCATGGTGTTCTCAGGCGAACCGTCCGCGAAGGGAGATGCCGTCGGGCCTCTCCCGATGCGTGACGGGATGAACCAATTCCTGAAGGAGGTCGAGATAACCTTCAGAAGGGATGCGGACTCGGGCAGGCCTAGGATAAACAAGAAGAACTCAAGGCTGGACAGAGAGCAGAAGTCGAAGGGCGAATACTACTACGGCTGACCGCTCTTCTCAGATCCCCCTTTTGTCGCATCCTGCCCCGCCTGATCGGCAGTGTCCTTGGAGACTTCCTTGGTCAGGACCTCGTCCTTGCTCTTCCTGAGGTGCCAGAAGTAGAACACGACAGCGCAGACTCCGACCACGGCGAGGAGGATCTCGAACTCCCTGTAGTAGGTCTCTATCGATTCCCATTCCGCCCCCAATACGTAGCCCGCATATGCCAGCATGAAGTTCCACGGGACGGAACCAACGAAGCTGTAGAGGGCGAATTTCTTGAAGTCCATCTTCGCGACTCCGGCGGGCAGAGATATCACTGTCCTGATGACCGGGAGAAGCCTCGCGATGAATGTCGCCTTGGGGCCCCATTTCTTGAACCATTCCTCGGCCTGAACAAGATGCTTCTCGGTTATGAGGAAGTACTTCCCGTACTTCAGAATCAGCGGGCGGCCAGCGTAGTATCCCGCGACATATGCGATTATGGAGCCGAATGTGCACCCAAGTGAGCCGACCACGACGATCGTCCAGAAGTCCATCTCGCCTTGGTAGGCCAGATAGCCGGCGAAGGGCATGACCACCTCGCTGGGGATCGGCATGCAGGCGCTCTCGAGGGCCATCAGGAAGAATATCCCGGGATACCCCCACGAGGATATGAGATCCAGGATGAAGTCGACTATGGCTCCGATTATGTCCATTCGACGACAGAAACAGGCTTTGCTCTTAATAGCCTTGTGTTGTCCGCAGCCGGCCTGCCAGGCTGCCCGCTCAGAAGCCTATTTGTATTATCACCCTGCTTTGACGCACGCATGAGGCTGTCGGGAGTCCTCCAGAGCTACACCATCATGATGAGCCTCGGCCTGGTCCTTGGGCTTTTGAGCGGAGGGTTCCCGTGGTACACGAAGGAGATATCGATGGCCTCCCTCGCCCTCGTGATGACGCTCTCGCTGTCGGGCATCAGGCTCGGGGACGCACGGGGCAAGGACCACGTGACGCACTCTCTGAAGGCGCTCGCAATCAACTACGTCATGCTCACTGGACTCATCCTTGGATTGGGACTCTTCTTCTCAGGGGACTACTGGATTGGATGGGTCCTGATGGCGGCTGCCCCTTCGGCCATATCCGTGGTGCCTTTCACGACGGTCCTCGGAGGCGAGACCTCGAAGGCCCTGTTCTCGACCGCTGTCAACTACCTGGCAGCGCTCGCCCTGATGCCCCTTATGACGTTGCTGCTCTTGGGCTCGTCCGTGTCGACCACCAGCCTCGTCTACTCGCTCCTGATCCTCATTGTGCTGCCGATGGTCGCATCACGTGTCGTGATGAGGGCGAAGATCTCCAAGCCGGCGAACACGTCTATGATGAACCTTGGATTCGCGCTGCTCATCTTCGCCGTCACGGGGGCGAATAGGGACGCGTTCTTCGCAGAGACCATGCTCGTCCTGACGATGTCGTTGGCGTGCGTGGTTCGAACTTTCGGCTCCGGCCTCGGGACGGAGTTCATCCTGAGGTGGGCTAAGGTTCCGAAGTCGTCAAGAGTAGCCTACGTGCTCTTCGCGAGCTACAAGAACTTGGGACTGACGGCCACACTCGCGATCGCGCTCTTCGTGCCCGAGGTCGCCATCCCAGCCACGATCTGCATCGTCTTCGAGGTCGTCTGGGTGATGTTCCTCATACGTTATTACCCAGGCGTGCCCGGATAGACCTCGCATACATCCCTAGAGACGCCTTCGTCTCCGCGAGCACCTTCGAGAGATATTGCACGAAGGTCCCGTCAGACCCGAGCGCCTTCCATCGTCTGTAACGGATGAGCGCAATGCCGTAGCAGGCGGCGCAGAACACGACGAGCTCGATGGGATTCGAATAGTCGAGGACCGCCTCTTGGAAGTTGTCGATGGCCACGTGCAGACCCCAGAAGGTGAACGGGAGAAGCAAGCGCCAGCCGACTGCCAGCGGGAAGACGAGGAACGCGCCGACCGGATAGTGAAGAAGGGATTTCCATGGGAGGCCCGAACCGTCGTCCCAGGTCGGGAGGAGGATCGCGGACCACCCGTTGTCGGTTATGTAACGCGGGGCAGCAAACGCGTGGTCGATGTCGATCGCGACACCGAACAGAAGCACCACGAACCACTCGTCCCTGCTCAGGTCCAGGAGAAGCCCCACCAGGACGACGATGACTAGGTGCGTTGTGGTTAGGATGCGATCACCTGACAGGGGGCCAATGCTGGGTCTCCGCTTCTGATACGCCTCTCGGGCTATCTTTCAGTTTCGCCCAGGATATCAGGCCTGGGAATCTCCCCGGGCTTAATAACGGTGGATTGGGCGCAATGTGAGTTTATTAAGCGGGACGAAAATCTTATTAACGCAGGCGTGCGCTGAAGTGCAAGAATTCCGATGGCTCACGTGCATCTGGAGGATGGGGCGTTCTCCCTGGAATGGGTGATCATCTGGGGCCTGATCGCCGCGGCCCTGGTCGCCTTCGCCCTGTACAGACTCGGCGGCAAGCTGCCCACAAGGAAGATGGCCATAGCCGCAATGTGCGTAGCCGTCGGCATAGTCATATTCCAGGTCGAGATCCCCGTCTTCGGCGGCCTGCACATCAACCTCACGCCCCTCATGGGCATTCTCGTCGGGCCTGGCCTGGGCACCCTTGTCGTCCTCATCATCAACATTTTCAGCGCCGCGATCGGACATGGCGGCTGGGGAATGATCGGCCCGAACGCGATTGTGAACGTGACGGAGGTGCTGCTCGGCTACTATCTGTACAGGCTTTGCAGGACCAGGCTCAAAGCGGGGAGATTCACATCAGGCTTCTCAGCGGCCACGGTGGCGCTCACGGTCTCCGCGCTTCTCGTCGTGGTCATCGTCAGCATCTCTGGCCTTCAGGACTCGACGCAGACGACGGAAGAGACCTTCGCGAACATGCTGCTTCTGGCAGCGGCCAACATCGTGACCGGGGTGATCGAGGGGTTCGTGACGGGCTACATCGTCTCATTCGTAGGCAAGATAAGGCCAGACCTCTTGCAGGACGCTGAAGGACCGAAGGGGCCCGAAGATGAGGAAGAATCGATGACGGAGAGTGCGGCCGGTGTCTAGGAGGTCATACTCCAGGCACATCCCGGACTTCAGGCTCATAACGTTCTACGCGGAGAACACTAAGAGTCCGGTCCACGCCATGAGCCCGTGGACGAAGGCCGTCCTGCTGGTCCTTGCAATCCTGCTCGTGGTGGTCCTGAACGACATCTACCTGCTCATCGCGCTGTTCGCCGCGACGATCGTCTTCTACGCGGCCGGCAGGCTGCCGCTCCATCTCCTGCTTGGATGGTACACGCT
>JALOTQ010000086.1 GCA_025457815.1 Thermoplasmata archaeon
CGGTGAAGATCGTTATGGGACTTCTCGATGGCGTTCCTCGCGAGCTCCGCCTCGATGTCGCGGAGCGGGTAGTATCTCTCTGCGAACTGGCACCCGTTCGAGCCCTCCCTGTCGGTCTCGTACTCGATGAGTTGAAGGACCGCGCCCACCTTGCCGCAGAACTGGGTCATCTCGGGGATCTCGTCCTCGTTCTCCCCTTTGAGGACAACCATGTTCACCTTGACTGGGTTCAGGCCGGCCTCCACAGAAGAGACAATGCCTCGTATCACTACACGGGAGCGGTCCACTCCGCAGAGGTACGCGTATAGCTCGGGGTCGAGCGTGTGTAGGCTCACATTGACCCTCCTGAGGCCCGCTGACTTGAGAAGGTGAGCTTTCTTGGCGAGATTCGAGCCGTTCGTGGTTAGGGAGACCTCATCCACGATCCCGGATACCCGCGAGACGATGTCGACGATGTCGTCGCGTACGAGCGGCTCGCCGCCCGTGATCTTGACTTTCGTGACGCCTGACAGGGCGGCGACACGCACCAATCGCTCTATCTCCTCCGGGGTCATCTCGACCTTGGAGGGGGACTGTCCCTCCTTGTGACAGTGGGCGCACGCGAGGTCGCACCTCTGCGTCACCGAAAGCCTCAGGCTTGTGATTGGCCTCCCGAAAGGATCGACGATCGGTGAAGAGGTTTCCCGGGTGGACTGGCCTCCGGTCGTCATGCTCGTCGGGACATATCGAAAAGACCCATATAAGCATTGAGTCGAAACGGCCGCCTCGGACGCGTCTGTCCCGACGCCCGACACCTTCTTATGAGCCGATAGGAATATGAATCCGCGAGAGGACATCGAGGGACGTGGATGCGCGGCAGTGGTGAGGCTCAGGCCCTTCTGGAATCGAGCGCCGCCATGCCCACGGACGACATCCTCGAGATCCTTAGGCTTATCATCAGGTCCGAGCCGCTCGACATCCTGCACCAGAGGGTCGCCGACACCATTGCGCGTTCCTACGGCGTGAGGCGGGTGACGGTAGGCACTTTCGACGACAGGACGGGCACGTTCGTGCCGCGGGCGCTCCATGGCTATCCCCCGGAGAGGGCGGTGGCGATCATGAATCACTCTTTCACGCTGGAGAGGATGAAGGCCGACCTCAAGCCTCATCTGCGCATAGGAAGGACCTGCTACTATGTGAGAATGGAGGACCAGACCACTTCCTACGACGATTCGATGGACTACATCATGAACCCGGAACTCGTGGACACGCCCCGCCAGTCCGAATCTGACTGGCACGAGCTCGACTACATGGACTTCATAATGACCGACAGGCTGGGCAACTGGGTCGGGTGGATCGAGGTGGACGACCCTGCGGACAGGAAGGTCCCGTCCCGCGAGTGCGTCGACGGCATTCAGATGATGGCCGACCTGTGCTCGGTCGCCTTCGAGAACGCGAAGGCGTACGATGTCGCGATCGGGGCCGTGGCCGACTCCCAAGCCTACCTGGAATTCATCGTGCACGACATCGGGGGCAAGATATCGCCCCTGTCGTACTTCCTGACCTCGATCATCTCGAAGGAGACCTCGGAGGAGCGCAGGGCAATCAACGCGGACAACGCGGTTACTACGATATCCTCGATGAAGAGCCTCGTTGAGAACATCCAGAAGTACTCCGAGATCAGGGCATCTCTAGCCCTTCCGAGGCACAGGTACGACCTCAAGGAGGTCCTCGCGCTGTGCAGCCGTTCGGTGAAGCGGAAGCACCCGGACAGAGAACTCAACATCAAGATACAGTCGACGGAGGGACCCTGCTATGCCGCCGCGGACGAGCTCGTCTTCGACGTCTTCGTCAACCTGCTGGACCACTCCGTCCACAGTTCACCAACCGCTGGAGCGAACATCGAGATCCAGGTCGAGGAAGGGCACAGCGCCATAACGGTGAGGATAGAGGACCACGGAAAGGGCATACCCGATTCCAAGAAGGACCAGGTCTTCAAGAGGCTCGCCTGGAGGCCGGACGGGGAGGAAGAGGCGGACCTCGGCCTATCCATTGTCGCACTCCTGGTCGAGAGGTACAGCGGGCTCGTGTCCGTCACGGACAGGGTCCAGGGGGACCACTCCCTGGGCTCGAGGTTCGAGGTGTCCTTGCCGAAGGCGCTCAGCAGCGCCGACTAGGCCGATGTCGGCAGGCCGGCCTCCGAAAGTAATATGCCTGGCGACTCCATCGCGGGGCCGATTCTGATGGCCCAGAAGGAAGACCTCGAGTTCCGGAAGACCGAAGACTATGCCTCGATGGTGGAACTTGGCAGGCGGTCCGGGCTGGAGACGAACTCGCTCCCAGAGCTTGCGGTCGCCTACGGGTTCTTTGATGGCGACCGGCTGGTGGCCTGCGCTGGCCTGAAGACGAAAGGCGGCAGGTTCTCCATCGAATGCCTGGCGGTCGAGGAGGCGCTCAGGGGGAAGGGGTTGGGCGCGGAGCTGGTCCACCGGCTGGAGTCTGATGCGCGCCGGATGGGGGCGGATACGCTGTGGGCCCTTGCGAGAAGGCCCGCGTTCTTCCAGGCAATCGGGTACTCCATCATGGACCATAGGGCGCCAGGCGCCCCCGACATCAGCGAATGCCTGCAGTGCAAGCAGTACCGGGAATCCTGCCATCCTTCGATAGTGGCGAAGCGCCTCTAGAGCGCGACAGGATGCATCTCTAGCTTCGGCATTTTTAAGTAATAGCTTCGTCTGAGCGGAGCCAAGGCGATCGCACATGGCACTGAACGAGAGAATGATCAGGACCTGCGCCACCAGCATAGTCGAATCATGCAACCTAGCGAAAGGTGACGGGGTCATAGTGAAGGGGGGCGCGCACGCCCAGACCCTGCTCGAGGAGATTGCCCTCGGATGCTACAAGGAGGGTGCGACCCCGACGATCGTGGTATCATCGGACAGGCTCGCCGCGCGGATCTACAAGGAGATACCCGCTAGCACCCTGGAGACCACCCCCAAGCAGTACCTCGGCCTGGTCAAGGCCGCTGACATGCTGATCTCCATCGAGGAGATCGACGACCCCGCGATCGCGAAGGAGTTCCCGAGGAAGAAGATACAGGCCCGGCAGAAGGCTTCCACGCCAATCATGGACGTCATCTTCGACTCCCGCGACGGGAAGAAGTGGCTCTACGCCGGCTGGCCGACCAGGTCCGCTGCCAAGTTCTACGGGGTTCCATACGGCACTCTCGAGAAGACCATCATTGGCGGGATAGCCGTCTCCCCGAAGCGCCTGATGGAGATCGGCAAGCGCCTGGACGGGAGGCTCAAGGACGCAGGCTGGGCCCATGTCTGGGACGACAAGGGTACTGACTTCAGGATCAAGATTGAAGGAAGGCGAAGGAACATAGACGACGGCTACATCAGCGCCGAGGACTACAAGGAGATGGACAGAGGCAACAACCTGCCTGCGGGAGAGCTGTTCATCGCGCCTCACGAGACAGTCGGCAGCGGGACGATGTACTGCCCCGTGACGACGGACCGGATCTCAGACAAGATTCTCAGAGACGTCCATCTGGAGTTCAGGAATGGGAAGATTCTCCTGGACAAGACCACCGCCAGGAAGGACGTGGACATGCTGAGGGCCAGCTTCAGGGAGTGCGAGCAGATAGACCGCACCAAGTACGACCCTGTGAGGACGAGGAACCTCGCGGAGCTAGGAATCGGCTTCAACCCGAACATAACGAAGGCCTTCGGATACATACTCACTGACGAGAAGGTTGCAGGGACGGTCCATCTCGCATTCGGATCCAACAACACATACGGCGGAACCTCTGAATCGACGATGCACTGGGATTTCGTGTCCGCGCCCGGCATCAACCTCGAAGTCGAAGCAACCAGCGGCAGGACGACGCAGGTAATCCGGAAAGGCAGGTTCGTCTGAATCAGTCGCAGAGCTTTCGACCGGCGGCCTTCGCGCTCTCGATGGCCACGGCCTTCCGCGGGGCCAGCCCGGGATCGTCCGTATGCCCGAGGAGGACCTCGCCCGTGTACTCGTAGTCGATGGCTGCGAAGAACGCCTTGGCGGTGTGGATGGCCGGCTCGAAGACGATCGGTTTCGGAGACCCAGCGCACGAGAGGAATACCCCCTTAGGCCTTCTGCGGCCCTCGTAGGCCCTGGTCTTCATCACGTATCTCTCTATCCAGAAACACTGGCATCTGTCTATCATCGCCTTGGTCTGGGCCGTGACTCCCATGAAGAATATCGGCGACGACAGCGCGATGCCGTCGACCTCCCTTATCTTTCGGTAGATCACCGCCATGTCGTCGCGATGTTGCACACAGCTCGCAGCGGAATCGCATTCCCTGCATTCTATGCACGGATGTATCTGCATCTTCGGCAGGTCGAGCCTCTCGACATCGGCCCCGCGCTCCTCAGCACCTCTGAGGGCAGCATCGAGCAGCTCGGCCGCGATGCCGTTCTGGCATGGAGAGCCCAGGATTCCGAGCACCTTGAGAGACATGCGAATTCCGTCCTGTAAGTCTCAGAATGTCGATTGAGAAGGATTTATTTGTAGTTGCTGGGGTCGAGAAGCAGGGTTATGAAGGGCATAGCGCATTCAGCCAGCGGGTTGATTGACTTGGCTAGGCGAAGGTTCGAGGGCAAGGGCGTCGTGGTCACAGGGGGCGCTTCCGGGATAGGCAGGGCAACGGCCGAGAGGTTCCTGGAGGAGGGGGCGAAGGTGGCGATCATCGACGTCTCCACTAGGAACTGCGCGGAAACGCTGAAGGACCTCAAGAAGAAAGGCTACGCACCTGTCATCGTCACGGGTGACGTGACTGACTCCAAGGACGTCGCAAGGATGGTCGGCACCGCGCGACGGAAGCTCGGGAAGATCGATGTCCTCTTCAACAACGCGGGAATCCTGGTCGAAGGCAACATCGAGCGCGTTTCCGAGAAGGACTGGAACAGGATCATGGCGGTCAATGTCAACGGGGTCTTCCTCATGTCGAAGGCGGTCATCCCAGTAATGCTGAAACAGAAAGGCGGGGTCATCGTCAACAACGCCTCGTGCAGCGGGCTCGTGGGCGACAGGAACGCCATCGCGTACAACACGTCGAAGGGAGCAGTTGTCCTGATGACCAAGTGCTTGGCACTTGACTACTGCCAGAAGAACATCAGGGTCAACTGCGTGTGCCCTGGAGAGATAGAGACCCCCATGTTCCAGCAGGAGGCTCGGTCCAGGGGCATGCCGATCGACGAATACCGCAAAGAACTCTGCGATGTGCACCCGATAGGGCGTCTCGGGAGACCCGTAGAGGTTGCGAACGCCGTTCTATTCCTGGCATCGGACGAAGCGAGCTTCATCACGGGCACCGCGTTCTCCGTGGACGGCGGATATACCTGCCAGTGAACGTCACTCCAGAGAGACCTTCAGCGGCTGACCCTGTTTCACGCCCGCAAGCACGGCCGCATCGCCTTCTATACTGCCGATGAGGTTGCACGGCGAGTAGGCTCTAGGTTCCCGTCCCGAGCTCACCGGGGTGGGCCCGAAGAAGAGCGCGACCGCATCCCCATCTGGCCAGAAGGCAACCTCGCCTATCGCCATCTCGGCCCTCGCATCGGCCTCCAACGGGGAATGGAAAGGCCCTTCGAAGTAGACCTCGTCTCCCCACCTGTTCGCCTTCGACGCGAACGGGAGGCTTGAAGTCAGGGCGATTATCGTCTGCGTTCGCTCGCGTCTGAGCGAGACCTTCAATGTCGGCCCTCGCTCGAACTCGATCACAATGCTGGCCGTGATATCACCCTCCCCCGAATCCGAGTGCATGAGGATAGCCCTTCCTACCTGCGAGGAGCACTGTCACGCGGACACTTCGCCAGAAAGTTTATGAGCAGAGATAATGTTTGACAGACGGAGCGCAAAAGGAGGGAGTAATCTGGCATCAGAGAAACTGAAGCGGATGTTGAATGAGGCAATCGCTCGGGAGATTCAGGTCTCAGTCCAGTACATGTGGCAGCATGTCCAGTGGGCAGGTGTGGACCACTTCGCAGCCAGTGACAAGTTCAAGGAGATCGCGGTCGAGGAGATGAAGCACGCGGAGAGGATCGCGGAGCGGCTGTGGTACTTCGGAGGAGTCCCCACGACCAAGCCCGCACCGATCAAGGTCGGGGGAGAACTCTGGGAGATGGTGGACAACGACATCGAGGCCGAGCTTGAGGCCATCGACATGTACAAGAAGATACAGAAGCTCGCGCACGCCGAGGACGACCCCACGACGAGACTGATCTTCATGGAGATCCTCGAGGACGAGGAGGACCACCACGACTTCTTCATCTCGCTCAAGGAAGGCAAGAAGAAGTAGGTCCCGCTGACGAGGACCGGAGTTGCGCGCCATGCGCGCAGCCCAAACACTTTACATCGCATCTGATTTTGAGAAATCCGAAAAGGGGGTTTGTGGGGTTTCCGCCGCCTGATGAGCCTTCGGTGCTCACTTCCGGGACTTCCTGCCGAACAGCTTCCTCTTGATGGCCTTGATCTTCTGCTTCTGTATGGCCTCCGTGGGGTTCAGCTTCTTCGGGCACACCTCGACGCAGTTGAACTGCGTGTGGCACCTCCACACGCCGTTCTCGTTCTCTATGATGTCGAGTCGCTGGTCGGGGATCGTGTCCCTCGAGTCCACTAGGAACCTGTAGGACTTCAGCAGTGCCGCGGGGCCCAAATAGTTCTCGTTCAGCCAGGCCATCGTGCACGAGCTCGTGCACGAGCCGCACATGATGCAGTCGATGGGCTCGTTTATGGGCACCCTCTGCTTCGGGAGCTGTATGAACTCCTTCTCGGGATAGGGTTCCTGGCCGACCAGGTAGGGCTTCACCGCCTTCAGCCGGTCGAAGAAGAGCGTGTAGTCCACGGCGAGGTCCTTG
>JALOTQ010000087.1 GCA_025457815.1 Thermoplasmata archaeon
CTCGAGGGTGTACCACGAGAGCCGGATCCAGTCTTCCTTGGAGAGGGCCCTCCTGGACTCAAGGTCAAGTTCGGGGCTGAATCTGAGATGCACGAACGCGATTAGGTCGATGTTCCAGGTGAAGAGGAGTGGGATGCATGTCCTCCTGAACATCCCCTTCCGTTCAAGCCTCTTCCTTATGTTCGTGACGGTCTGCCTTGACTTGCCCACGAGCTGGGAAACCTGGGAGTCAGTCGCATGGGGATACTCCGACAGGTAGATCAGAGTGCGCTTCTCTATGAGCGAAAGCCCCACGTTCTCGACGCTGAGGAACTCGGGCCAGGATGGTTCCGGCCTGGGCACGTCCAGGTCGAATATCCTGTGAAGGCCCGGTGAGAAGTTGTACGAGTGGCATATGCGAGAGCTGGCGATGGGGAAGAAGACCGATTTGAGGTCCGCCTTCTCAACCGCCCTCGGGCCCATGAAATGTCGCTCGTAACGATCAAGGGCTCCTATGTAGTCCGAGAAGCTCTTGAAGACCCCGCTCATCATTATGAAGCCTTCTCCGGAAACGCTGTCGAAGATCTCCGGGGTCTCATCGAGGAACCTGAGATAGGACATGTCCTTGATGTCCTTCGGAACGGCTGGGTTCGTCGACCCGTACAGCTGGACGAACATATCACAGCCCAGCTTGTGGAACGAAGGCACGTTCGCGAAGTAGATGTTGCGAGAGTCCATCAACCTTCTGCGGATTGAGGACACCGTGCTCTCCTTCATGCCGAACCTGCGCGCAAGGGCCGAATCGGTCAGGTCGGCGTCCTGCGTGAGGCCGAATATGACGAGTTTCTCCGACTCTCTGAAGGGCCTCTCCATCACAACCCCATAGGGGTTGCAGCGTAGATAATCTTGCGACTCGATGCGAAGCAGGCACAAGTCACAATCGTTGGCACAATCGCCGAGGAGACTTCCGAACGGCACCTTCTTAGCAAGAGTTGCGGGGCCCGGATTTGCCGCTCCGCAAGACGTTCGAATCGGTGCTAGAGATGCGCATCGTCATCACCTCGATTTCCAGTGCACCCAGCCAGACATTCCGGTCGTCGGGATTCAAATACAATAGAATTCCATATACCTCCGGATTCCGGGGACAATATCCCTGGTATGCTTTGGGGGTGTAAGAGAGTGGGAGAAGTATTTGCTAGAAAAGCCAGCGGGCTAGTTCGTGAGGCCTCATTGCTCGACACTTTTGGCATAGGTTTCATGAACAACACGCTAGGCGTGGGCATCTGGACGATGGCAAGCTGGGGGCTTTTCATCTCGCCACAGGGCAACATGTTGGTGGGATCGATACTTGCGTCGTTGATGTGCATATTCGGCATAGCATTCGTCTGGGGATTCCTGGGCGGCTCCATGCCGAGGAGTGGTGGTGACTACATTGCCAACTCGAGGATTATCCATCCTGCGGTCGGCATCGCAATGTCCATGACGAATGCTGGTTTCGTGATGACCTTCTGGATCGCGACACTGGCTCCGTTCTGCGCCGATCCGGGCATGACTTCGCTGCTCGCATCGATTGGGGCGGAGCAGAGCGCAATCGACTGGTGCGCGTCGACTACTGGCGTCGTCGTGATTGCTTCTTTGGTCAACATCTGGGGGTTCTTCATCGTCATCATGGGACTGAAGATCTACAACTGGAACCAGAGAGCAATCATGGTGGCCGCGTTCTTCACGCTCATCGTGACGGGCATAGTCCTTACGATGGGGAGCAACGCGGAATTCGTGGCGGCCTACGATGAGCAGGCAGCGTTGGATGGATCGCTGAGCTATGAGGACACGATCCAAGCCGTGAGGGATGCCGACCCCGAATACCAGATTGCGGACGGTGACAAGCCCGGGATGGACCTTGGGGCGACTTTAGCTCTGTTCCCCGCGATAGCATGGGCTACTGCATATGGCTATCAGATCACGTTCATATGCGGTGAGGTCAAGCGGCCTCAGAGGAACATAGTCTTGGGCCAAGTCCTGGCAGCAGTCATACCGATGGTGTTCCTGGCCTGGTTCGCGTGGGGCCTGGTCGACGTGATGCACCAGGACTTCCTTGGCGCTATCGCATATGTCGACAACGAGGGGCTCGAAGACTTCACGCTTTCGACTGGAAGCAACACCTACAGCATGATATCGCTGCTGACGGAGAGCAGCTTCGCGCAGTTCTGCATAGGCTCGGTGTTCATATTCTTCAACCTGTTATGCATGCCGATTTCTTATATCGCGTTCAGCCGTGCGGCGTTCGCATGGGGCATGGACAGGCTGGGGCCGATGTGGTTCACCGATGTCAGCCCGAAGTGGCACTCGCCGGTCAAGAACAACATCGTGATGCTCGCCATGAGCGAGGTAGGCATATTCATCTACGCATACTGGGCCGAGGCGATTGACGCCGTCGCGATTGTGGCGCTCGAGGCGATGTCGGCTTGGGGCGTGATGGCCGTCTCCGGACTGCTGTTCCCGTATGTGAAGAAAGCGAGGACGATCTGGGAAGCGTCGCCCTACAAGTTCCATGTGGGCCCGCTGTACTTGCTCACCGTGTTCTCGGTGGTCAACCTGGCCTTCGTCGCCATCCTGATCTATTACTTCTTCACGGTGCCTGCGTTGGGCGCGATATCCACCTGGGGAGCGGCCGTGTACTTCACCATATGGGTGTTCGGCATCCTGTGGTATGTGTACTGGGTCGCCCACTGGAAGAAGCAGGGTATCGACCTGAAGCTGGCCTGGAAGGAACTGCCTCCGGCGTGAGCAGGCCGAGATTCGGACAAACCCTTTCCACAAACCCTTCTTGTTTTCCAACCACCCGATGAGCAGCGGCTGCGCTACGGTTTCGGGACCACCTGGAAGTGGTTGTACGACTTCTTGAAGAAGAACATGGTCTTGGGCCGCCACTTGTCCTTCACCTCGATGTTGTCGTAGTCGTCGAAGTAGAGGACGAGGCCGTAGTAGTCTGGGTTCTTCTTGGTCCGGCCTATCTCCCGGGCGAGGCTCCTCATCATCTTGCTCACGCACTCCTTCATCTTTTCCCGGGCCGGGGCGTACTCGTCCATCGTGGCCTCTTCGTACGCGACGATCTTCTTGCGGAGCCTGTAATCCCAGACCGTGGCGAGGTTCATGGAGATGACGACAAGGGCGATGAACGCTCCGGCGAGGATGAGGCCGTTGCCGCTCAGGAACTCGCTGCCTAACGTCCTGCGCCAGATCGGGACGATCTGTATCGCTATGAAGAAGATGAGAGCGATGAGGAAGACTCTGTTGGCGACCTTAAGCCAGGCCAGCCGTCTTATGGTTTCCTTGGCCCCCGGTATCCTCAGGGGCATGTCGACTATCTTCTCTGCCGCGGGGCGCGCCTTAACCCACATGTCGTAGATGTCCCTGAACCGGCTCTTCTTAAGCGGCTCGAACTGCGCCTCGATATGCTCAGGGTCCTTCCTGCGGTACGCCCTGATGTCGTCCAGAAGGACGATGCACCTGGCAAGGGTGGTCTCGGGGTCCTCTTCCTTCTTCCTGCGCAGCGGCATTCAACATGCACCTGGTTTCCTGGACAGGAGCCCGAAATGGCATCCTCTGTTTAATAGACTATGCGCTTCGGATTCGGAGCGGACAGCAGCGGGCGAGCCTACATCTTGGCCTGCGTTTCCTTGATCGCCTGCTCGAATATGTCTATGCCTATGTCGAGCTGCTCCTGCGAGATCACTATCGGCGGGGCTATGCGGAAGACGTTCCCGAACATGCCCGCTGTTATCATCATGAGGCCCTTCCTCCACGCCAGGCCCTGTATCTGAGGGACGTAGAGGGGCTCCTTGGTCTTCTTGCTCTTCACTATCTCCACGCCGATCATGAGGCCCTTGCCCCTGACATCTCCGATGATCTCGTACTTGGCCCTGAGCTCGTTCAGGCGCTTCATGGCATGCTGACCCAGCACCTTCGACCTCGTCATGAGGTCGTGCTCGAGTATGTACTTCACCTGGGCGTAGCCAGCAGCGACGCTCATCCCGTTCCCGCCGAATGTCGATGAGTGGGACCCGGGGCGCCAGACGTCAGCGATGCTGTGCTTCGCGATGCACATGCCTATCGGGATGCCGCCTCCCGATGCCTTCCCTGTGAGCAGTATGTCGGGTATGATGCCCGCGGAGTTGCATTCCCAGACTTCACCCGTCCTGGCCAACCCTGACTGTATCTCGTCCATCACGAGCAGGCACTTCCTGTCGTCGCACAGCTTCCTCATCCGCGGGAGGAACTCCTTCGGGGGCACGATGTAGCCCCCCTCTCCCTGGATGGGCTCCACGAATATGGACGCCAGGTCGTTGCTCGGCCCGCCGAACTCGAGTATGCCCTTCTCGAGGTAGTCTATGCAGAGCATGTTGCACGACGGGTACTCCTGGTTGAACCAACACCTGTAGCAGTATGGATACGGTGCGAAGTAGATGCCCGGCGCGTACGGCCCGTGGCCGTACTTGTACTTGATCCTGCTGGCCATGGCAAGCGCGTTGCCGACTCTGCCGTGATACGCGCCCATGAAGGCGATGTGCTCAGAACCCTTCGTGTAGTATCTGGACAGTTTTATCGCCGCTTCGACGGCCTCCGCACCGCTGTTCCCGAAGAAAGTCGAGCCGAGCTGGCCGCCTGGAGAGATCTTGGCCAGAAGCTCGGCGTAGTCCGCCTCGAGGTCGTAGTACGCGTCGTTTGCGAGCGAGTGTACGAGCCTGTCCGCTTGGTCCTTGATGGCCTTTACCACGACGGGGTTGCCCCAGCCAGCGTTCAGGACCGAAATGCCCGCGGAGAAGTCAAGAAAGACATTTCCGTCGGCATCCATGATGGCCGCACCCGATCCCCGCGTCATAGTGAATTGGAAGAGTCTGTCGTAGGCGTGCGACACGTACTTCCTGTCCTTTTCGATAATCTCCTTACTCTTGGGTCCAGGAGGGGCGACCTTCAGGTTCGGCACCTTTCTCGCCCAGTCCGCAACCCATTCTGGTAGGCCTAGGTCCATGTTCTCACTCCATTTCCGAGAATCGAGAGAACCGACTAGGTTCTCCGCTACCGTTACCGCCACTACGCAATATTAAGATTGCTGGAGAACCAGGCGTTTGGGGGAACGTGCCAGGTTCCTTGGAATAACCACTCGGCCGAGTTGCTTTCTGGTGATGCGCGCACAACTCACTTCAAACTGTGGCAATTCCGCGCGGGACTCAGAAGCGAGCCGCGATTATGCCCGGCACGCTAGCTCGTTCTCTCGAGAATCTGCATCGCAGAGACAAGGTTCTCTGCCCCGCGATTTCCGCAGTCTGGGAATATGGTTAAATAGCGACTTCCTGTTTACAACAATACTCGCCTAGTCGCGACAAAAAGGGGGCAGGTCGTGAAGCCAATACGGTTGTTCTTCGTGACGGACTTGCACGGATCGGAGTTGTGTTTTAGGAAATTCATCAGCGCGATATCCATCTACAACGTGGATGCCGCCATAGCGCTAGGGGACCTGGCGGGCAAGATGGTCGTCCCGGTCTTCGACAACGGGAACGGGACCTATGACTGCAGTTTCCTGGCGCAGGACATACACCTCAACAACAAGACCGAACTCGACGAGCAGCTGAAGAAGATCAACGCGATAGGATTCTACCCCTACATGACCGACAAGAAGGAAGCGGACCACCTGAGGTCCAACCAGGACGAAGTGATGACGATATTCCACAGGCTGATCAACGAGAGGTTGCAGCACTGGGTAGACCTCGCTGACGAGAAGCTCAAGGATGTAAAGGCCCCGATATTCATGGCACCCGGCAACGACGACCCGATGGAGATGGACGACATACTGGAGAAGTCGAAGGTCATGAAGCCGTGCGCCATGAGGAATGTGGATGTCCTCGGTTACGAGATGATCACCATCGCGCACACGTCGCCCACGCCCTGGGACACACCCAGGGAATGGGAGGAGCCAGAGATGGCTCGGAACATCGACCAGCTCGCATCGACGATCAAGAACATGCAGAAGGCGATATTCAACTTCCACGACCCTCCCTACGGCTCGGTCCTGGACTACGCCCCGAAGCTGAAGGACATGAGACAGTCCGCGGGCGAGACGGAGCACGTCGGCAGCAAGGCTGTGATGGATGCGGTCAAGAAGTACCAGCCGTTCCTGGGCCTTCACGGACACATCCACGAGTCGAGGGCTGCCCAGTGGATAGGGAAGACGTTCTGCGTGAACCCGGGGAGCGAGTACGGAGAAGGGGTCCTCAGAGGAGTCCTCCTCACCCTGGCTGACACCAAGGTGAAGAGCTACGTGTTCACGTCAGGTTGATTTGTCCGGAAGACCATGAGGAGAGGAGCTTAGGGGGGAACCTATGACCGTGAGATTGCCGGCAGACATACCGATTGAGGAGTATCCCAAGCCCGAGGTCTTCATCGAGGAGGCGAAGGCGCTCGTTGCCGATGCGGAGAAACAGGGCCTCACACTTCGCGTGATGGGTGGCATGGCCATCTACATGCACAGCGTATAGTACGAGACCCTCTGGAGGAACCTCGCGAGACTCGGCACCAAGGTATTCACCGACATCGACCTGGTCGCCTACGGGAAGCAGAGGAACGAGCTGTACGAGTTCGTCCAGAAGCGGGGATACAAGACGGACCCGAGATTCCTCTACCAGTTCGGCAAGTCCAGGCACATCTTCTTCGGCGGCAAGGTGCCCATGGTCGAGATATTCTACGACGAACTCGCCATGAATCACACGGTGCCGTACAAGGGCAGGCTCGAGATGGACTCGCCCACTACTCCGGCAGGCGAGCTGATGCTGCAGAAGCTTCAGGTCGTCAAGATAAACGAGAAGGACATCAAGGACCTCATAGTCCTCATCAGGGCGCATGACAAGTCGATCGTGACGCAGCGCGTCGACACAATGCTCGCGCTCATCGAGAGCAAGCCCAAGTCCTTCAAGTGGAGGATGAGGGCCAAGGTCGGCACGAAGACGATGTGGTACAACCCGGTCGACGATTGGTAGGACAGGGCCCCTGTGGATAGAGCCCACTCACACAGAGAATCATAAAAAGAAAAGAGGGGGGAGGGGGAGATTCTTGAGTATCAATTTGCCCTGGAGCGGATATATAACCATATGCTAGACCCCCATTTGAGGGGGGTCGGGGCGTCCATAAAGTTCTTATACGTCCCGTCACGCCAACGACGGCTGTCTGACCTCAGGTCGGCCTCTGCCTGGTCCGCTTGCAACCGGGCGCCGATGTTTTCGCCGACGTCGATGTCAGCGATGTCGATCGACACGATCTTAAAAGCGGTCTGCGAGTCCAGTTTGCGGGCCAGCACGGTCTTGGAAATCATGTCCGGATTCTCCAGCACCATGGCGTGCGTTTCCGCCGAGCCGATGGCGCTGACGATGCCCTCGCCGACGCGGGCGATGATCGTTTCTTCGGTGGCCCCGCCGATCAACGCCTGCAGGTTGGCGCGGACCGTCACGCGGGCTCGAACCTTGAGCTGGATCCCGTTCTTGGCCA
>JALOTQ010000088.1 GCA_025457815.1 Thermoplasmata archaeon
GCAGGCGCCACCGAGGGCATGAGGATAGCGTGCGAGACGATCCTGGGCGAAGGAGACGAGGCGCTGGTGCCCAACCCCGGCTTCATCATATACGGCCCAGATGTGAGGCTCGCCGGCGGGAAGCCGGTTGAATACTCACTGAGGCCTGAGAGCAGGTATCTTCCGGATGTCGAGGAGATCAAGTCGCTCATCACGCCGAAGACAAAGGCGATCATCGTCAACAGCCCGTCCAACCCGACCGGGACGGTGTTCCCCAAGGAGACGGTCAAGGCGCTCTCCGAGGTCGCCAAGGACCACAGACTGTACATCCTCTCCGATGAGGTCTACAACGACTACGTCTATGAGGGCGAGCACTGGTCCTTCGCGAGATTCCACAATGACACGGTCGTCGTGAACTCGTTCTCGAAGTCCCTTGCAGCCACCGGTTGGCGGATCGGATATGTCGCCACGTCCAAGGAGATCGTCCAGCAGCTGTCGAAGGTACAGTACTACACGCTTGCGTGCCCGCCCACTGCGACCCAGTACGCCGTGCTCGAGGGACTGAAATCGATCGACGAGTTCATGGCAGGTGTCGTGGCCGAGTTCAGGAAGCGTCGGGATATCGCGATGAAGAAGCTCTCTGAGATACCCACGTTCTCGACGCCCGCGGTGAACGGGGCGTTCTACGTGTTCCCGAGATACTCCCAGAAGCTTTCATCCGAGAAGTTCGCCCTCAAGATCCTTGAGAAGGGCGTGATATGCGCCCCAGGCTCCGCGTTCGGCACCCTGGGCGAGGGCCACCTCAGGTTCTCCTACGCCAACTCGCAGGAGAATGTCGCGAAGGGCCTGGACATCGTCAGGGAAGTCGCCCAGAAGCTCTGAGCGACCTGACCAGCAGATTTATATTTCGAGGATTATGCTAAGGGATTATGCCTGCTGAGAGCACACAGGCACCTTCTGGCACCCGCAGGCTGATGAGCCCGAAGGCGGCCATATCCGTCGCCAACGCCGTCATCGGGGCCATACTGGGCACTGCGGCGCTGGTCTTCATCGCGCAGAATATGGGCCCTAGCCCCCTCGGCGTGCTCGCATATGCGATGGCCTTCGTCGGCATGCTCAGCTTCCTCTCCGATTTCGGGGTGGGTTCGGTGCATGCGCGCCAGATCAACATGTGCGCAGACCCAGCGAAATGCCTCGGCGCATATGCTGTCATCAAGATCACCCTTCTCGCGATATTCTCCATCGTCACCTTCGTTCTGATCGAGCTTTGGGACCACGGATGGTTCGCAGGGGCATTCTCCACCGATCCCGCTGCCGAGGACGCGCTGAAGGTCTTCCTCAGCTATTACATACTCCTGGGCCTTTGCCAGATCGCCACTCACACATTCGACGCGATGGGCTCCGTCGTCAAGGCGCAGACCCCGGCGCTACTCGAGGTGATCGTCCGAGTCTCGTTCATCATCTACGTCACGCTGACCTTCTCGAACTCTCCCGAAGCTCCTGCGTACCTCGCTGCAGCATACGGCATGGGCATAATCGCCGCGAGCGTTCTCGTCGCCCTGCTCCTGAGCCAGCTCAAGTTCACCAAGCCGGACCGCGAGACCCTGATTACCTACATCAGGTCGTTGGCCCCGGTGTTCCTCGTCTCGGTCATCATCATAGTCGACCTCTATCTGGACAAGGTCGTGGTCGGATACTACTGGGGCGAGTACGAGGTTGGTCTCTACTTCGGAGTCCAGAAGATGGCCGTTTTCGTTGGCGTCTTCTCGATGTCCGTCGCAACGCTCATCCTGCCTTCGGTCACGACCTACTTCATGAGGAACGACGTGGTTGCGAGCCGCGAGGTTGTGAACCAGGCAGAGAGGTACGTCTCACTCATAGTCATCCCGACCGCGGCCTTCTACCTCGCGTACGGATCACAGATACTCTCTGAATTCCTGGGGCCGGATTTCGGTCAGAACGTCCGAGCGATGAACTTGCTCGTGTTGTCTGGCGCCGTGCTCGCGCTCGTCCTTCCTCTCAGGTCGGCGATTGCGGGCGCGGACAGCCCGAGAACCCTCTTCATGGTCGGCCTCGGGGGGCTGTTGCTTCAGCTGATACTTCTCCTGGTATTGGTCCCGGACAGGATCCTCGGGTTCGCGGCCCTCGGGCTGAAGAGCTCTGGCGCGGCCCTCGCCCTCTTGGTCTGCTCGATATACTACTTCTTCGTGCTCAGGTACATGGCATGGAAGACCGCCAAGATCGTGCCTGACTCGCGCTCATTCAAGCACGTCTTCGCTGCCCTCGTGATGGTCGGGGTGATGTATGTGATGCAGTGGGCCATTCTGGGGCGCGTCGATTGGCTCGCGCTGATCCTTCTGGCCATCGTCGGCACGATGACATACGCAGTCACTGCCTACGTGATGGGCGAGCTCGAGCCGTCCGACTACAGGTACTTCCGCTCGATGCTCCACCCGCAGGACACCCTGAAGTACGTCGTGAACGAGCTCCTCGGGAAGAGGGCTCCGTGACCACTCGATTCGTTTATAGGAGACGAGTGGGATTATGAGGCGCAATGCCAGACGATATCCTGATAATCAACGCCTCGGAGCTGGTCACACTCAAGGGCCCTAAGCGGGCCAGGGCCAAGAGGGAGATGTCCGACCTGGCCATCGTCCGCGACGGCGCGCTGGCCATCTCTGGGGGAGTCATTGTCGACGTGGGCAGGACCGAGTCTGTCCTGAAGGAGCACGACTCCCAGGGAGTGGAGAGGATCGACGCCTCGGGGAAGCTCGTGATGCCCGGCTTCGTCGACCCGCACACGCACCTGGTCTATGGAGGCTCGCGGGAGTTCGAGCTCGAGTTCAAGGCCAAGGGCAAGTCGTACCTCGAGATACTGAAGGGCGGCGGGGGCATCCTGAGGACAGTCAAGGACACACGGGCGGCATCGGCCTCGGACCTCTTCCACCAGTCAGCGAGACGCCTCGAGTCGATGATCGCGCACGGCTCCACAACAATCGAGGCCAAGTCTGGATACGGGCTCGACAGGGATTCTGAGCTGAAGATACTGGAGACCACGCGGAAGCTCGCCGATGACTATCCCGCGGACATCGTCCCGACTTTCCTTGGAGCGCATGCGGTGCCTTCCGAGTACGAGGGCTGCCCGGACGATTACCTCAGCTTCGTCATCGAGGACGTGTTGCCCGAGGTTCGGAAGAGGAAACTCGCGGAGTTCTGCGACGTCTTCTGCGAGAAGGGCGTCTTCACGGCGGACCAGTCCAGGAGGGTGCTGCTCGCCGCGAAGGAGCTGGGCATGAAGCTCAAGGTCCACGCCGACGAGTTCAAGGCGTCCGGAGGCGCGGAGCTCGCGGCGGAGGTCGGTGCGGTCTCGGCGGACCACCTCGCGAGACCATCGGACGACGGGCTCATGGCCCTAGTAAGGAAGGATGTCGTGGGCGTGTTACTTCCCGGGACTCCTTATTCGTCCATGTCCAAGGAGTATGCCGACGGGAGGAGGCTCATCGATCTAGGCATCCCCGTCGCCCTCGGGACCGACCTCAACCCCAACTGCTGGAACGAATCAATGCAGTTCACGATCAGCTTGGCATGTCACAAGATGAGGATGACGCCTGCGGAGGCGATCACGGCCGCCACGATCAACTCCGCTGCCGCCGTCGGGATGGAGAAGAGAGTGGGCACGCTGGAGCGCGGGAAGAGGGGGGACGTGATAGTCCTCGATGTCCCGTCCCACGCCCATGTCCCTTACAGGTTCGGGACCAACCTGTGCTCGACGGTCGTCAAGGACGGTCGCGTGGTCTGGGAGAAAGCCGCCTCCCTAGACTCTTAGAAGCACTATGCCGATTATGACCGCCCCGACGCCTGCCCATTGCTGGAGCGTCAGGTTCTCCCTGAGGATCACGAATGCCAGCGCCGCTGTGAACACCGCGTTGGACGTTGCGACCGCCGCGGTCGCGCCGGTGGCCATGTCGTGGGATGACATCGCGAAGCTGAATGTCAGGATGCCCACACCGAGCAAGACACCGCAGACGATCGGATAGACCAGGTTCTTGTCGAAGTTGTAGGTGACCCCGCTGAAATGCAAATACGCGAACAGCGCAATCCCGAGCACGCCCATGGTCATCCACATGATGGCCGTGAAGTACTTCGGGTCGAGGTTGTAGGTCTTCTCTGCATAACCCATTATGAAATTGTTCGTTCCCCAGAGCAGGAAAGTCGCCAGGGCGAACAGCAATGCCGCGGACATGATCTTGCGCTCCATCGATTCTGCGAATCTGCCGTTCGTATAAGAACCTTTGCGGGCCCCATCCCGAGTCAGTCTGGCTCGTTGAATGCGAGCCTCGGTGGGTTACATATATATCCGCGAATCCTCATGGTCGCGAAAGGCCGGGTACATTCTCAAGAAACCGGCCAATCGCATGCGGGGTGCGCTATCAGATGGTCTCGGTGTGCATGTTGACTGAGCTCGAGAGGTACCGCGCCATCATCCCGTTCAAGAACCCGGGCGGCATGGGCACCAACGTCCCAATGGTCGTCAAGGAGCTCGAGAGAATTGGCGTGAAGGTCTTCCTCAACGAGCCCAAGAACGAGTACGACGTGCTCCATCTGCACAGCCCCCTCCCAGACTCCTACCTGTGGGCCCTCAAGAGGCGCAAGGCGAGGAGGCCCTTGGTCGTCCACGGGAGACATCTCCCGGAGCTCGTGAAGGGCGGCTTCATCGGGGGGTCGCTCATGTACCCAATCGTCCGCGCGTACTCCGTCGGGTTCTACAACATGGGCACGGTCGTGGTGGGCGCGACGCCATACGTCTGCAAGTCCCTGGCCAAGGACGGCGTCCGCGGCCCGTTCAAGGTGATCCCAAACGGGATCAACCGCGAGGTTTTCAAGAGGAACGAGGCTCTCGGCGCGAAGTTCCGAGAACGATGGGGCGTCAAGGACTCGGACAAGCTGGTGCTGAGCGTGGGCCTCAGGATCCCGAGGAAGGGCGTCGACACCTTCGTGAAGATGTCCGAGGCGATGAATGATCGGAAGGATGTGAAGTTCGTCTGGGTCGGAGCGTCGGAAGCACTCCTCCAGGACGCGCTTGACGAGACCGCGCCCGGCAACGTCAGCTTCCCGGGCCACGTGCCGTTCGACGAGATAGTAGGAGTCTACTCCGCAGCGGACGTGTTCGTGTTCCCGACCAGGGCGGAGAGCTACGGCAACGTCATGCTCGAGGCCGCCAGCTGCGGCTGTCCGCTGCTTGTTCGGGACATCCCCGTGTACGAGGAGTGGGTCGTCGACGGCAAGCACTGCGTGAAGGCGAGGACAGACGAGGAGTTCTCAGGCAAACTCAGGGCGATGCTGGACGACGACGCGGCCAGGTCCACGATGAGGCAAGGGGCCAGACTGCTTGCGGAGGAACACGACATCAAGAAGACCGCCATCATGCTCAAGGAGTTGTACGAATCGCTGGCAGCTGGGGGTGGATGAGCATGGTCATCGAAGAGCTCTATGACGCCCTGCTGACCTTCGGGGACGGCGGCGCCCTCCTCGCGCTCGCTCTCATAATCTGGATCGACGGGACGCTGTTCCCTACCCTCCCGGAGGTCTGGCTCGTGCTCGTGTTCGGCATCTACCCAGACTCACTCACATGGGGCGCGGCCGTCGTCCTTGTGGCGACTGCGGCGAGCCTCACGGGCAATTTCACTCTGTACTCTCTCGTGAAGGTCGCGAAACTTCCACACTGGATCGAGAGGAGGATGAAGCAGTACACGAACTTCCTGCTGGTCAAGGACGAGAAGCTCCTCCTGCTGAACAGGCTCGCTCCGGTCGTGCCATACACAGGGGCCTTCATGGCGGTCTGCAACTGGGACCTCAGGAAATGCCTGCTCTACCTCAGCACCAGCGCAGTCGCCAAATTCTCGGCGATTGGGCTGATCGCATGGGCCTCCTACGACAACCTGAGGCAGGAGATCGCCCCGTGGGTGTCAATCGCGGTGGTCCTGGTCTTGCTGGCGGCAAGCGTGATCGCGTCGTTCATCTACAGGAAGAGACAGCAGATCGGAGGTGAGCCAGCACGATCTCAGTGATTGTGCCGACATACAACGAGAAGGGCAACCTCGCGGAGCTCTCGGACCGTCTATTCAAGGCATGCGAGCATGCCCTCATCAAGGCCGAGCTCATAATCGTGGACGACAACAGCCCGGACGGTACGGGGCAGTTCGCGAAGGAGCTCGCGAACAAGCACGACATCAAGGTCCTCGGACGCGCGGGCAAGCTGGGCCTGTCTTCCGCCGTCATAGAGGGCTTCGGCATCGCCCAGGGCGACATCCTGGTCGTGATGGACGCCGACCTGAGCCATCCGCCGGAGAAGGTGCCCGAACTTGTGGCGAGCATCGAGTCGGGAGGTGCGGATTTCGCCCTCGGGAGCAGATATGTGGAGGGTGGGACCATCGAGAGCTGGCCGTTCCACCGGAGGATCATATCGAAGGTCGCGACCCTGCTCGCGAGGCCCGTCACGAAGGTCAAGGACCCGATGTCCGGGTTCTTCGCGCTCAGGAGATCCGCCATAGAGGGCGTCACGCTCGACCCCGTCGGCTACAAGATCGGCCTCGAGATCATGGTCAAAGGCCGCATCTCCAAGGTCGTGGAGGTTCCCATCCACTTCGCGAACAGGAAGGCCGGCACGAGCAAGCTGGGCGGGACGGAGTTCGTGCGGTACATCGACCACGTGACTCGGCTCTACGAGCACAAGAGGTTCTGGCTGGCCAAGTACGTCAAGTTCGCGATCATCGGCGGCATAGGCACGCTCATAAACCTCGCAGTCCTGTGGACTCTGGTCGAGGGTTTCGACGTCTACTACCTCTGGGCGGCGGTCGGGGCGTTCGTCCTCGCCGACACGAACAA
>JALOTQ010000089.1 GCA_025457815.1 Thermoplasmata archaeon
CCCGACATCGTGGGCTTCCTTGACCCGCAACGAGGCGATGTGCTCTGCCCGGTCGTTGAACTGTATCTTGTAGCCGCCTCCCGCCCCGCAGCATTGCGAGTCGTACCTGTTCCTCGGGAGTTCGAGGTACTGGGAATCGGGGAACGCCTTCAGGATCCGCCTCGGCTCTTCGAATATGCCGAAGTGCCGGCCGATGTGGCACGGGTCGTGGTATGCGACCTTCTTCGGGAGCGGCTTCTTCAGGACGAGCTTCTTGTCCGAAATGAGCTTGTCGATGAACTGCGTGAGGTGAAAGAGCTTGAAGTCCAGCTTGCCCGCGTAGATTGGGTAGTTGTGGCTTAGGGTCATGAAGCATCCGGCGCAGGCCGTGACGACGGTCTGCGCATTCCGCTTCTCGAACTCGCGCAGGTTGTGCTTCACGAGCCCGTCGACCTCGTCTCGCACGATGTCCGTCTGGCCCGTGCGTATGAGAGGCGAGCCGCAGCACCATTCGTCCTTGCCGAGTATGTCGTACTCGATGCCCGCCGCGTCGAGGACGCGCGTGGCGTCTTGGGCGATCTTCTGCTGCCTGTAGCTCGCCGTGCACCCCGTGAAGTACAGTACCTCCGGGTTCTTGGACCGTTTCGCCGTCTTAGGGATCCATGCATCCCGGTTCTCGTGAGGCTCATCATACGGGTTGTGCTTCGCAATCACTCTCGTCCTGAGGGCCTTGTGCTTGTCGAGGGGGCCGACGCCGTTCTTCACGAACCACTCCTTGACCTGCTCCCAGCGGTCGTTGAACTTGATGCTCGCATGGCACACGTGCTGGCAGTAGCCGCACGCGGTGCAGTTGTACACCCGCTCCACGAACTCGGGCGTTATCTTCGCACCCCTGCCCAGTATCCTATCGACCGTTCCGGGATGGGCGTACTTCTTGAGATGGTACATCTTCCCGCGGACGCGCCACGACTCGAAGCCGCGGTCGTCGTTGAGCTGGATCGGGCATACGAAGTTGCAGTAGCCGCACTGAACGCACGCGTGTATGTCGTGCTCGACCTCGGGCGGCAGCGGGACCTTCGGCATCCTCCTCCTCGCAGACTCGGATTCACAGTATTGGAGATAATGGTTCCCCCGTTCGGGCGCCCGCGCGGAAAAGATTCATAAATGACTTCTCTATACGCCTCCGACAGAGGCACTGTTTCTCGGATTCCAGCCTCGAAAACCAGGAAACTGAGACGAGGCTGGTCTCAATGAAGCTCCTGGAGAACAAGTGGTTCTGGGTAATGGCATTCGGCGCGCTGTTCGCGTTCTCGCTCGACCTCTGGGCGTGGGACTGGACGGAGCCTTCGGTGCTCGGGCTCCCGTACATCATCGTCTACACCGTCCTGCTCGAACTGGTCCTGTTCGTCCTGCTGCTTCTGTTCTCGAAGTATTACTGGAAGATCGCGGAGGGCGAT
This sequence comes from Thermoplasmata archaeon, assembly GCA_025457815.1. Classification (GTDB taxonomy): domain Archaea; phylum Thermoplasmatota; class Thermoplasmata; order UBA10834; family UBA10834; genus COMBO-56-21. Next base: position 1,437 of record JALOTQ010000089.1, read on the forward strand.
GGCTCATGAACACCCTCGCGGTTCTCCTGTTCGCGGTCTACCTGGCCTCGCTTCTGGGCATAGGGTTCTACGCCTGGAGGAGGTCGAGAAGGACTTCCGAGGACTACTTCGTCGCCTCGAGGAGCATCGGCCCCATCGTGCTCTTCCTCTCGTTGGCGGCGACCAACTTCAGCGCGTTCACGTTCTTCGGGTTCGCCGGGGCGGCGTACAAGTTCGGATTCGCATACTACGGGATAATGGCCTTCGGGACGGGGTTCATGGCGATCTCGTTCTACTTCATCGGAAGGAAGGTCTGGAGCCTCGGGAAGGAGCACGGGTACATCACGCCACCCGAGCTCATCGGGGACAGGTTCAAGTCGGACTCGCTCAGGATCGTCTTCCTCGCGGTCATGGTGGTCTTCACGCTGCCATACCTCGCGACGCAGGCGATCGGAGGCGGGATCGCGCTGAACCAGCTGACGGAGGGAGCCGTCTCGTACGAGCTGGGCGCGGTCGTCGTCACCCTCGTCATACTCGCGTACGTCACGATCGGCGGGATGAGGGCGGACGCCTACACGGACGTCCTGCAGGGCGTGCTGATGGTCGTGACGATGATCGCCGCCGTGGGAATCGTGTCCGCGGGCCTCGGAGGGTTCGAGGCTGCCAACGAAAGGCTGGCCACGGACTTCCCCGAGCTGATCACGAGGCCGGGAGGCGGGGACTTCTTCACGCCGCAGATATGGATCAGCTACATGGTCCTGTGGACCCTGTGCGACCCGATGTTCCCGCAGCTCTTCGCGAGGTTCTACGCCGCGAGGGACGAGAAGTCGATCAGGTTCTCCGCGATGCTGTACCCGGTCGTGACCTGCGTGCTCTTCTTGGGGCCCGTGCTGATCGGCGCCTGGGGACATCTCGAGTTCGATTCCTCCGAGGTGACGAATCCAGACAACATCCTGCCGATGATGGTCGACAGGTTCGCACCCACATGGGTCCTCGCGATCATGCTCTCGGGAGCGTTCGCCGCGCTGATGTCAACTGCCGACTCGCAGCTCCTCGTGCTGAGCTCCATGCTCACGCGAGACGTCTACAAGAAATGGATTAGGAGGGCGGCATCCACGACCGAGGAATTCATCGTGGGCAAGATCCTGGTAGCCGGTCTTGCGCTCGTCGGGCTCGCTCTCGCGCTCACATCCGTGGAGACTCTGTTCGAGACCCTTACGAAGACCACTTTCACGGGCCTCGCAGTGCTCTTCCCGACCACGGTCGCGGCCCTGTACTGGAAGAGAGCAACGAAGTGGGGATGCATCGCATCGATCGTATCCGGAGAGCTGTTCTATGTGGGCCTGTACTACAAGATCATCCCGTCCGAGGTCACTGGAGGCTTCCTGCAGGTGGTGCCCGTGGTGCTCGTCGCGGTCGCCGCCCTAGTCGGGGTCTCGCTTCTGACGAACCGATCCGCAACGCTGTCAGCTTCTCAGCAGTAGGAATCCGCGGTAGTCCATGTTGTGCTGGACGAATTCCGGCCAGTCCCACTTCTTGGACGCGACAAGAGACTTGACCTGCTGGGTGAGGTCCACCTGGCCCGAGATGATCAGGCCAGCGTTGAGCGCCAGGCTTGAGAACTCGCCCACGGTCACGGCGCCGCCTATGCACTGTTCCCACGAACCGCCCTCTGAGCACTTGGTGGTCTTGAACGCATCGGATATCGCGACACGTGCGCCCGATCTCGTTATCCGCGCGATCTCCTTCATCGCGGCGGCCTTGTCGGGGAGAAGGTTGATGGTCGCTTGGCTCAGGACGACGTCGACGGACCTGTTCGATATCGGCAGGCGTTCGAGGTCGGCCCTGAGGACATCGAAGTCCATGTCCTTGAATCGCTCCGACCTGGATATCCCCCTCGCGACGCACAGTCCTGGCCCGGAGAAGTCTATCCCGATCATCCTCTTCGGAGGGCACAGCTCCATGGCCCGGAAGGCCAGGCTTCCCGTGCCTATGCCGAGGTCCACCACGACCTTGCCTGAGAGCGGGTGCACCATGCTCAGCAGCGGGTCGGAGACCATCGAGAGGGACTTCCTCCTCTGGGCGGATGCGCGCTCGTCCTGGCTCGCCCACTGCTCGTCATACTTGGCCTTCGTCCGCTCCTTGAGCGACACGTGGTCGGAACACGAGCATCCAGGACATTGGTTCAAGCGTACCTCTCCTTCCCGGGCGTCTAGATGGCGTCGCCCCGTTATCAACTTGTTTTTTATATCCCCCACGAGTTGCACTATTGCAGGCTTCTAGATTCCCAAGATTGAGGAGACTTGGTCATGGACAAGCTCGAGAAGATCGCCATCAGAAGGATGCTCACGCCCTCGCTGTACATCCAGGGCAAGGGGGCCATCTACTACCTTGGACAGAAAGCGTTCGCGTTCGGGGACAAGGCCTATGTGATAGGCGGCCCGACCGCGCTCAATGTGGCCGGCGAGCGAATCAAGAAATCACTCGTGTCGAACGGCATCGAGGTCGTTGGCTGGAACGACTCCGTCAGGGAATGCACCCACAAGACGATCGAGAAGCTGGCGGAGAGCGGGAAGCAGATGAAGGCCCATTTCGTGGTCGGCGTCGGCGGCGGAAGGGCCATAGACACCGCGAAGGCCGTTGCGTGGAAGATGAAGCTCCCCGTCATCTCCGTCGGGACCCAGTGCGCCACCAACGCGGACGGGAGCTCGGAGTCGGTCATTTACACGGAAGACCACAAGTTCGTCGAGGACCTGTATCTCCCGAGGAACCCTGTCGCGGTCATCGAGGACACGGAGATCATCGCCAAGGCCCCGGTCAAGTACCTCATCTGGGGCATGGGCGACGCCGTCTCGTGCAGGTTCGAGGGAGAGGCGTACGCGAAGGCGAGGCTGAAGAAGAAGGACGGAGCGGTCCCGACGAGCGCCGCGCTCGCTCTTGGCGACGCTTGCTACAAGAGCCTCCTGGCGAACGGCCTCAAAGCGGTCACCGATCTCAAGAACGGCATCCACTCGCACGAGGTCGACGAGGTCATCGAGGCCGTGAAACTCTCGTCGGCGATGGCCTTCGAGAACACGGGCTGCGCCCTCGCTCATGCGCTGCACAACGGCCTGACGAAGACGGGGCAGGTGAAGGGGGAGCACGGCGAGATAGTCGCGTACGCGACCATCGTCCAGGGAGTCTACGAGAAGCGGCCCCGGGACGAGCTTCAGCAGCTGTCTCAGTGGTGCGAGAAGGTCGGATTGCCCACCAAGCTGAAGCTCATAGGCGACCCTTCGAAGGCGGCGCTCAGGATGGCGGTGGAGTACGCCGCTGAGAAGGACCACAACATCAAGAACATGCCCGACAAGGTGAAGCCGTCCGAACTGCTAGAGGTCATGGACCGCGTGGAGCGGGGGCAGTTCTGATCCTCTAAGCCGCCTGTGGCTCTGCGTGCCAGAACGGTCTCTTGAGGGCGCTGACCCTGTGCCTGGATATGACCAGCGCGGCGACGAATATGCCCGACAGGTCGAATATCAGATCACCTATCGTGTCGATCCCAGGATGGTAGTTCGCCCATCCGAAGAGCGCGTCTGTGAAGTATTCCGTGAATTCGAAGACGACCGATATGACGACCATGACGAGTATCGCGGCCCAGAACTTGCGCCGGCCGTTGGTTGCCGGCGGGCCCGTCGGGCTCGTCGTCCACCAGATGAATGACCACAGGAAGAATGTGAGTCCGACCCCGCCGAGGAAGTGGGCCAGATTGTCGTACCAATTGAGGTCTGATGGCACATAGCCCAGGAAGCCTGGCATGCCCGCATCGATGAGGACCATGAAGAACAACAATATGACGGCGCCGCCCGTGATGACCGCCTTGCGCCTGAGCTCCAGGATGACGAGTGGGACTATGATGGCGAACGAGAACGCGTAGGTCCAGCTCGACCATGTCCACCCGCCGCGCTCCATCGACACGAGGAACAGAGCCGCGAGTATGACGAGCACGGATATCGATCCGAACGGCACGCCCAACCACCTGTAGGACCGGGGCAGGTCGCAGTGAGGATAGACCGTTGTCTGTTCGACATCCTCTGCGACGCTCGAGCGCATCCTCTTCGAGAAACGGCTCAGGTCCGTCTCTCCCCTCCTCTCTTCCATCTAGAACTGCCTGAGAGCGAATTACGGAAGCGCCATATTATACTGTTGCGCCGGACTGGTCAGTGGCCTGCGATCCTTCTCTCGTAGGCTTTGACGAGCTCCGTCCCGCGTGTGAGGACATCGGAAGGAAGAGAGGGCACCTTGTGCTCTTTCAGAGTCTTTCTAGCGATCTCCCGGAGCTCCTTCGCCATCGCGGTTGAGAGTGTCGCCTGGAGGTTCCGCTTCGACTGGTCGCGTGCTATCAGTTCCGTCCTGAAGTTGCGGACCGTGTGAGGATGCTTCAGGAATGTCCCGGCGTGCCCGACGGCCTCGATCACGTCGAGCGCGACGGTCTCCTTGCTGACGGGGAACCTGCGCATGTAGTTCCTGATGTCCTGCCACATGTAGGAGTCGAGCACGACCTGCTCCAACGAGGCGCCCTTCGCGTGGTCCAGGCTCCCAGCGCCGGACATCATGTCGGAACCACCGAATGTGTTGAGCAGCACCCCGAAGGCCTCGCTCAGGGAGGCTTGGATCCCAGGCTCGACGGTCTCGAAGCCCCAGCTGCTGGTGAGGGACGGGAGCCCGTACCGTTTCGCCATCTGGCCCGCGCCTGCGGCGATAAGCGGCAGGTGATATGCGTTGTAGTCCATCACGCCGGTCATCATGTCCATCGGCGCGGATTCCGAGCTGTAGACGAACGGCGCTCCCGGGGCCGCGGTCTGAGATATCACCATGCTCGCGAGGTTCTCCGCGTTGATGTTCTCCAGAGTACCGGCCATGGTGACGGGTGAGGAAAGCCCGGAGATAGACATCGACATCGAGACCACGGGAATCCCAGCCTTGGCGAACTCCGCCTGGGCCTCTATCTCGGCCCTCTCGAAGCACAGAGGAGCGATCGAGCAGCTGATCACCGAGAACAATGGCTTCTTGCGCAGCTGCTCCGGGCCGCCTGCGACGAGCGACGCGAGCTCGACCTGGGCTTTCGCGTCGGCCGCGCCGTGCGTGGCGGGAACGACGTGGATGTGCTTAGTGTTGTTTTGCAGGACCGTCCAGAGGGAGTTGAGCGCGAGCGCCTCCTGCTTGACATCGTGTGCCGTCGCGGTGGTCCAACAGATGTCAACACCTGGCATCGCGTCCGCGATCTTCGAGAAGTTCGCGAGGTCCTTGCTCGTCGTCGGCCTCTTCTCTCCAGTGTCGATGTCGTGCGTGTAGATCGCGAGCCCCGTCGTGGCCATCAGCGGGAAGCTCTCGACCGGGATGACCTTCTCGTGCTTCGGGTCCCGGGCACCCAAGACGAT
>JALOTQ010000090.1 GCA_025457815.1 Thermoplasmata archaeon
GTTATCTTCGCGGGAGGGTTCTCGACCTTGACCAGCCTTCCGGACATCTTGGCGATCCGTTCCTTCGCCTTATAGTCCTCCATGCGCTGGGTCTTGTAGACCTTGGCGTATCCCACGGTCTCCATCTTGCCGAACTCGGACTCCATGGCATCCACGATGACCCTCTCCTTGGCGGCCTTCAGCATGCCTGCCAGCTTCTCACGGATAGCCTCCCTCTGAGGTGTGCCCTCCTTCGCGTGGGAGGCTTTGAACCTGACCTCTGTCCTGTCGAGCAGCTCGTTCTCCTTCTTGTCCAGTATCTCTATCTCCATCGCTTCACCTTGCCATCTTCTTGATCGCGGCAGTCGCAAGCGCCCTGGTCTCCGTGTTGACCTCGACGACCATCAGGCCGCGCTTGGGTATGCCGTATATGACATGCGCTCCCTCAGGGGCCAAGGCTATGGCCACGAGCGACGCCAGGTCCTCCTCGCCGGAGACCTCGATCTTCACCCTCTCCTTGGCGTTGACCGCCTCGCGCACCGCTTTCCAGAGCGCGCGGGTTATCTTCGCGGGAGGGTTCTCGACCTTGACCAGCCTTCCGGACATCTTGGCGATCCGTTCCTTCGCCTTATAGTCCTCCATGCGCTGGGTCTTGTAGGTAGTCGAAGACCGCCACATCTGGCTCGTACTTCATCTGAAGGAGAGTGATTGTGACGACATCCCCCACGGATATCACCCTGGAGCTGCCGTCGATGTGCTTCCTGAGGGACCACGCGGACACTATCTTGCCTATGGGCCTTCCGAGCTCCTCCCTCAGGTCGTCTGGGAGCTCGAGGTCCCTGTCAGGGAACGACTCATCGAACCCTGAGGGCGAACTTCCCGTTGACATGGATGCCCATTCTCCTCGCGATCTCGCTCTTCGTGTGGTCGAGGATCACGACATACCCCTGCCACTCCTTCGAGGTCTCGCCCCCGCACATGGGGCACTTGTCGTCCTCGGTCACATAGGAGCACTTCTTGCAGGCTCTCTCGATCTTCATCCTTTACCCTTCTCCTCGCGCTTCTTGCGCTCCTCCTCGATCCATTCGAGCTTCCCGAGGCCGGGCTGGCGCATGGTGAGGCCTATCTTGCTCTCGCGCGGGCTCCTCTCGTTGATGCTGAGCGAGACTATCCTCGCCCGGACGCTGTCGCCCAGGCGGAGCTCCCTCTTGGTGTCCTTGCCTATGAGCCTGTGACCGTCAGTGTCGATGTCTATCCTGTCGTCCATGATCTGGCTTATGTGCAGCAGCCCGTCCAGGGGGCCGAACCTGACGAACGCGCCGAACTTGAGGACCTCGCAGACCGTCCCCTCGACGACCTCGTGGACCATCGGCCTGAACATCAGGGCGTCGAACTGGACCTTCTGGTAGACGGCGCCATCCCCGTGGATGATCCTTCCTCCACCTATGGTCTTGATGCCCCTCACGAGGACCGTGTAGCTCCCGTCCCCCTCGACCTTGTTCTGGAAGGTCTCCTGTGTCAGCCTGACCGCCAGCTTCTCGAAGTCCTCTCCGAGAAGGTTAGGGGGTATCCTGACTACGTCTTCCTTGGATGCTATCACGTACATCTGGTCAGTCCTCTAAATGAACGACTCGCGGGCTTCTCGATGCCCGTGGTCGTATTTATTGTTTGTTGATGCTGCGACTTCCTCACGTGCCGCCTCAGATGAACAGCACGACGAAGACCAGCGTCAGGGTCGAAAGCAGCTTGATCAGCACATGTATCGACGGTCCAGCGGTGTCCTTGAGCGGGTCGCCGACCGTGTCTCCGACGACCGCGGCCGCGTGCGCTGGGGTCTTCTTGCCACCGTAGTTGCCCGATTCGATGTACTTCTTGCCGTTGTCCCAGGCGCCGCCTCCGTTGTTGAACATGTTCGCGACCATGATGCCGGCAATCGTGCCCACCATGAGCAAGGCCCCGACCGCCATAGGGGCGTCGTAGCCAGCTGCGTTCATGAGGATGCCGAAGGTGACTGGGACGAGCACAGGCAGCAGCGCTGGCAGGACCATCGCCTTGAGCGCTCCCTTGGTTGCGATGTCGACGCACTTCGCGTAGTCCGGCTTGGAGGTCTTCTCCATGATGCCCGGGTCGGCCTTGAACTGCCTCCTGACCTCGTTGATCATATCGTATGCCGCCCTTCCGACTGCCCTTATCGCGAGGGACGCGAAGAGGAACACCAGCATGGCTCCTAGGAGGCCGCCGACGAAGACGTCTGGCTTGGCCAAGTCCACGACGAACGCGTCGGAAAGGTCCATGCCAGTCTTCGCGGCCACTCGCTCGAAGTATGCCCCGAAGAGGAGGAACGCTGCCAAGGCGGCGCTACCCATCGCATACCCCTTCGTGAGTGCCTTTGTGGTGTTGCCGCACGCGTCAAGCCTGTCGGTTCTGCGCCTGATCTCCTCAGGCTGCTTGGACATCTCGATGATGCCACCGGCGTTGTCGGTTATGGGGCCGAATGTGTCGGTTGCCAGGATGAACGCGCAGGTCGCGAGCATGCCCATCGTGGCCACAGCGGTCCCGTAGAAGCCGAATATCAGCGCCTCAGTGCTATCGGGATCGACTCCGGCAGGCGCTGCGGCCTTGCCAAGTCCGAAGGCCCCCAGGAGAGCGATTATGATGGCCAGGACCGGCAGAGCCGTGGTCTCCATCGCGATCGACAGGCCGGTGATGATGTTCGTCGCCGGCCCGGTTGTCGACGCCTTCGCGATCTCACGCACAGGGCGCCACGACCCGGATGTGTAGTACTGCGTAATGTAGACGATCACTATGCTCAGGACGATTCCGATGAGTCCGGCGCCGAAGAAGTAGAGGTAGTTCTCCCCGAGCATGTAGTACGATGCCACGTAGAAGAACACCGCTGCGAGAGCGCATGTGATGTAGAGCCCCACGTTTATGCCGGACATGGGGTCCCTGCCCTCGTTCTTGCCGAGCCTGACAGTCAGGACGCCCGCGAGAGAGGCGAATATACCGAACGATCTGGCGACGAGCGGGAAGAAGATCCAGCCAAGGGCGTCCCCATGGCTCCAGCCCTGCGCAACGAAGAACTCGTACATGGCCAATCCCAGGACCATGGCTCCGATGTTCTCTGCGGCCGTGGACTCGAACAGATCCGCACCCCTGCCAGCGCAGTCGCCCACGTTGTCCCCGACCAGGTCCGCGATGACTGCTGGGTTCCTCGGGTCGTCCTCGGGTATCCCCGCCTCGATTTTGCCCACGAGGTCCGCACCGACGTCTGCCGCCTTGGTGTAGATGCCGCCTCCGAGCTGTGCGAAGAGAGCCGAGAAGCTCGCCCCGAAAGCGAACCCTATGGCAGCATCGAGGGACAGCGATATCATCTCGTCCGTCGGACGGTCATTGAACACGAATGCCGAGAAGATGTAGTACACACCAGCAACGCCGAGCAGACTGAGCGAAACCACGCCCATGCCCGAAACCGCTCCGCCCCTGAATGAGGTCTTGAGGGCCTCGTCGAGCGAGCGCCTGGCTGCGGCCGCGGTGCGAATGTTGGACCTCACGCTCACGTACATGCCGACGTATCCCGACACGGCGGATGCCATCGCGCCGACGAAGAACGCCAGTCCTACCCAGGGCTTGGGATCGATGAGGAACGCTATGAGGCCCGCCAGCAGCACGCTTATCACGATAATGGTCGTGTACTGCCGTCTCATGTACGCCATCGCGCCTTGCCTGATAGCGTCCCCAATCTCCTGCATCTCAGGCGTCCCGAGGTCCTTCCTGAAAACGTACCAGGTCAGATATCCCGCAAATGCCAACCCGACCAAGCCTGCGATCGGGATAACGAGTGTGATGTCTACCATCCTACTCTCTCCATTGGACCGAGTTGGCGCGAGATTAGGCTTCGCATATAAATGCCTAATCCTGCGAAAGAATGAATTGTGCGCTCAAATGGCACTTGGCCAGACATGCCGACCGTGGTTTCGAGTGGAGTATCGTATGGACAGGTCGAAAAGTATGCACTAAAGGGGTTTGGGAAGGCGCCTACCTCTCGATGAGCGTCTCGACGTACCTGACGAAGCCGAGCTTCTGGATTTTGTCCGCAATCTGCCCGACCTTCTCGAGCCCAGGGACGTCCAGGAACGCTACGTAGTCGTAGTGTCCGAACACCAGGTAGCCGTCCACGACGCCAGGGATCTTGTTGATCTTCATGGCGTCGTCGAAAGTCTGCTGCTCCAGCATGACCAGAACTACTGCCTTCACCATCTCAGTCACCCCGGATATCCGATCAGGGTCTCGACGATCTCGACACCCTCGGCCTTGTAGATGTTCTGGCCTATCTCAGCTATCTTCTTCAGGTCCAGGTCCTCCGTCCGCACGGCGATGTCCCACCTTCCGTGCACCGGGAAGGCGTCCGCGACCCCGGACTGCTTCCTCGCAATCTCCAGGACCTTCTTGGTCTTCAGGAGCTTGCAGCATACGAGTATGGTTGATTTGACCACAGGAATCACTTCCGAGTTCATCAACAAAGTCGCCCGATATATAACCTTGCCACCGACCCTTCCGGGGCCCGTGGCGAAGGCTCGTGTGGCACCTCCTTGCGGATTCACGAGGGGTGGTTCTCGCACGCGGGACTCGCATCAAAAGCCTTATCAGCCTCAAGGGGAATCCAAAAGCGCAAGGTGAGGTAGCTTGGGTGCCCAGGAGGACGCGTCTAAGAGGAAGGAGTTCCAGCGGAGAACAGACGATGACATAGACTCGTTCCTCTCGAGGTCCGAGTTCAAGAAGAGCGCCCAGACCGCTCCCGAAAAGGCCCCGGAGAAGGTGCCTTCGACCGCTGCGAAGGTCCAAACCGCCGAGGCGAAGCCCGAGCCGGCCGAAGAGCCCGACCAGGAGGAGCAGATAAGGGCCGCCAGGACGAGCCGCGCGGAGATCGAGGCCTATCAGGACATCGCGGACCTGCGCAAGAAGGCCCACAAGTTCGGGCACAAGGCCGCCAAGCTCTTCCACAAGTACAAGGCCCTGGACGCGAAGGCCCACAAGTGCACTGCGAAGGCTGCGGCGTTCCGCGAGAAGTCCGATGGACGGAAGCAGAGGGCCTCCGAGTTCCGCGAGAGGGAGAAGACCTTCGAGTCGGAGCTGTCAGGGGCCGCCACCGGCAAGACCGAGCTGAGCCCAGAAGCCATCAGGTCCAAGATGGCCGACCTCGAACGGAAGGCCGCGAAGCAGGAAGAGGTCGCCAGGAAGAACGAGTCGAAGGCGGCCTCGCAGACGGCCAAGGCGTCCAAGTTCAGGACGAGAAGCGCGAAGTTCCTCGAGGACAGCAGGTACTTCGAGAGCGAGTCGAAGAGGTACGCGAAGCGGGCGGACAACCTGGAGAAGGCGGGATCCTAGTTTCTGAGAAGAATCATTCCTCGACGCCGTTGTTCCCGTTCGTCTGCCAGTGCAGCATGGACGTGCCAGCCAGAAGGTCGACCTCGTCGGACCTCTCCTCGCCGTCAGCCTGGACCGTGACGCTGAGCCTTCCGTCTATGAGATTGACCTGGACGGACTCGACGGATGACCTGTAGGTTGCGACGGTCTTGCCACCGATCGAGACCACTCTGCCCTCTTCCTTCAGAATGCCCGCTTCCTTGAGCATCCTGATGCGCCTGTAGCAAGCGGCTATCGGTATCCCGAGGGCGTCGCTCAGCTCGAGGGCGTTCATGGCCTTCGGGGCGGTGAGATGGAGTATCTTCGCCGAGTACGGGTCCAGCATCATCCGGAACATGTCGATTGCATCCATCTTTCGCACTCCTCAGACAGCGTCTCCGTCGCTAAGGTTGATCTTGAGCTGCTCATGCCCGGCGTTGGTCTTGTGGACGTAGTCAAGGTCCCCGGACTCGACATCCAGGTGCAGGTACACTATGTCCTGCGCCTGCACGACCGGCGATACCTTCCCGAACTTCCCGGGCGTCGCGGCCGCGTCGAAAGTCTCCGAGCACTCGGGGCATCTACCGTCGACCATCACCACGTGCTCTCCGCAGAACGGACAGTCGACCTCCCTGGGCTGGTCGTCGTCGAAGCTCAGGTCCTCGATGAGGCCCAGGATGCCAGAGTCCCCTGGCTCGAGGTCCGTCCCGCACAGGGGGCACCTTTCGACCCTGAACTCGATCATCGCGCCGCACCTGCCGCACGTGAGCAGGACCTGCTCCGAGGCTTCCAGGGTGATGCCAGGAGGTATCTCCGGCGGCTTGGAGGCCTGTGGCTTCGCCTGGGCGACGGGTGCCGGCTTCGGAACTGCCAGCCTGCGAACCTTCTTCAGCCCCTTCTCAACAGACATCCTCGGCGACGCCTCCGTGTGATCGAGACGCGTTGCAGCCGACCTACTGGCCTGACACTGCAATCGCATGTGAACAATCCCCGCGGAGCGCATATACCCCTGTCGAACCAGTAATCAGACATGATAATCCGTTTTGAGACACACACTTGAGAATCAGGATTGGGAATGCGAACACGCCCGATGAAAGGCCCGGGGAATCGCCTGTCCAGCTCCGAAAGACATATAAACGGAATCCATTATTGTCCTTTCCGCGTCCAGACTCTATCTGTTCTGAAGGCGTTGATGTGTCATGGCCGAGCTGATTGGGGACCTCGAGGAGAAGCGAGCGCGTCACAACTCCGACGCCGAGAGGCACAAGAAGCTCAGGGACGAGCTCAACGAGAAGACCAAGGAGTGGGCCGAGCGCAGGGACGAGCTCAACTCGCAGGTCCGGAGGCTCATCGAGGAGGCGAACGGCAGGCGGGAGAACAGGGACAAGCTCAACGCCGAGGTCAGGGAGGCCAAGACCAGCAGGGACGAGTGGAACCGCAAGTTCAACGACCTTAGCGACAAGGCCCAAGCCCTCAGGCGAGAGAAGATGCCCAAGAGCGGCCTGTCCATACGGAAGTTCAAGGCCGAGCTGAGGGCCCTCGAGAAGAAGCACATGACCTCAGTGCTGACCCCTGAGAAGGAAAAGGCCCTGATGAAGGAGATGTCCCAGCTCGACGCGAAGATAAAGGAGATGGAGAGGGAGATCGAGCAGTTCTCGGAGGTCAAGACCGCCGAGAAGGACGCCCGCGAGGCCAAGGACAACGCCGAGGGCTTCCACAGGAAGGTCTCAGAGCTCGCGGAGAAGGCGCAGCAGGAGCACGACGCGATGCTCAAGCTGTACGAGGAGGCCGACAAGCTGCGGAAGGAGGCGGACGGGGCCCAAGAGAAGTTCATAGAGACCAAGCTAGCCGCCGACGAGCAGCACCGCGAGCATATCGAGCACATCAGACAGGTGCACGACTTCGACAAGATCATAGCAGGCATCAGGGACAAGGGACGCAAGACCCGCAAGGAGAAGGACGA
>JALOTQ010000091.1 GCA_025457815.1 Thermoplasmata archaeon
ATCTTGTCGATGGGCAAAAAAATCGAGGACGCTGAAGTCAAGAAGGAATGCCCGAGTTGCGGGCTCGGCGTGGCTCTCGATTCCACTGTCTGCGAGTTCTGCGGCTGGGATTTCGAGGAGGAGGACGAATGGATCCTCCAGATAGAGAAACTCGAACGAGAACTGATGCTTGAGAAGCAACGGTTCGAACCCGGTTCTGTCAATCACAAGATAGAGTCCACTCTACACGCGCCGCACGTTGAGCGTGAAAAGGCGAAGGCTGGGGAGGAGCCTGCCGCGGATGAGAAACCCTCGCCGGTCGCCAAAGCCCCCGTGCCAAAACCAGAACGTGCGGAGCCAGCAGCGAAGCCTGCGAGACAAGTCGTGGCCAAGCCGCAGAAGGCTGTCCCGCCGACCCCCGCGCCTGTTCCCAGACCCGAACCCTCAAAACCGGTCCAAGTGCAGCGGGTCGAAAAGGCCCCCGTGGCCGAGCACGCTCCGGAGCCAGCCGTCCGCACCGTCAAGCCCCCGGAACCGCCCGCGAGTGCGCCGGCGGGAGCGAAGACGCGGAAGGTACGGGTTGTGCGAAAGGTCAAGCAGTGAACCTCCGCGCGTAGGCTCGTGCCCAACCGTGTGTTTTTAAGTAGGGCGATTCAGATAACGAGCCTCCTCAAGGAATGATATGGTGCGCATCCGGTGGCATGGTCACGCGTGTTTTGAGGTAGATGGCAGCGTCAGGATAGTCACTGACCCCCATGATGGCAAGTCCCTCGGAATCGCACCTCCGAAGGCGAAGGCAGATCTTGTCCTCGTATCGCACGATCACTTCGACCACAACTGCGCCTCACTCGTCAAAGGCAAGGACGGGAGCGTTGTGGACAAGCCCATAATGACGGTCGAGAAGGGCGTGAGGATCGAAGGGACGATGGCTTCGCACGACACCGAGAACGGCTCCAAGAGGGGCAAAGTGACAATCTTCAGGTTCGAGATGGACGGAACGACGTTCTGCCATCTCGGGGATCTCGGGCATGTCCTCTCCGAAGCTGACGTCGATAGGATCTCGCCCGTCGACGTGATGTTCATACCGGTCGGGGACGTGTTCACCATCGGTCCTGAGGCGGCCGCCAAGATCGTGAATGCCGTCCGACCGAGGGTCGCAGTGCCCATGCACTACCGGGTACCTGGACTCGGCCTGGCCATCCAGCCTGTTCAGAACTTCCTCAAGCTCTATCGCCCCGAGCAGATAATCAAGGTCGGTAACGAAGTCGAGTTCACGGAAGAAGACCTCCCGAAATCCGGGACGGAGATATGGGTCTTTTCCAGCTGAAGGCTCAGTAGAGCATCAGGCCGTCTTCCAGCCTTCCCAGCTCGATTGGCGTCGATCGCGAGCCGATGAAGGCCCCCTTGCTGTTAGCGATGGCGCACGCCCCCAGATAGGGCGTGCCGTAGTTCAGGGTCGCAATCGCGGCCGGGACTTTGAACAGAGATGCTAGGAACTTGAGCTCATCCTCAGTGGTCCTCGGGTGGCAGACGATCCCCTTGGAGGTGGCTATGCACGCGGATCCCACGGTCTCGATGCCCGCCACCCTTCGCCTGTCGACCTCGACCCCCAGGATATCTGAGACGACCTTCATCATTCGGTTCGATGTCGCCGGATGGACCAGCGCAGCCTTGTCGTTCGTGAGTATGTTGTTCCCCGCGGCGTTCACTCGCTCTTCCATCTTGGCAACTCTGAGCTCCTTCGGGAGCGCGGCGATCTCCCTCTTCTCAGCGAAGTTGGTCAGGATGATTCCGTTGGAATTCATCGCCAGCAGAGAGCCCACGATGGTCCCTCCGGCGATGTTCGTCTGGATCGTCTGCACTCCTAGGATGCGCGATATGTCCTTCACTGTCTTGGAATCCGCAGAATCAGGGACGATCGCGTACGACTCGCTGGCGGCGCAGTACACACCCACGTAGGGGTTCCCATTAACGTCTCCCAGCTTCAGCATCGACTCCCTACCCCAGACGCTCACTCCTCTGGAAGGGAGACCTCGATGAGTCCGTCCTCGAACCTGATGGCCTTGACTCTCACCCTGGCCGGGGGGTTCTCGATACCGCGCGACCACAAGAGTTCGTTGAGTCTGAAGTCGATCCAGACATCCTTCCTGAGCTCCTGCTCCTCGTCCTCTGACGCGGCCTTGTCGGTCATGTGCCTCCGGACGTATTCCTTGATCTCCTTGACCGCTCTCGGAGCTCGCTTCGTCTTAGGGATCTGCTTCGTCACCGTCAGCGGAATTGTGAAAATCCTCTCGATTTCCTCGACCATGTTGATCCCTCACACCTTCAGCTTCGTCCTTCTCCAGTGGCGTCTCTTCGGGTGCCGCAGGAAGTTCCTGTTTGTCCTCATCATGACCCAGGCAGGTACCCTTCTGTTGCTCTTCGTAGCTGACAGCAGTCTGAGCTTCCTCGCATGCGGCTTGTATCGCGCCATCTGGTCATCTCCTCTCGATCTTGATTTCCCTCTTGGTGGGCATCACTTTCCTCAGTATCTGCCTGAGGGTGTAGTCGTCTATCTGCTGGGTTATCCTTCCGGACTGCACCAGCATTATGAGCTGGTTCTCCACCGACTCGACCACATCGGGCCTCGTCATGCGGAGGTTCGCGAGCCTCTCCCTGGCCTCAGGGGTCAACAGCTGACGCATGAGCATCTGCTTCTGGGCGTCCACCTGCTTAGCCTGCTCCTGCGCGAGCACCTCCTGCTGCGCACGGACCTGCAGTTCTTGCAGCTTCCTCTGCCTCAGGGCCTCAAGCTCGTCCTCGTCGGCCATGTCTCGGTCCTCACAGATACTTCGTGAGCTCTGGGTTCTGGGCCGCCATGTCCTTGAGGATCTGGGTGGACATCGCGTCTATCATCTTGCGGGCCTTGGCCGTGACGACCCTCCCGCCATCCTTCTGCTTCTGGACCAGCTGGCTCTTCTCGAGCTGCTGGACCGTCAGCCTTGAAACTGATCTTGAGCCTCTGACCGCCCTGTTGGGCTTCGAGCCCCTGTCGGCCTTGCCTCCGTACATGGCAGCGAGCCTGGTCGTGCCGACCGGCCCTTCCACGTATATCTTCCTCAGCATGGCCGCGGCCCGTGTGTGCCACCAGTCGACCGAGACGGGGCTCTTCTCCCTGTGCCTGCCCGTCTTGACATAAGCCGCCCAGTCGGGCGGAGCGATCGTCTCGACCTTCTTCAGCTCGTCCGCTATCTTTGGTATCAGCTTCTCAGCGGGCACATCGAACGCGGTGGCCATTTGAACTCCTCGGTCAGACGCAGACTGCGAACAGTCTGGAAAGGTGCCGCCAAGGGCGGCAAATCGCGGATAAGTTGCTACTCATATTTAAATGCTTCCCGCTTAGCCGGGTTGCCAGCAAGGCCCATCCAGATGCACGAAACTCCGCACGCGGAAACCGTCCCGTCAGGCAAGGTTTATTGTCGGGCAACGACTCTCGCACTCGCGATGAACACGGTAGTCGCCGTCACCGGAGCTTCGGGGATCATATACGGATTGCGGTTGCTGGAGAATCTGCCTGGCAACAAGACCGTCATCGTCTCCGACGATGCCGCGATGATTGCGAAGGCAGAGCTTGGAATAGGCAAGCGCGACATCTATGCTGAGGCCGACTCGCATTACGAGAACGACGAGATGTACGCGCCCATTGCCTCGGGCTCGGTCAAGTTCGACTCGATGGCCATCGTGCCCTGCAGCACATCGACCATGTCGAAGATCGCGTGCGGAATTGCGGACAACCTCACGACCAGGGTCGCGTCGGTCGCCCTCAAGGAACGTCGCCGACTAGTCATGGTGATCAGGGAAACCCCTCTGTCCTCTATCCATCTTGACAACATGCACAAGCTCTCGGTCGCGGGCGCCACGGTCATGCCCGCGTGCCCCGCCTTCTACCCGAGCCCTCGATCCATCGATGACATGGTCAACTTCATGGTCGGGCGGATAATGGACGAGCTGGGCGTCGAGAACGACCTGTATCGGCGTTGGTCCGGACCCAGGAAGCCCGTCACTGGTAGTCGTGGATCTCGTCGAACTCGCCGCTGACCGCCTTGAACTGCTCCTCCGTCAGCTTCTTCTTGTCCAGCGCCAGGATGACTGTGGAGCCGTGTATCGTCGCGAGGTCGTTGAGCTTCTTGATGAACACGAGGACCTTGTCGAAGCCGTTCGTCTCGACCAGCATGTCTATCCCCTCGAGGAGCACGCCCGCCTTCTTGGTGGTCATCAGGAAGGTCGAAACCACCTCCATGGGGTCCCCCTCAAGGTCCTTCGGGCTGATGTTGTCTATGTCGGTCATCGTGTCCGAGAACCGCTTGATGGAGACTTCGGGGCCGAGCTCGTACTCGGACCTCACCTTGCCGGGGAACTCCGCGGTCAAGCACAGGGTCGGCCTCTCGGAGAGCATCAGCGCGCGTATCATCATGTACGCGTTCCTCGGGGATTCGGCGGACACGAGGTAGTTCTTCCCCGCAGCGATGTCCTCTTGGAACGCCCCGCAGTTGGGGCACTGTATTGAGTATGGGTCCTCGAGACCTGAGTACATGAACGCCTCGCCGCATGACCTGCACTCTATGGACCTCGTCCTCTCAGGGAACAGGTTCTGGCCGCACGAGGGGCAGTTCTGGGCCTTCTCGCCGCAGTCCAGGTGCATGTTGGCCCCGCAGTTGCCGCACTGAAGCATCTCGAGGCTCGCCTCGATCGGCCTGTAGCAGGCCTTGCAGAGTATCTCCCCAAGGCCCTCCTCGGGCTCGACTACCGCCTGCTTGACCTCGATGATCGACTCATCGGGTATGTCGAACGAGGCCTTCTTGTACATGAATCTGGCAAAGAAGTACTCGCCGATCGCCGCGAGCGGGATGACCAGATAGAGATACGCGGCGTAGAAGATCGCGTTGGGAGATATGAACGAGAACATGAACGGCAGCAGATAGAGGATGGCAAGGAAGGCGACGACGAGCCAGGCGGATATTGTCACCAGCATCAGGGGCTTCGCGTACTTCCTGAACTTCCTCGGATGTAGCTTCTCGTACTTGTCGAAGTTCCTGCCAGGCATCCGGAGTATTATTATGGCACCTACGAAAAGGACGACGAAGGATATCTGCTGGTTCGCCATGATGGAGATCTCCTTGTAGGCGATCTCATCCAGCGCCGGAACACCGGGTCCCACGTGGCCGGTGTAGGAGTACCAGAGTATCTCTCCGAAGGGAGCTCTGATGGCGCTCAGGCTGCCATCCGTGATGTTCGGTGATGTGAAGCTCCCGACGGTGAACGTGGTGACCCTCTGATTGACCACCAGGGTCCCGTTGAACGCGTAGTCCACCGTCTCCGCGATGGACATGGCGAAGGTGTTGTAGACTGACTGCGCTGGCTCGATCACCTTCGTCCTGGCCTCCCCCGAGCCCTCGAAGCCGACCTCGAACACCAATGAGGCCCCAGAATCGTACTTGAAGTTGACCAGGCCGCCGGTGTGCTTCACCACGTAGTCGTCGCTCTTCACGGTCCAGCTCGTAGCCTTCGTTATGTTGACGCCGTAGAACATCTTCCCTATCAACGAACCGCTCACGGCGTCCAGGAACACTCTGGTCTCGTCTATGTCCAGGAACTCGTCGCTGTTCAGGTCGAAGTTGGTGAACACTCTCAACCTCAGTTCGGTCGCCGCCACGCCCGAGAAATTGAGCGTCATTGTGCCGGAGCCCTCGAGTGAGGTCAGTCCAGCGAGCGTCATCTTGCCGTCGGCTTTCAGCAACCCGCCAGTTCCAACGTATGCGGACGACGGAGTGGAGAACGCAGCGGTCAGCAGAGCGAACGAGAGAAGAGCCACGCAAAGGCCTGCAGTGAGCCTCATGGTATATCAGCGAAGATATCTGGTAAGCCTCGTCTTAATGCTTTCGTGCTTGTTCTCGGCCCTTCAGGTCCCGCCTGACCCTTTGGAGCCTCCCCGGGGCGTACCAGTTCCATTTCTGGAGCAGCAGCATGATCGCCGGGACCAGGTATATCCTCAGTATCATGGCGTCAAGTAGTATCGCGAAGGCCAGGCCGAACCCGAACTCTCTGAGGAGCACCATCGTGGAGAGCATCATGGAACCGAAGGCGCCGGCCATCACCAGCCCGCAGGCCGTGATGATACCTCCAGTCCTCTCCACCGCGGTCGTTATCGCCTTGGCGTCCGTCTTGCCCTTGGAGACCTCCTCCCGGATCCTGGTGGTCAGGAAGATGTCATAGTCCATCCCGAGGCCCATCGCGACCACGAAGAGAATCAGAGGCATCATCCACAGCACCGGCGCCCCACTCGCGTACAGGAACACGAGCATGGTCGCGGCGACGGTCCAAGTCACGTTGAGCAGCACGGTCATTATGAGCCTAAGGGGTATCAGCAGGGAGCCGAGCACGACCAGCAGGACGATGTATATTCCGATGAGGACCACGAACCTCATAGTCATGAAGTCCTCCGCGACTGTCCTCGAGACGTCTGCCATGCCCGCGGTCGAGCCCCCGACCAGTATCTCGGCGTCGCCGTCGAAGACGCTCGCAGCGGCTCCCTCGTTGTAGTCCCTCAGAAGGTCTATCGTGTGTATTGACTCCGTGGTGAAGGGCTCGTCCTGGAACACCACCACCAGCATGACGGACCTGCCGTCGATCCCGAGCCTCTGGCCTATGACCATGTCATAGGTCGCCCTCTCGACGGACGGCAGCGAATCCA
>JALOTQ010000092.1 GCA_025457815.1 Thermoplasmata archaeon
CGCGCCGCTCAGGTTGATGGCTATCTCCGCTATGTCGGCGGAGTAAAGGGCTGCCCTCTCCATGCTCTCAACGACCCGGGAGAGCGGGACAGCGGACTTACCCTTGTGATCCATGATCTGCTGGATCAGGATCTCGCCCTTCTCTCGCAGGTGCTCAGCCTCGTCTACAACATCGTTCGCCGCCCTGAGGTCCAGCTTCAAAAGCGACTCGACGGACCTGTCGAGCACCGATGCGACCGATGACGAGTAGGACTGCATGTCCTTGACAAGCCTCTCCGGCAATTTGTCCGGGGCGATGGCCTCGGTGCTGTGTGCGATCCTGGCAGCATGGTCTGCTATCCTCTCGATGGCCTTGGCCGCTGACAGGAAGAACGAAGCCTCATGGACGCCGACGCCCATCTTCCTGGCGACCGCGGCGTCTCGGGCTATCATGCTCTGCTGCTTCGATATGAACCAATACAGCCTGTCGACCTCGTCGTCCCTGGACAGGACGTCCGTGGCGATCTCCTTGTTCCCGTCCACAAGTGATTCCATGGCATCCATGTGCATCGACCTGGCCATCAACTGCATCCTCTTGAGGATCTTGCGCATGTCCAGATGAGAGTGGTCTGCCACGTCCTGGAGCGTTATCGAGTTGCTCGACTCCTCCACGATCTCTGAACCTATCACGCGGCGCGTGAACTCCCTGATGGCCTTCCTGACCTCCGAGGGTATCCTGTTCCGGGCCCTGATGACGATCTCGTCGTGGCCAGAGACATAGAGCCCGATCAGCATCCTAAGGAAGTGATGACCATCCTCGCTGTCCTCGACCGTGATCTCGACCCTCGAAGCGATCTTCCTGCTCCCGAGGGTCGGATCTAGTACGAGGAGGCCGTTGTTGTCAACGACCATTGAGACAGGGTCCCCCTCCTTCAGTTTGGAGTTGATTACCCACTGCTTGGGCAGCGATACAATGAACGTGGACCCACCGGTCTTCTGAAGCTTCCTTGTTTCCATCGATTCCACCCCGCATCCAGCCTATGCCATCACATGACTATAGGACTCCATATATCAGGCGCGTATTAAGCTGAATCTATATAGCTAATATATACTCTATAGCAACCCGTAGGACTCTATTGGCCTACCTGTTCTCAGTCCGTAAGGCTATTCAATCCATAGACCGACTAGCCTCTTGAAAGGAGTGAGCAAATGAACAGCGAACCATCCGTAGAAACCTCGCCGGGGATGGACGAGAGAAAACTCTTCGACGACGACGTGACCGATGACCTGGCATTCGATTTTCTGAACAAGTGAGCGTCAAACTGACTTGAAACAAGGTGAGATGAATGAGTGGAATCGCCAAGAGAGAGGAAGGAACGAGGGAAGAGGGCATAGTGATGCCTCATAAGGGGGGCAGAGCGGGTCTCATGATCTTTGCGGTTCTGGCGGTGGCCGCAATCATCGTCGTGGCTGCAATCGCGACGGGGATGCTGTCGTTTGGCGGCGAAAAGGGAACTGTGACACTGAGCGGGGCCGGCGCTACCTTCCCGATGCCTCTGATCCTCAAGTGGGCGGACGAATACTACAACGAGACCGACGAGAGGGTGCAGGTCAACTACGGGGGCGGTGGCAGCGGAGCCGGGATAACTCAGATCAAGGACAAGCACGTCGATTTCGCCGGTTCAGACGCGCCTCTGAGCGCCACTGAATCAAGCACCTTCGGACTCGTCCACATACCGGAGACCTTGGGAGCAGTGGTGGTCGCATACAATGAACCTTCGATTGCGGACCTCAAGCTCGACGGGCCCACAATCGCCAGAATCTTCATGAAGAACATAACCGTATGGAACGATCCGGCGATAGGGGCCTTGAACCCTGGAGTGACCCTTCCGACCGATTCCATAACGACTGTGGTGAGGTCCGATTCTTCGGGGACCACATTCGTCTTCTCGGGATACCTTGCGAAGGTGAGCACAGAGTTCGACACCCTTTACGGCCAAGGCAAATCTGTCATCTGGCCCGATGCGATAGGTGCGAGCGGCAACCCTGGTGTGACGCAGACCGTGAAGACCACTGCCCACTCCATCGGGTACATCGAGCTCGCATATGCGATTGAAAACGACGTCCCGTTCGCCCAGGTGAAGAACCATGACGGCAACTTCGTTGTCGCCTCCCTTGAGTCGACATCGGCGGCCGCGGCAGGGGTCACACTACCAGCCGGAGACGGCGACTGGTCACAGGTGAACATACTGGACTCTCCCGGTGCCAACGCCTACCCGATTGCCAGCTTTACGTACATCCTCATCTACAAGGAGCTCTACAACGAGGAATCGGAGATGAACAAGACCGCTGCGGAGGAGCTCGTCAGTTTCCTCTGGTGGGCGGTTCACGACGGACAGGAGTACGCCGACGAGCTACACTACGCGCCTCTTCCGGCATCCGTCGTTGAGATCAACGAAGCGACTCTCGAGTCGATAACCTACGAAGGCGCGACGGTTCGGTGACCACAAACCCTTCGGAAGGTAAGCTTCGAGGTGGTGGCCGAGGCCTCGGAGCACGGCCGTCTCGACCATGCGGGGACTGGAATGGCAAAGGCGAGAAAGCACAGCTCACCGATAGGACCGTTGGCGTCGACGGGCGACATGCTCTTCAAGTACGCCGTGATGGCAGTCGCCCTCTTCACCCTCGTTCTGGTTTGGTTCCTCGTCCTGATGATGTTGTTCGAAGCGGGCGACTCGATCGCCGAGTTCGGGGGCGGCTTCCTCATCGGCGACGTTTGGGACCCGAACCGCGAGGTCTATGGCGCACTGCCATTCGTCTTCGGAACTCTCCTCACATCCGCGATGGCCATCCTGATCGGCGTCCCGCTGAGCGTTGGCGTCGCGATATACCTCTCGGAGCTATCGCCCCCGTGGCTTCGCGAACCGCTCTCATTCCTCGTCGAGCTGCTAGCAGCCGTTCCGAGCGTGATCTACGGGCTCTGGGCGATGTATGCCCTCCGACCCGTCATGGTGGATACGATCGAGCCGTTCTTCAAGACCGTGCTCGGCTGGACCCCGTTCTTCGAGGGGGAGCCGATCGGCCTTGACAAGTTCACCGCTGGCATCATACTGGCCATCATGATCATCCCGACTGTGGCCTCCGTCTCGAAGGAGGCCATGATGGCCGTACCCTTGTCCCAGAGGGAGGCCGCCCTGAGCCTCGGTGCAACCAGATACGAGACTACGAGGATGGCCGTCCTTACCTACGCTCGTTCCGGGATATTCGGTGCGTGCATACTGGGCCTCGGCCGCGCCATCGGGGAGACAATGGCAGTCACGATGACCATCGGGAACGCGAACCTCATCTCGTGGTCCCTGCTCGACCCGGGACAGACGATGTCCAGCTTGATCGCCAACAACTGGGGCGAGGCGGACGGGCTCCAGCTCTCGGCCCTCATAGAGATCGGGATAGTCCTGTTCGTGATCGCTCTAGTGGTCAATGTCTTTGCCAGGCTCATAGTCGGCCGATTCATGAAGGCGGTACCGACGACCGGAGGTGGGCTATGAACAACTTCAAAAGGCGGAAGTTGGTCAACATGCTGGCATCCGGAGT
Source organism: Thermoplasmata archaeon (assembly GCA_025457815.1). Classification (GTDB taxonomy): domain Archaea; phylum Thermoplasmatota; class Thermoplasmata; order UBA10834; family UBA10834; genus COMBO-56-21. Next base: position 3,574 of record JALOTQ010000092.1, read on the forward strand.
TGCGCTGACCTGCGTGGTCCTGGCGGTCGTTCCCCTCATCTACATACTGATCGAGGTCGTGCGGATAGGAGCCCCCGCAATCGACTGGGAGTTCCTGACCAGCAGGACCAAGGGCACTGGCGAGCCGGGAGAGGGCATAGGGAACGCAATCCTCGGCACCCTACTACTGGTGGGATACGCAAGCGCCATCGGGCTGCCTATTGGAATCTTCACCGGCATCTATGTCTCCGAATTCGGCAACAACCGCTTCGGCGAGACAGTAAGGTTCTTCAATGACATACTGGCCAACTTCCCGTCGATTGTGATCGGGCTCCTGGCGTACGCTCTCGTTGTTGACTACATGGATGTAGGGTTCTCACTGATTGCGGGGGCGTTCGCGCTCGCGATAATCATGATCCCCATAGTGGCGAACACGACGGAGGAAGCTCTCCGGATGGTCCCCAACTCCCTCCGGGAAGGGGCGCTGGCCCTGGGTGTGCCCAGAAGACGCGCGGTGATGAGGATCATGCTCGTGAACGCGAAGGCTGGGGTCGTGACGGGGTCGCTCCTTGCGGTCGCGAGGATTGCCGGGGAGACCGCACCTCTGATATTGACGGCTTTCTACAGCAACTACTGGTCGGCGTCGCCGTTCGAGCCCATCGCGTCGCTCCCCCAGACGATCTTCAGGAACTACAATTCGCCATCAGAGGTGTTGCTGCAACAGGCATGGGGCGCGGCGCTGGTGCTCATCACGATCGTCCTGGCCATCAACATCAGCGTCAGATTGCTCATGAGAAGCAGGACCAAGAAGTCAAAGGCGGTGAAAAAGACATGGCTGACAAGATTGTCACTGAGGGCCTGAACGCGTACTTTGGGGATGTCCGTGCAGTCAAGAACGTGGACTTGCGGATCCCGGAGAGGGCAATAACGGCAGTCATCGGCCCGTCGGGCTGTGGCAAGTCGACACTGATCAGGTGCATGAACAGGATGCACGAGGTCGTCCGCGGAGCACGCGTCGAAGGGAGGGTGCTCCTGGACGGGAAGGACATCTACAGCGCCACGACTGATGCGGTCGAGGTAAGAACCCGAGTAGGGATGGTGTTCCAGAAGCCCAACCCGTTCCCGACGATGTCCGTCTATGACAACGTGGTCGCAGGATTGAGGCTCAACGGAGAAAGGGACTGGAACAAGCTGGACGCGACCGCTGAGCGCAGCCTCAAGCTCGCGGCACTGTGGGACGAAGTCAAGGGGCAGCTGGACGCCTCAGGAGTGAGCCTTTCTGGGGGGCAACAGCAGAGGCTGTGCATCGCCAGGGCCCTCGCGGTCGAGCCCGAGGTTCTGCTCCTGGACGAGCCGTGCTCCGCGCTTGACCCGATTGCAACGGCGAAGATAGAGGACCTGCTGTTCGACCTAAAGGACAGATACACCATCGTGATAGTCACACACAACATGCAGCAGGCTGCGAGGATCTCGAATTTCACGGCATTCATGTACCTGGGGGAGCTCATAGAGTTCGACGCGACCAAGAAGATCTTCGAGAACCCCGAAAGGGAACTCACGGAGAAGTACATCACAGGGAGGTTTGGTTAGACATGGCGCCCAGAAAGGCATACGAGACCGAGCTGGACGAGCTGGACCAGCAGGTGCAGCTGATGGCCAAGAAGACGAGCGAGGCGATCGAGCTCGCAGTGAACTCCTTCGAGAGGCTCGACCTGGACATGGCGGAGAGGGTCAAGAAGATCGATGGTGAGCTCTACGCCCTGAACGTGGACATCGAGAAAAGGTGCCTCGAGGTCATCGCGCTGCAATCACCCGTGGCGAAGGACCTCAGGACAATCGGTACATACCTCAAGGTGATCACTGACTTCGACAGGATTGGACGCTACGCGAGGGACATCGCTGATGTCACTGGCCACGCACACTCCATGGCCCACTTCAAGCCCCTGGTCAGCATCCCGCACATGGCCGACATGGCAGAGGAGATGGTCGACCTCTCGGTCAAGGCGTTCCTCGACCGTGATGTCGGGCCCACGAAGACGGTGTTCGAGATAGAGGACAAGGTCGACTCACTCTACGACGAGATCTTCCGGGAGGTCATAACCTACATGATGGAGGACTCCAAGAAGATCGGCCTGGGGATCAACTACATGCTCGTTGCCAGATACCTGGAAAGGATCGCCGACCACGCGTGCAACATCTCGGAACGAGTGATCTACATGGTCACGGGCGAGAGGGTCGTGAAGGCCTGAGCCACATCTAGCGTTCCTTGAGCTTTCCGAGTCTCTCGGACATTGCCTTCATTACCATGGCCAGGTTCTCGTCGCGGTCGTAGGACGAGATGGCGTTCTTGATCCCCTTGGCGTCACCGTCGAGGTCCTCGACGTTCTTCCGCAACTCGGGAATCGCGCGCGTGACCTCGTCAACGATCGATACAGTCGAGTTCCTGGACGTCCTCGACATTGGATTGAGGTCGATCGCGACGGTCTTCTTGCCCATTTTGGCAAGCGCCTCCGCCCTGTCCCCGTCCTCGAGCGGGATGAGCACAACGTCCGCGGAGAAGATGCCCTCCCGGGAACAGAGCGCCCTGAGATGATCCAGGCCCGGTATCGCGGCGTCGGGCAGGAAACCCAGTACGTCCTCCGCGCCATGGTCTTCCAGCGTCTTCTGTATCTTCCTCACCCTCTCGTCGGTTCGGTGGAAAAGGCCGACCTCGATCCTGGCGTCGGCCGCAACCGCCAACTCCGCGACCTCAGAGGGGCACAGCGCTGCCACGTTCCCATTGACCGATATGACAGGTCGCTTCGCCTTGAGAATGGTCGCCGCGGCCGCCCGAGACGCAGCTCGGGCCTCCTTCGTCGTCCTTTCGCCTATGAGGTAGTCGAACATCTCACCGCGACCGTGCGCAATCAGGCCCTGCGGCACCACGAGGCCTGACCCGAATCCCTCGACCAGCTTCTCGCGTAGAACTAGTGACTGGTACCTAGGATGAGATTTGGGAATGTCGGTCATCTATCAGCCCCGGGCCGTTCCTGGGACGCCTTCCTGGAAGGCGTCCTGACCCGTGAGTGCGACTCAAGGCTTAAATACCTTGAGCAAAGGCTTATATGTAACATTGGTCATAGACC
>JALOTQ010000010.1 GCA_025457815.1 Thermoplasmata archaeon
CTGTCGAAGAAATCCCTGAATGAGAACACGCAGAACACCTTGTCGACCGAGCCGTCGGCCAGAGGTATCTTCTCGCCGACGCCCCTGACGAATGTCACCTTCTCGCTCTCGACCGCCTTCCGAGAAGCCTGCAGGAGGGCGTCAGAAGGCTCGAGGGCGTAGACGTTCCTGCACTCGAGGAGCCTGGTGAAATTGCCCGGACCCGACCCGAGCTCGAGCACGGAGTCCTCGCGTGATGCGAGCGACGCGACCTTCTTGCGCCACCTCTCCACGAGCCCGAAGGTGATGAGCCAGTTCACGCGCTCGTAGTAGGGTCCGACCTCCTCCATGTCCTCGATGACCCTCTGCCACTCTGTCCCCGTCATGCCCGCATGATCCATGATATGCACCCTACGAATCGCGCTCCAGGACCGCCTGGACCAATGACCGCAAAGAGGAGCTGTACTTGGAACTCGTCAGGCAGCCAAGGTGTCCCAGGGCCTCCATGCCGTAGTACTCTCCCATGCCCTTCGCCTTCTCGATCGCACCCGACTTGACGACCAGCTTCGCGCAGTCCTTGACCGACGCCATCGGCGGCTCCGTCTGGGAGATGAGGCCGAGCACGCACTCCCTGACCTCGTCCGAGGACTTGATCGCCAGGAGCGAGGGCAATGTCAGGTGGCCTTCCCTGAGGTCGTTCCCGACCATCTTGCCGGTCTTCTTCTCGTCGCCCGTGAAATCGAGTATGTCATCCACTATCTGGAACGCTATGCCGAGATCGAGCCCGTACTTCCCGAGCGCCTGGATCTGGTCAGACGAGCCTCCTGCCAGGTACGCACCGACCACGGCGCCTGCGTGGATCGGCTGCGCGGTCTTGCGCTCCGCCACCTCGAGGTACGCGTCCACGGTCAGGTTCTTCTTGTGCCTGAACTTGTTCTGGAGGACCTCGCCCTCCGCCAGGGCAGCGCACGCGTTCGAGGCGGTCTGGACGACGACCTTGTCGAACACGCCCGCGAGTCCGAAGGCTTTGACGAACAGGAAGTCGCCCGTGACTATCGCGTCGTGGAGGCCGTACTTCTTGTAGACCGTCTGGCGGCCGCGCCTGGTCGAGCCCCCGTCGTTGATGTCGTCGTGGATGAGCGTTGCAGAATGAATGAGCTCGAACGCGGCGGCGACATCGACTATCTTCTGCGTGTCGTCACCTCCGAGGGCCTTGTACGCAAGGATGGTGACCGTAGGCCGGATCCTCTTGCCCCCGGCCTCTATGACATGAAGTGAGGCGTCTGTGAGAACGGGCTCCCGGGACTTGACTATATCGCGGAGCTTCTTCTCGACCATCTGAAGCTCCCTGTTTATGCCGAAGTCCCACGGGTCAGTGGTCATCGCACTGCGCATATATTCCCTTCCCTACTTAAGCGTAATCCCGGCTGGCCGATAGGATATTCGCACATCTGGCTACCCGTTGGAAAGACCTATTCCGGCCCGCCGAAGGGCAGGCCCGGGAAGGCGCCCGCGGCGTCCTGACAGACCGACACGAACTGGTCGGGGAACAGGCCGATTATGAACACCATCGCGAGCGCGAACACTATCGCCGCCGCGGTCATCGGTGGCACCTTGACGGTCTCCTCCGGCCCCTTGTCCATGTACATGTACTTGATCACGCGGGCGTAGTAGTACAACGAGAGCGCGCTGTTGAGGACGCCCGCGATCGCGAGCCAAATGAGCCACGATGGGCCGGGGTCGAGCGAGGTGTAGACCGCGGACGAGAAGAGCACGAACTTGCTCGCGAAGCCCGCCAGGGGCGGTATGCCCGCGAGGGACAGCAGGAAGATCGTCATCGCGAACGCCAGGAAGGGAGACCGCTTGTTCAGGCCTTTGAAATCGTCGAGCTTCTCGCCGATCATCACGACGCCCATGGCGGCGACGACCATGAACGCCCCGGACTTCATGAACGCGTGGGTCAGGATGTGGAACATGCCGCCCGCGAGCGCGTACTCCGTCCCTACCGGGAGGGCTATCATGATGTACCCCGCCTGGGCGACCGAGGAGTAAGCCAGCATCCTCTTGATGTTGGTCTGCGAGACGGCGATCAGGTTCCCGACGGTCATGGTGATTATGGCCATGGCGCCTATGACGACCTCCCAGTCCGTCTTGACCGCGAGCACTCCTATCAGGAAGACCCGGAACAGGGCGGCGAAACCCATCTTCTTCGAGGCGGCGGCGAGCAGGCCCGATATCGGAGTCGGCGCCCCCTCATACACGTCTGGGGCCCACATGTGGAACGGCACCATCGCGATCTTGAACCCTAGGCCCGCGATGAGCAGCACGAGCGCGAGGAGCAGCATCGGCTGCGACTCGGTGATCCACGCGGAAGGCGCAGCCAGCTCGCCCGCGATCGCGGCGATGTTGGTCGTGCCCGCGACGCCGTAGAACAGGGATATCGAGAACAGTGTGAGCGCGGAGGAGAACCCGCCTATTATGAAGTACTTCGTGGCGGCCTCGGAAGAGCGCTTCTCGCTCTTCCTGAAGCCCGCCAGCGCGAACGACGATATGCCGGCGATCTCCAGGCCTACGAAGAGCGCGATGAGGTCCACCGCCTCTGCGACCACCGTCATGCCGGTGATTGCCAGCAGTATGAGCGCGTAGTACTCGCCCTGGTTCTTGTCCTTCTTAATGAACTCGGGCGAGGACAGCACCACGACGATCCCGACCACGAGGAACACCAGCATGAACAGGCCCGAGAACGCGTCCACCTGCATGTACGGGACCTTGCTGGCCGCGAACGACCCTTCGCCGAAGAACAACCAGCTTACTACGAGTGCCGACAGGGTCAGGAGAGGCACGAGCGTTATCCACGCGAGCGGCCTCTTGTCGTTCCTGAACAGGTAGTCCATCGCCGGCAACAGGAGCACGAACAGTATCAGTATCAGCTGCGGGAGGAGCCATCCGACCTCGTTCCAGATGTCCATCTCATCCACCTCCGAACAGACGCAGCGCGATGTCCACCGCGGGGTTGATGTAGTCGAATATGACCGCAGGGAACACGCCGAATATCGCTATCAGCACGAGCAGGACCGCCACGGGCACGCCCTCGTACCAGCTGATGTCGTGCACCTTCGATGTATCGATCTTGGTGGTCAGGGGCCCGAACATCGACCTCTGAAGCGCCCAGAGGTAGTACGCGGCAGTTATCGCAACGCTCAGTATCGGCAGGAAGAGCCAGAGCCCCCATGTGCTGAACATGCTGGCCAGCACCATGAACTCCGCGGCGAAGCTCACGAGCCCGGGAAGGCCGAGCGACGCCAGGAAGCCCATGGTCATCATGGCGGACGCCGTGGGCATCTTCTTCGTGAGCCCTCCGAGGCTCTGGATTATCCTCGTACCGCAGTGGTGCTGCACTACACCGCACATCATGAACAGGACCGCCGTCACGAGGCCGTGGGCGAACATCTGGAACACGCCCGCGGTCGCGCCGACCGAGGTCAGGGTGGCGTACCCGAGCAGGACGAAGCCCATGTGGCTGATCGAGGAGTACGCGACCATCTTCTTTAGGTCCCGCTGCGCGAGGCAGACGAGGGCGCCGTAGAGGATGCTCGCGAGCGCGATCGCCGCCATGAGCAACTGGAGCGCCTCCGCCCCCTCCGGGAGGGTCGGGATCGATATCCTGATTATGCCGTATCCGCCCATCTTGAGCAGCAGACCGGCCAGGAGAACGCTCCCGGCGGTCGGGGCCTCGACGTGCGCGTCCGGCAGCCATGTGTGGAACGGCACCATCGGCAGCTTCACGCCGAAGCCGAAGAACGTGGCGCCGAAGATGGCAATCTGGAAGGTCCTGGCGAAGTCCGTGTGGCCCGCCCTCCAGACGTCCTCCATCGCGAACGATGTGGCCCCGGTCTCGACGTAGACCTGGAAGTACATCGCCATTATGCCGACGAGTAGCGCCAGGCTCGCGACGTGAGTGTATATGAAGAACTTGATGGCCGCGTAGTCCTTGTTCGGCCCGCCCCAGATGCCGATCATGAAGTACATCGGTATCAGGACGACCTCCCAGAACACGTAGAACACGAAGTAGTCCAAGGTGGTGAATACGCCCAGGACGCCCACCTCGAGGATGAGCATCAGGCCGAAGTACGCCTTGGGCCTGGTCTTCGTGTCCCAGGAGAAGAGTATCGACAGCGTGCTGAGCAGGGTGGTCAGGACGAAGAGCGGGAGGCTGATGCCGTCGAGCCCGACTATGTATGTTATCCCCAGGGACTCGATCCACGTGTAGGACTCGTAGAACTGGTAGTCGAACCAGCCGTTGCCCTCGTGGTATCCCGTCGCCGTGGGGTCAGGGTCCAGCTGGTAGTCGAACACCAGGAGCAGCGACAGCACCAGCGCCGCGGCCGAGAACGCGAGCGCGACGTACTTGGCGTAGCTGCCGTACTTGCCGAGCAGGAAGGTGACCACCGCGCCCATGAGCGGCAGGAGTATGATTATCGATATGATCGGGATCTGCTCGAACATTGCTCACCAACCTCCCCAGGGCAGGATGTAGAGCATGAACACGATCAGAAGGACCATGCCAAGCACGATCAGGCTGGCGTACCTCTGGACGTTCCCGGACTGCGCCTTCCGCATCACGTTACCCGTGTTGGCCCCGAGGTATGAGAACCCGTTCACGATACCGTCTATGACATATCTGTCGAACAGGTCGGCCTCGAGGGACAATCCGTAGACTCCCTTGTACGCGAAGTCGTCGTAGAACTTGCTGATGTACCATCTGTTCTCCAGGGTTTTCTGGAACCAGCCTGAAACGCCTCTCCCGAAGACCGACCTGTCGAAGCCGGCCATGAAGTAGATCCTGTATGCGATCAGGATTCCGACGACCGCGACGGCTATCGAGACGTACGTGAGCGGGTCGGTGAATATCTCGACCGCGAGCTCGCCCGGCTCGAGCACCTCGAAGTGTCCAAGGTCCTCGATGGAGCCCTCGAGGAAGGAATCGAACCCGCTGCCGATGAACAGCGCGAACCCGGAGGTCAGCGCCAGGACAGCGAGTATCATGAGCGGCACGGTCATGAGTTTCGGCGACTCGTGCGCGTGGTACTCCGACCTCTGTTCGCCCGAGAAGGTCATGAACCACATCCTGAACATGTAGAACGCCGTCAGGAACGCGGTCGCGACGCCCATGGCCCACAGCACGAAGAACACCGCGTGGAACTCGCCCGAGCTGTAGACCGCCGCGAGGACCTCGTCCTTGCTCCAGAAGCCGGACAGAGGCGGGATGCCTGCGATGGCAATCGCGCCTATGAGCATCGTGATGGAGGTGATCGGCATGTGCTTCTTCAGCCCGCCCATGAGCCGCATGTCGTTCGTGCCCACGGCGTGGATGACGCTGCCTGCGCAGAGGAACAGGAGGGCCTTGAAGAACCCATGGTTCATGAGGTGGAACATCGCAGCGGCGTATCCGCCTGCCTCGTTGCCCTCTATGACCAGCCAGCCCCCTGCGCCCAGGGCCAGTATCATGTATCCCAGCTGGCTGATCGTGCTGTACGCCAGAACGCGTTTGATGTCGGTCGCGACGAGCGCGACAGTCGCTGCCAGAAGGGCGGTCACGCCTCCGATGATGGCGACGACCAGGAGGCTGTCTGGCGTCTGTATCAGGAGCGGGTAGGACCTGGCGGTCAGGTACACGCCCGCCTTGACCATCGTGGCCGCGTGTATCAAGGCCGACACGGTCGTCGGGCCTTCCATCGCATCCGGAAGCCATTCGTGGAGCGGGAACTGGGCGCTCTTGCCGACCGCGCCGCCGAAGATCATCAGGGTCGCGAGCGTGAGCATCTCCTTCGATATCGGGCCGCCCGCGGCACTTATCTGCGGGTGCTGCGCGAAGAGCTCCTCGAAGTTGAGCGTGCCCGCGTACTTGAGCAGGATTATGATGCCCGCCATGAACATGATGTCGCCCACGCGGGTCACTATGAACGCCCTCTTCGCGGCGCTCGCCGCCGAGGGCTTCTCGTACCAGAACCCGATGAGCAGGTAGGAGCACAGGCCGACGAGCTCCCAGAAGATGAACATCTGCAGGTAGTTGTCGGAGATGACGAGCCCGTACATCACCGAGATGAACAGCATTATCTCGGCGTAGTACCGCCTCCGCCCGACGCCCTCCTCGTGCATGTAGCCGCCGGAGTAGACCACGACGAGCGTGCCCACGACGGAGATGACCACCAGCATGACGGCCGTGAGCTGGTCGACCCAAAGGCCGAAGGTGACCTCGTAGTCGCCTATGATGAGCCAGGTGAACTCAGGCCCTCCGACGAGCGCCCCGCCGGCACCGGCGATCGCGTATCCAGCCCCGTTCTCCCAGAGCAGGGTACGCTTGGGCAGCAGGCCTATCAGGAGGAACGCGAGGAAGGGGAAGACCGGTATGAGCCATGCGTACTCGATCATTCTACCACCTCAGGATGTTGATCTTGTCAACATCGATCGTCTGATACCTTCTGTAGACCGACAGGATGATCGCGAGGCCGACGGCGACCTCCGCAGCGGCGATTGCGATCGAGAATAGCGCGAACACCTGACCAGAGGTGTCGGCCACGCCGTGGAGCGTCGTGTGGTACGCGCTGAAGGCGACCAGGTTGATGTTCGCCGCGTTGAGCATTATCTCGATGCACATCAGGACCACGATGGCGTTCCTGCGCGTGATGACCCCGTAGGCCCCGATGCAGAACAGGAGGGAGCTGAAGATGACCCAGTACTCTATCGGTATCATTCCTTCTCCTCCTTCGCGAGGAACACCCCGCCCAGAAGCGCGACCAGCAGCAGAAGACCTATCAGGACGACGATGAGGCTGTATCCGGAGTCGACCGAGCCCTCGCCGAAGAGAGCCCCTCCGAGGTCCTTGTTGGAGATGGAATCGATGTCGCCGTCCGGCCAGTCCACCGACAGGATGGTGCCGACGAACAGGAGGGCGAGGGCGAGCACGGCCAGGGCCTTCAGCATGTTCGGCCTCATCGCTTACCACTCTCCATGATCTCGCGCTTGGTCAGCATGATGCCGAAGAGGATCACGACCACCACCGCGCCCACGTAAACCAGTATCTGCACGATGGCGACGAACTCCGCGCTGAGCATGACGAACATGCACGCGATCGATATGAAACAGGTCGCGAGCGCTATCACGCTGTGCACTATCTCCTTCGAGTCGACCACGAAGAAGGCCGATATCAGCGCGGAAGCCGCCAAGAACAGGAATACGAACAGTTCCCAGGTCACTTCCTCACCCCCGGCATCTCGATCGCCTTGAACTTGCACGCTCGGAAGCACTTGCCGCAGCCGACGCACTTCTCGAGCACGAACACCGCCCTCTTCTTCGGCTTGCTCTTCTTGCCGTCCTTGAGGACCCTCTCAGTCCCCGGCATCTCGATCATGTAGATGCAGTCTGCGGGGCAGGCCTTCGCGCACGCGCCGCAGCCCGTGCAGTTCTTGAGTATGAACCTCGGCTCGGGCATCTCGAAGTACGACTCGTAGGCATCCATCATCGTCAGGGCCTTGTCGGCGCAGACGACGGCGCACTTCCCGCAGGAAGTGCACTTGGCGAGGTTGATCTCCGGCTTCTTCTTCCCGACGCCCTCGACGGGAACCATCGCGATGCACATCTCGGGGCACTCGCCGGCGCACTTCTCGCAGCTGGTGCACTTGCCCATGTCGAGCACGGGGAGGGAACGCTTCTGGCGCTCCTCCGATATCTTGTCCGCGTAGGAATCGTCCCGGAGCTCCTTCGGACCGTACCTGAGCTTCTCCCTGGTCCTGTCGGCGAGCTCGAACTCGCCCGTCTCATGTATGGCCACCGTCGGGCAGACCTCGACGCACAGCCCGCAGAACAGGCATCGGGCGTAGTCCACCCCCGGGCGCTCTATCTTGCCCAGTTCGGGGTCGTCGATCTTCTCCATCCACATGCAGTCGTTCGGGCATATCTGCACGCAGTTCGAGCATCCGATGCACTTCTTGAAATCCACCACATGCTTTCCGCGGTACGTGGGCGGCAGAGCAAGCTTCTGATACGGATAGAGTATCGTGTTCGGCTTGCCGAGTATCAAAGACCTGGCGACCTGCGTGCCAGTCCGCTTCATCGGCCTCAGCACGAACCCCGGCGACCTCGTCCTCTTCTTGTCGGTCATCAGAACACCTCCAGGGTCCGGAGTATGGCGGCTATGAGCAGGTTGAGCATGGCCAGGGGCAGGAGCCTCTTCCAGCCGATGTTGAGTATCTGGTCCACCCTGACTCTCGGGACGGACCAGCGCATCCACTCGATGACGACGAACACGATGTAGGCCTTGATCAGGAACCAGATCGGGTCCGGTATGATCGCGGGCCCGTGCCATCCTCCTAGGAACATCGCGACCGCGAGGGCGCCTCCGATATACCCCCTGAGGTACCCGGTCATCATGAACAGGCCGAACCTCGCGCCGCCGTACTCGGTCGTCCAGCCCTCGACCAGCTCGGCCTCAGCCTCTGGCAGGTCGAACGGCTGTATCTCGACCTCCGCCACGAGGCATGTCAGGAACACGATGAATCCCAGGAACAGCGGGATCGCGAACCAGATGTCGTGCTGGGCCTCCACGATCCCGAAGAAGCTGAAGCTGCCGGCGAGGAGCACGACGCTCGCGACGCAGAGCAGCATCGGAATCTCGTAGCTCATCATCTGCGCGGCGGACCTCAGGCCTCCTATGAGGGTGTACTTGTTGTTCGAGGACCAGCCCGCGGTCAGGATCGCGAACGGCGCTATGGCGAAAAGAGCGAACGCGACCAGAGCGCTTGCCGGCACGCCCGGGTACTCGGGTCCTCCCGGGAGCGGGTACGAGCTGTACGGGGTGTCGTTCGTGCCGACGTAGAACTCGAAGCCCATGGGTATCGTGCACATCGCCGCTATCGACGAGCCCACGAAGATCACCGGCGCGAGCAGGAAGCCCATCCTGTCCACCTTGGCGGGCGTGATGATCATGAACTTCCTGTCTATCCAGATGAAGTTGAGGACATTCACGAGGCCGATGATTATTATGATCAGTGCTTCGACAAGCATCGCCATGACCGCGATGTGTCCGTGCGACGCGGCGAAGTCCCCCACAGCGTCGAAGAAGTCCCCGAAGACCCACGGGAGCACGTCCCCGAGCCAGTACCACAGGTTGTTGACAAGGTCGACGAGCCAGTGTATGATCCCGTAGGAGAACTCGAAGAGATTCATGTCATCACCTGTCCGTCTCCCCGATGCACATGTCGAAGCTCCCCATGATGGCCACGACATCGGCCACCTTGTATCCGAGCAGCATGTGCTTCGCCGCCGAGACGCTCACGAATATCGGGCTTCTGATCTTGACCCTGTAGGGCCTGTCGGTGCCGTTGCCCACGATGTACATCATGCCCTCGCCGCGGGGGTCCTCGACCCTTCCCAGGCCCGTGCCTGCGGGCGCGTTCCTCGGGGCGACGATCCTCCACTTGCCCTTGGGCATCTTCTGGATGGCCTGGCGGATGATCCTGCAGCTCTGGTACATCTCGTCCATCCTTATCCTGTACCGCGCGTAGCAGTCCCCGTCGGGGTGAGTGGCAGCCTCGAAGTCGATCTCAGGGTAGACCGAGTAGGGCATGTCCTTTCTCAGGTCGTAGTTGCATCCCGAGCCCCTGAGCAGCGGCCCGGTGATGCCGAGGTTCATCGCGTCCTCCTTCTTCAGCTTGCCAACGTCGACGTTCCTCATCATGAAGACCTTGGACCCGTCGAAGAGGTCCTCGTACTCCTTGAGTTTCTTCTCCATGTAGTCGCACGCGCGCAGCGAGTCGCGCTCGAAGTTGGGCGGGGTGTCGTGGGCGACCCCTCCTATCCTCGGATAGTTGTAGGTCAGCCTCGAGCCGGTCAGGGCCTGCAGCAGGTCGATGAATATCTCCCTGTCCCTCATGGTGTAGATGAACCCTATCATGGCGCCGAGGTCGGCCGCGTACGCCGCGAGCCACATGAGGTGGGACGCGATCCGCTGCATCTCGATGGCCGCGACCCTGATATACTCCGCGCGCTCGGGCACCTCGATGCCCATGAGGTCCTCGACGGTGAGACAGTAGAGATGGCTCCAGGTCAACGACGACCCGTAGCAGAGCCTGTCTGTTATCGGTATGATCTGGGTGTAGGTCCTGTCCTCGCATATCTTCTCGATGCCTCTGTGGAGGTATCCCACCTCGGGCTCGGCGTCGACGATCGTCTCCCCGTCCACCTTGACCCTGAGGTTCCAGAGGCCGTGGGTCATCGGGTGCTGAGGGCCCATGTTGATCCACATCTCGGCCATTCAGTCCCCTCCCTGGAAATCCTTCCTGAGCGGATGGTACAGGTAGTCCTTCGGAAGCAGGATGCGCTCCAGCTTCGGGTGGTTGTTGAACTTGATGCCCATGAGGTCGTAGGCCTCCCGCTCGTGCCAGTTGGCCCCGCCCCAGACCGAAGAGACCGATTCGACGGTCGGGTCGTCGAGAGGAGTGTCGGTGATGAGTTCGACGACCATCCTCTTCGCGTAGCTGGATATGTGATAGACGATCTCGAACCTGTTGTCGTACTCGACAGCGGAGATCATCGATATGTGCTCGAAGCCGAGCGAGTCCCTGAGGAACTTGCAGGCCTTCAGGAGGTCCCGGCGCTCTATCTTGGCCCTGACGACCCCTGCCCTCAGCTTCTTGAAGTCGGTGATCGCGGTCGGGAAGTCGTTCATGAGCGCCTTGATGATCTTCTCCTCGGGCGCGTCCTCTACACTGCTGGGGGCCTTCTCCATGCCCTCCCTCAGGACGCTCTTCCCCCTCTCTGCCATTCGTCTTGTCCCCCGAACCGACTACTTCCCCGTGAAAGCTCCCTTCTTGTTCTCCACGATGAGCTTCTGAAGCTTGATGAACCCGTCAATGAGCGCCTCGGGCCGCGCGGGACACCCTGGCACGTATATGTCGACCGGTATGAACTGGTCGACCCCCTGGACGACACTGTAGCTGCTGTAGAACGGACCGCCCGAGATGGCGCACTCGCCCATGGCCACGACCCACTTCGGCCCTGGCATCTGGTCGTAGAGCCTCCTCAGCGCGGGCTTGAGCTTCTTGCTGACGGGCCCGTTGACGAGCAGGACATCGCACTGCCTCGGCGTTGAACGGTAGATGATCCCGAACCGCTGCGCGTCGAACCGTGGCGCGGAGGCCACGGCCATCTCGAGGGCGCAGCACATGATGCCGAAGTGCAACGGATAGATGGAGTTCCTGGAGGCCCAGTTGAAGAAGTCCTTGGTGACGAAGTCGAGCGCGCCTCCGACAGGCGAGCGCCTGAGCACGCCCTCGAAGATGTCGTCCCACCATTTGACGAAATCCTTCGACCGGAATGCGATCACCTGGCCGACGGAGGGTGGGTCTGGCTGGTCCTTCATATCCAGAGTATCTCCTCCTTCTTCAGGGCGTAGGTGACGCCCACGAAGAGTATCCCCAGGAAGAGCAGCATGTAGACTTTGGCCAGGTCGCCCATCCCGGAGAACACTAGCGCCCATATCAGGACGAAGACCGTGACGAGGTCGAACGCGACGAATATGATGGCGTACATGTAGTACTGGAAATGGAACTGTATCTGGGCGTCCCCTATGGGGACCTCCCCGCACTCGTAGGTTGTCTCGCCCCGGGGATCGTGCTTGTCAGGCCGCCAATAGCGAGAGAGGAAGAACAGTATCGTTGGAAAAAGGAGGGCTATTATCGCAAAAACTGCGACTCCCATATAGTCCTCTGCTAGCATTGCTCGGGCATTTGCTACAATGTATAAAGCGTTTTTCAGGTCAGTAGGGTTCTGGAAATGCCCTCAGGCTGCGCATTGTTGGATAAGAATTAAGGGGTTTTCTAAAGGAAATCGAGGTGGTGTGCTCACCTTAGGGGTGCACCGCACTTCGCGCAGAAAGCGACTCCGGGGTCGACCGGGGACCCGCACTTCGCGCACTTTCCTTCAATGACCGGCGGCCCGAGTGGCGCCGCGAGCTGCTGGGGAGCCTTCTTCTTGCCCTTCATGAGCAGCAGGACGACGAGGAGTACGACGATCGCGATCACGACGATGACGCCGATCACAAGGATCAGAATGAATGTGCCCCAGGCCTCCTCAATCTCTCCGAACCCCATGACGGTATATTCGAGGTCCACGGCCGTCGTTCCGTTGTTCCGCCAGGTGAAGACGTAGTCCCCTGCATCCGAGGTGAATGGGTCGAACGCAAACGAGTCCCCGAGTCCGCTGGACCACTGAACGATGGTCCCATCGGGATCCTCAACCGTGAAATACAGGTCATCATCCGACCACCAAGTCAAGACCGCAAAGAAATCGTCCGACTCGGCCTTGTAGGTCTTCTCAAACGTGTCTCCTCCATCTATCGTCCGCGACGCGGCAGCTGCACTGCCCGCAACTGCTAGCATCATCGCCACAATCGCCATGCTCGCAAGCATCATTCGGTGGTTCTTCATGACAACCCCGCCCTTTATTCACCGGAACTAGATATAAATCTATTCCTTTGGAATCTGAAAGTTTGTCCCGTCCGACCTCCATTTCCAGTGTAACTCGGGAGCCTTTTATACGCCTGCCAACCTCTGGGACCACGATGGCCAGGCCGGACCTGACTCTGCTCCATCCGCCCAGCGTGGTCGACTTCAGGAAGAGGACCCTTTTGCTCGGGCCAGTAAGCGACCTGATCCCCTCGACACCGGTCTTCGAGATGTATCCGATAGGGTTCATAACGATGGCTTCCCACCTCGAAGCCAACGGCTATGAGGCCAGGATAGTGAACATCGCGACGCGGATGCTAGCCTCTGACAGGTTCGACCCGGAGAAGTTCGTGAGGTCGGTCGACTCGGAGGTTTTCGGGATAGACCTGCACTGGATGCCACATGTCCAGGGGTCCCTCGAGCTTGCACGGATGGTCAAGAAGCATCATCCGGATCGGCCGATCGTTCTCGGAGGGTTCAGCGCATCCTACTATCATGATGAGCTGATGCGCACTCACCCTGAGATCGACTTCGTCCTCAGGGGAGATTCTACCGAGGTGCCGCTGCAGCAGCTCGTGGAGGCCGTCGAGTCCCGCAAGGACCTGGCCGACATACCGAACCTCACTTGGAGGGACGGAGGGAGGGTCAGAACCAACCCGCTCACCCACGTCCCGAAGGACCTCGACTCGATCGAGATCGACTACGGCCTGATCGTGAGGAAGGTTCTCAGATACAGGGACCTGAGCGGCCATCTCCCGTACAAGAACTGGAAGTCCAACCCGATGTCCATCGCGGTCTCGGTCAGGGGTTGCACACACAACTGCGTCAACTGCGCTGGCTCATGCGACTCGTTCGCCCGCAACTTCGGCCGTGACAGACCGGCGTTCAGGTCCCCGAAGATGCTTGCGGAGGACATCGCGCGCGCGGAGGAGTACGTCAAGGGAGCGACCTTCGTGGTCGGCGACGTCAGGCAGGCCGGCAGGGCCTATGCGGACGAATTCCTCGCAGAGCTGAAGAAGAGGAAGGTCAGGAACGAGGTGGTCATAGAGCTCTTCTCCCCCGCCGACAAGAACTTCGCGGACGAGGTCGCGAAGAGCGTCGAGAACTTCAGCGTCCAGGTCTCCCCTGAGACCCATGATGAGAAGGTCAGGAAGGCTCAGGGGAAACCCTACACGAATGCGGGCCTAGAGAAGTCCGCGGAGCACTTCCTCGAAGCTGGCTGCGGCAGGTTCGACATATTCTACATGATAGGCCTTCCCCTTCAGACGAGACAGTCCGTGGACGAAACCGTCGCCTACACGAGGAAGCTGTTCGAGAAGTTCAAGGGCAAGAGGCTCTTCCCGTTCATCAGTCCCCTGGCACCGTTCATCGACCCGGGCGGGAACGCCTTCGAGGATCCTGAGAAGCACGGTTTCAGGCTCTTCGCTTCCAGCCTCGAGGACCATCTCAAGCTCGCCACCATGCCCAGCTGGAAGTACGTCCTCAACTACGAAACCAAGTGGCTAACCCGGTCGGACATAGTTGAGGCCAGCTACTCCTCGGGCCTCGGCCTCAACTCCATCAAGAGGGAGATGGGGCTCGTGCCTGAGGAGGTCGCGGACGCCACGGAGCGACGGATCGAGGCCGCCCGGGAGCTGTCCGGCCGCATCGACCAGATCGTGGGCAGAGGGAAGGTCAGCGACAAGGAGATGGAGGGTCTCCGAGAGGCGGCCAAGGACCTGAGCGAATCGACCGTCTGCGAGAAGAAGGAGCTCGACTGGTCCGAAGACAACATCTACGCGAGCATTCCGAGGATGGTCGGCGCGCTTCTGCGGAGGAAGTGAGGGCCAGCAATCGCCTTTTATCCGCATTCAGTGCTATCGGGGAGGGAGAGGCGTCGATGATAATCGGCATCTACGGATTCCAGGACGCCGGCAAGACGAAGCTGGTTGAGGAGGTCGTCCGGGCCCTGGCCAGGAAGGGCTACAGCGTCTCGTCGGTCAAGCACACGCCGCACAGGAAGTCCGTCGACAGCGAGGGCAAGGACACGTGGAGGCACTGGAAGGCAGGAAGCGACCCAGTCGCGTTCTCGTCGGAGTGCGAGACGACCATAATCAAGCACTCGAAGACCCCCGTGGAGGATATATGCGGTATGATCGACCGGGAGTTCGCGCCCGATGTGATCGTGGTCGAGGGTCTGAAGGACGGCCCGTTCCCGAAGGTGGCGATAGGAGGCGTGAGCAAGCGGAAGGGCACCGTCCTCACGAATCCCACCTTGAAGCAGCTTGTGGAATACGTCGAGATCGAGGTCGCGGTCGAGCGCGCGCTCGCGAAGCTCCCGGGCCTGGACTGCGGCAAGTGCGGCCTCGACTGCGCTCGCCTCGCGAGGGCCATCGCCTTGAAGAGCCGGAGACTTAACGACTGCAAAGAACTCTCGGACACCAAGGTCGAGGTGTACGTGGGAGGCAGGAGGATGCCGACTGGCAGGTTCACCTCGAGCGTAGTCCACGACACGGTCCGCGGACTGCTGGGCAGCATGAAGGGCTACGAGCACGGCGAGAAGGTTGAAATCCGTCTCGAGGCTAAGAAGGCAGTTGCGAAACCGAGAAGAAAAGCGAGGTGAGCCAGACACCCGCATCCGCGGGGTACTTCGCTAGGTTTATCAACATTGAGGATATCACTACTGACTGGGGAGCTTAGCGGCCTCGACGCAGCAGGTGCGCACCGGGGTCATTTGACGTTCACACGGTGAGTTCATGAGAAAGATCAACGACATCGAGAAGGACCTCTACGCATGCCTGCAATGCGGATACTGCAAGGACGTCTGCCCGGTTTACAACAGGATCGGCTGGGAGTCGGCCTCTCCGAGGGGCAAGGTCTACTACCTGAAGCAGATGGCTGGCAAGACCCCGATGGACAGGCTCCTGGGAAGGAAGACCAAGATCACGCCAGAGTTCGTCGAGCGCATTTTCCAGTGCACTTCATGCGCGGCGTGCGAACACCACTGCCATGTCGAGATCGAGTTCCCGAAGCTCTGGGAGGAGGTCAGGGAGTGGCTCATCAACGAAGGCTATGAGCCCCCGAAGGCCCACCTCGCGATCAAGGAGAAGGTCGCCGCCAAGAGGAACCCGTACGACGAGCCAAAGGAGAAGAGGGCCGCGTGGCTGCCCCCGGAGATCAAGCTCTCGCCAAATCCCGAGGTCGTGTTCTTCACAGGCTGCACGGAGGCCTATAGAATGCAGCCGCTGGCTGCAGCGACCGCGAAGCTGCTGGACAAGGCGGGGGTCAGGTTCAACATCCTGGGCGAGGACGAATGGTGCTGCGGCTCTCCCCTGCTCAGGACAGGTCAGAAGAAGGTAGTCCGCGAGGAGCTTGCGCCGCACAACGTGAGAGAGATGGACAAGCGCGGTTGGACGGCGATGGTCACCGCTTGCGCAGGATGCTACAACACCATGAAGAACGACTATCCGACGCTCACGGGCAGGCCGTCCTTCAAGATCTATCACATATCCGAGTTCCTGGAGAAGCTCATCAAGGACGGAAGGCTGAAGTTCGGCAAGGAGTACAAGAAGAAGGTCGCGTACCACGACCCCTGCCACCTCGGAAGACACGCGAAGGTGTATGACGCTCCGAGGAACATACTGAAGGCCATCCCGGGCCTGCAGCTGCTCGAGACCAAGGCTGAGAAGGGTGATTCTGTGTGCTGCGGGGCGGGCGGAGGCTTCAAGTCAGGATTCAACGAGATGGCGGAAGACGTCGCAGCCGACAGGGTCAGATACTTCGTGGCTGCCGGTGCCGAGGTCATAGCAACCTCGTGTCCGTTCTGCCAGGTCAACCTGAACGCGGGTGCGAAGAAGGCGGGGCTGGACATCAAGACCCTGGACGTGGTCCAGGTCGCGCTGCAAGCAGTATAGCGGTCTCCATGCCGCTCAGATGCCGGTCCATGGCACGCCCTTGTGCGCGCTCATGACGATCTGCGTGTCAGTCTCCTTGATGCCGTCCATCTTGAGGAACGTGTCAATGAACTCCTGCAGCTCGGTCATGCCGACGAACAGCGCCACGACCAGGAGGTCGTACTCGCCCGTGACCCTGTAGACCGCCACGACCCTGTTGTGGTTCGTGAGGTGCTGCACCACCTTGTCGAGCTTGTCCGTCACGGTCTTGACGTGTATGTACGCCTTGACCGTGTTCTCGATCAGCCTGTAGTCGATGTGTATCGAGAACCTGAGTATGATGCCCTTCTCGATGAGGTTCTTGATCCTGCGCCTCACGGTGGCCTCGGTCACATTGAGCTTCTTCGCGATCTCCGAGTTGCTCATCCGGGCGTTGTCCTTGAGCTCGCAGAGTATCTTGATGTCCGTGCGGTCGATCGGCAGCATCTTGAGGTCTAGGTTCTTCCACCTTTCGTAGAGCTCGCAGGGAGCTTCCTTGGAGTGCTCGGACGACATCGTTATCCCGAGAGCCGAATATTGAGCCCGTACTTCAAGGTAACGGAATTCATACAAAAAACCGACCACCAATTACCCAATTCGTACCGATTCCGGGCGCTGATTGCGGTTCAAAACAAGACATTTGCCGAAAAACCGTCACGTGCCGTACCGTCTCTTGCGCTGCTGGTACGCCCTGACGGCCCTGAGGAAGTCGATCTTCCTGAACCCTGGCCAGTACACATCGGAGAAGTACAGTTCGGAGTACGCCAGCTGCCATAGCAGGAAGTTGGATATGCGCTCCTCCCCCGAGGTCCTCAGTATCAGGTCAGGGTCGGGCATGTCCTTCGTGTAGAGGTAGTCGGAGAAGGTCTTCTCGCTGATGTCCTTGACGTCGAGCTTGCCGTCCTTGACGGCCTTCGCGATGTCCCTGATGGCGTGCACGATCTCCTCCCTGCCGCCATACCCCACAGCGATGTTGAAGAAGTACTGGTCGTAGTCCTTGGTCCGGGCCTCGGCGTTGTCGATCGCCTTCTTGAGGTCCCCGGGGAGCAGCTCCTTCTGGCCGAGGACCTTCACCTTGATCTTGTGCTTATGGACCCGCTCGTCGTCCGCCAGTCTCTGGAAGCTGTCCACGAACATGCGCATGAGCATGTCCACCTCGTCCTTCGACCGACCGACGTTCTCCGTCGAGAACGCGTACACGGTCAGCATCCTGACGCCTATCTCCATGCACCACTCCAGGATGCTCTCGAGCTTCTCCCGCCCCTTCTCGTGGCCCTGGGTGACAAGCAGGCCGAACTCCTTGGCGTAGCGCCTGTTGCCATCCATGATGATGGCGACGTGGTGCGGCACTGGCCGGGCGGTCACCTCCTTGAGAAGCCTCTTCTCATAGGTCGTGTACGCCGTCGACGAGATCGCCCTTGACAGATCAGATGTCATAGGTCCTGACCGTTGTGGGCCTCCAATACGGGGGCACGATTTAAAACTATACGTGGCGGAAGTCCTCGGGCAGGCCAGCGCTGTACAGCCCGAGGTCGAAACAGCCTATGGCGGCGACGGCCCCTATCATGCCCCGCCTGCCCGTGATCTCGTGGATATGGACCCCGCACTCCCTGGCCACGTGCTCGGCGTCGTGGATGGACAGGATGGTCTCCTTCGCGTCCGCGCCGTACCTCACCAGCTTCCTGGGGATCTCGAGGCCCTCGAAGACCGCGACGGCGGTCTGGTCCGAGAAGGTGTTCTTGGCGACGAACTCCTTGGCCCATTCAACCGCTTTCGTAGAGTCCTCGGGAGCCACCGCGAAGGACACGCCCGTCGAGGCGCAGTTCGTGGTCTTCTGGGGCGCGTGAGGGTTCAGCTGGACTATCTTGTGGTTGAGGAATGTGCCCCGTGTCATCCCTCTCGCGAGGTTGAGCCCGAGGACCCATGTCGCTCCCTTCTCCTTGGTGTCCGTGTCGTCGATGCCGACGATCAGCCTGTGGTGAAGCGGTGTCGTGAGCTTGACCTCGACCTTCCTGCTGCCTCCCACCAGCTCGTCCCCCATGAACTCCACCTTCTCCACGCCCTCAGCCTGCGGAAGACACGCGCCCACGCCCACGCTCGCACCCGCGAGCCCGACCCACGTGGTCTCGACCTTGCCGTTCTTCACATGCAGGGACTTCAATGCCTGGCCGCCCGTGTCCTTGGACGCGGGTCCGAAGTGTACCTCGCCGTCCCCTATCTTGGCGTACATCACGAGAGTGGTCCCCAGGACCTCGACGTGGTCGACCACTCCTCTCGCCCTCAGCCTGTTCACGGCGTCCCACTCGACCGGCCCCTGAGCGCAGCATTCCTCGATTATCTTGGCTCTTCCTGCCTTCTCGTCGACCATCGTTATGAGGCGCCTGGAGAACATGGGTCCGTGGCGTGCCTTGATCTCCGCGGGCGTTAGGGCGTTGGGCATTGGCAATCAGACTTCCATCGATTCGCCTGGCTTGAGGATGACGACCTTGGCCTTCGACTCCTTCTTGACCAGCCTCTCGAACTCCTTGGGGTCCTGCTTGATCGGGTCCCAGGTGTTGTAGTGCATCGGGACGACCTTCTTCGACTTCAGGAGCTTGGCCGCCATCGCCGCCTGAGCGGGGTCCATGGTGAAGAATCCGCCGATGGGTAGCAACGCCAGGTCCGGCCTGTACATGCTCCCTATGAGCTCCATGTCGCTGAAGACGCATGTGTCGCCCGCGTGATACACGACCTTGCCCGAGTCCACGACGATTCCGACCGCCATTGCGGCCGAGAACTCCAGGCCGGGGGCGCCGATGCTCGACGAGTGGAATGCGGGCACGAGAGTTATCTTGGTGTTCCTGACGGTCGCCGGCCCACCCAGGTTGAAGCCGACGCTCTTGACGCCGCACTTCTCCAGCCAGATCCCTAGCTCGAGTATGCACGCGACCGTCGCTCCTGTCCTGCGCGCGATGTCCACCGTGTCCCCGAGGTGGTCCCCGTGGCCGTGGGTCACGCAGATGATGTCCGCGTCAAGCTTGTCGGCCGACGTGCACGCAGTGGGGTTGCCCGTAAGGTATGGGTCGATCAGAATCCTGTCCTTGCCCTCAAGCAGAAACGCAGAGTGTCCGAGCCACGTGACCTTCATCGCTTCATCCCAGTATCACGAACGCAAGGAACCTATTTCTGTGTTTTCGCGTCTGGAGCAGCCTCATGCCACGTTCCTGGCCAGGAACCTCGCAGGCATGTCGGCCAGGTTCAGCGCCTTGAGCCCGTCGGACTCAAAGACCAGCCACTTGCCCTTGATGCCGACGCGCTCCCCCCTGTGCGAGCCCGCAGTCCTGAGCAGCTCGGGGGTCCCGCGGAGCGGCAGGTCGATCGGATAGCCCTCGAGCCACTCGATCGGCTCGGGCGTGAGGCCATAGGCCTCGCCGAGCGTGAGGGCCAAAGCCTCGTGCCTGCCCTCGATGCCCCCAACGTCCAATTGCCTCGAGAGGTTCCTCAGCAGCACCTCCTGCCTGTGGGCCTGAGGGATTCGCAGCCTAGACGAGATATCCTTCTCGGCCTCCCGCGCCCTCTTCCTGGTCGGGTACTTGCCGATGATGGAGAACGCGTCGGCGCCCTGCTCGATCAGCCTCTGCTCGATCCTGCGGGACGAGCTCATGCCTATCTTCATACGTGTATCATAGAACGCGATGTACAGCACATGCTCGCGCTTGCAGAATTCCATGTCGCATATCTCCCCGTCGCACTTCGGCTCGAATATGCATTCCTGGAACGGTATGAACGATTCCTCGGCGCATTCCGGGCACTGGCTGAACCGGTCGACAGGGGAATGCTTCCCGCATCTGATGTACTCGTCACCCTCCCCTCGTCCGATGCACTGTCTCACATCGCTCACAGAGAACCTGATGTCGTCGAGGTCGAGCTCCGTAACCTCTGAGGCCGGGGTGTCGTAGCAGAGCAGGTGCGGATCGAAGCGGTCCCAGTGATACTCCAGCGCATGGAGTGGGAATCGCTTCTCGAACTCTTCGTCCTTGTCAATCACTGGACCGTCGGCCATCTGAACGTAGAAGCTGGTCAGGAAGGTATTAATGATTGTCCGGAGGGGGGCGAAAGTCCCGACATGGGGCCCGCAGGCTCATTCCTCTGGCGGGAGCTCCTGCTGGACCGGCTTGTCCTCCTCTTCCTCGGGCTCTTCCACCGCCTTGTCCTTCAAGGGCTTGTCCGGGGGGAACTCCGAGAGGTCCACCTCGAGCTTGGACAGGTACTTGGGAGGCACGTCCGTGGTGAGGTAGACGGTCTTGCCGGCCTTCTTGATGACTATGCCGTCATCCGCCGCGCCCCTCGCGTCGACCTCGAGTATGATGGGCTCAGGGGTCCTCACGCGCCCCGCGTTGACCGCGTCCCCGATGCCGCGGCTGAGGTGCACCATCTTCCTGTCCGATGGCTTCAGCCCGACCTCGAGGACGATGTCCACCTCCTCCTTCGTCGTGGGGTAGTAGAGCCTGTCAGGAGTGCCGCCCGATGGCAGGTCGAGGTCGACCTCGAACGAGTGGGCGTATGTGGCCCGGATCATGCCGTCCCGGTACTCGTACCGCCCCTTGTTGTCCGTCTCGATTATCGCGATGATGTGATGAGGCCTCAGCCAATGGTATCTCCGCTGCTTCCGGCCGATGGCGTTCACGAAGTCCCTGAGGCTGACGAACCCGTGGCTGTCCATCCGGAGGTCGAACCTCTCGGGGAAGTGTCTGAGCACTCCGGCCATGGTCCTGCTGAGGCGGTCGAGCTCCTCGGCGTTCATCAGGAACCTTCCCTCGTCGCCGCACACGGGACAGAACTCGGCACGGAAGTAGCCGTGCTCCCTGCACTCCTTCAGGCCGCCTTCCTGGGAAGCTTGTTCCATATGGCACACTCGAATACGGGTTATGGCTGAAGCTGATAAAAGCTTTCGCCTATGGCTCCAGATTACGGGAAATGAGAATATGGAAAGGGTTTTGTGTCGATGGCCTGCTTGGCATCAGGCCGGAGCGGCCTTCTTCTCCGCTGGGCCTTCCTCGACCGGTGGCTTCGTTATCCAGGCGATGCTGAAGGCAACCAAGGAGCCTATGCCCGTCGCCATGAACACTATCTCGAACCCGCCCGTGATGATCCCGGGCATGAGCGCTCCGACTATGCCACCGACGCCGTAGCTCGTGAACACTATGCCGTAGTTCGACCCGAAGGTCTTCGTCCCGAAGAACTCCGCCGTGGTCGGCGGGAAGAGCGCGAAGTTGCCTCCGAAACAGAACCCGACCAGCGAGACTAGCGCCGTGACGCCGACGAACTGAGTCATCTCGTCCGTCGGCTTGCTGAGGACGAAAGCGGCGGCCGCGAGCAACACTATGGACTGCATCAGGAACATCAGCTTCATGCCCTTGGTCCTGCCGACCTTGTCCGAAACGAAGCCCCAGGCGACCCTGCCCGTCCCGTTGAATATGGCGAGTATGCCGGTCAGCGTCGCTATGTTCGCGACGGTCGTGACCATGACATTCTCGGTATCGGGATCGAAGCCCGGGTTCGCGTCCGCGTAGATGGTCTCCATGTTCTGCGCGAGGTTGGATATGTTGCCGATCATCATCAGGCCGCAGGTGGCCGATAGCACGAACATCGCCCAAAGCAGCCAGAAGGTCCTTGTCCTGACCATCTCCTTGGGCTTGTAGGCCTTCATCGACATGCTCCCAGCGCCCGACTGCGGCGGGGACCAGCCTGCGGGGCAGTAGCCCGTGGGCGGGTCGCAGAGCAGGAAGGCTCCAGCGACGACCATTCCCAGGAAGATCAGTCCGAGATACAGGTACCCCTCTGTTAGCCCGTCATAGGGCGAGGCCCCGATTATGGCGGAGCCGACCTGTGCGAATATGAACGTTCCCGCGCCGAACCCGGCGACGGCGATTCCGCTTATCAGACCGCGCTTGTCCGGGAACCACTTGACGCAGCACGAGAGAGGGCAGCTGTACCCGATGCCGACGCCGATGCCAAGCATCGCGTAGCTGACGTACATCATCGGCAGGCTCTCGTAGAACTGAGACGACATGATGTAGCCCAGAGCGTATATGACTCCCGCGAGCATCGCGACCTTCTTGGGCCCGTGCTTGTCCTGGAGTCTGCCTCCGACGCTCACGAAGAACCCGAACCCCGCAAGGCTCGTGGCGAATATGCCTAGGATCGCGAGCGATTTCGCCCCGTAGGCTCCGTCATCGATGTAGTAGGCCAGCGGCTTGTTGAACACTGACCACGCGTAGATCGACCCGAGGGCGAGCTGGACCAGCAGCGCCCCGATCACCCTTATCCATCTGTTAGGTAGCTTCTTCTCCCCTGTCTCACCCATGTTGTTACCCCCGTTCTGTCACTCGTATCAGTATCTAGATGAACCTCACCTGGCCAGTCCCTAGGTCATACATCGCCCCGAAGAGCGCAAGCTTTCCCTCCGAGACAGCTGCGCCGATTATCCTGCTGCTGTCCGCGAGGATGCGGATCTGCAGCCGCACGTTGCTCTCGGATATCGCATTCGCATCGTTCGCGTTGTCGATCGATGTCTTGGACTGCGCGCGTTCGATGTCCCTCGCCACCTTCTTCAGGTTCTCTGTCACATGCCCGTCAAGGACGGCACGGACCGCTCCGCAGTCAGTGTGTCCCAAGACCATCAGCCCTCGGACGTGGAGATGATCAACGGCATACTCGAGGCTGCCAATCACGCTCGGGTCCGAGCAGCTGTTCCCCGCGACCCTGACCACGAACGCGTCCCCGAGCGAGAGATTGAATATCTTGAACGGCGACACCCTCGAATCCGAGCATGTGAGTATCGCCACGAACGGCTCCTGCTTGCGCGCGAGCCGCGACAGAACCGACGGATCGACGGAACGCTTGAAGATGGAATTCCCATCCGTGAGTCTCTGCTTGACGTCTATGCCAGCGGCCATGTCTAGCGCCCCACCTGAAGTAGCTTTTGGAGTTTGTTGGAGGGGGGATGCCCCCCTCCTAGAAAAGGATATCGACCCGCTCAGTCGTCCAACGTCGAGACGTCGCCAGTGGGGAGCCCCAGTTCCTTCGCCCTGAGCAGCCGCCTCATGATCTTGCCGCTCCTGGTCTTGGGCAGGGACTTCACGACCTCAATCTCCCTCGGATAGGCGTGTCCCGCGAGCTTGCTCTTGACGAACTTCTGGATGTCCTCCTTGAGCTGCGGGGAGTCCGTGTAGCCCGGGGTCAGCACGATGAACGCCTTGATGATGTTGCCCCTGAGCTCATCGGGCTTGCCAATGACGCCTGCCTCGGCGACCGATGGGTGCTCTATCAGAGCGCTCTCGACCTCGAAAGGTCCTACCCTCTCGCCAGCGGTCTTTATGACGTCGTCGGCTCTCCCGACGTACCAGAAGTATCCGTCCTTGTCGATCTGGGCGGTGTCGCCCGTGTAGTACCATCCGTTCCTGAAGTACTCGTTGTACTTCGCGGGGTTGTTCCAGATCTGCCTCATCATGGCTGGCCAGCCTGGCCTGATCGCGAGGTTGCCCTCCTCACCTTGTCCGAGGACCTTGCCCGTGTCGTCCACTATGGCTGCCTCGATGCCCGGCTGCGGCTTGCCCATCGAGCCCGGCTTGATGTCCATCTCTGGGAAGTTGGTGATGAGTATGCTCCCGGTCTCCGTCTGCCACCAGGTGTCATGGAAGGGCTTGTTGTCGAAGACCTCCTGTGCCCACTTCACCCCTTCGGGGTTGAGCGGCTCGCCGACGCAGTAGAGCGCCCTCAGGCTCGACAGGTCGTACTTGCCCGGTATGTCGTCGCCCTTCGCCATGAGCATCCTAACCGCCGTCGGGGCGGTGTACCAGATGCTCACCTTGTAGTTCTGGATGGTCTTGTACCACCTGTCAGGGTCGAACCTCCCGCCGAGGCCGACCTGTGTGGTCCCGTTCGACCATGGTCCCAGTACACCGTAGACGACTCCTGTGACCCAGCCGAGGTCCGCGCCACACCAGTAGACGTCCTCTTCGTGCGCGTCCAAGACCCAGTAGGTCGTCAGATGCGCCTGCACAATGCCCTTGTGCGCGTGCACTACACCCTTGGGCTTGCCGGTCGAACCCGATGTGTAGAGCAGGTACATGAATTCCTCAGGGTCCATCTGGGCGCAGTCGAACTTGTCGGAGGCTGCGGCCATCTCCTTGTCCCAGCTCAGCTCGCCAGCGGCGACATCCTTGCCGACGACGATGACATGCTTCATCTCCGGGAGCTGGTTCTTGACCTCGTAGAACCTCTTCTTCAGGTCGCTGTCCGTGACCAGGCACACGGCCCCGCTGTCCAGCAGCCTGTCCCTGATGGCGTCCGGACCGAACGCCGGGAACATCGGGCTCGCGATCGCGCCGTACTTGATCGCGCCCAGGAAACCCACGTAGAGCTCCGGGGACCTCTGCAGGAAGAAGAACACCCTGTCCTGCCTCTTGATGCCCAGTCTCTTCATGACGTTCGCGAACTTGTTCGTGTACTCGTAGAGCTGCTGGAACGTGATCTTCTGCGAATGGCCCTCGCCGTCGTCGTATATGAGGGCGACCTTGTCCTTCCTCGCGCCCTTGGCGTGCCTGTCGACCGCGTTGAACGCGGCGTTGATCTTCCCTCCAGGGAACCAATCGACATACTTGTCAGCATCTGACCACTTGAAGGTCTTCCTCAGCTGCTCGTAGTTCTGGAGATTCGGTTTCAACCTCAGCTTCGCAGGGTCCTTCTTCACGAGGTCCCCATGGATCAGTTCGGTGCTTTTCTCGGCCATTTCGTCACTTCCGGTGTCATACTAGACAAATACACTCCGTGTCTGGAAACCCAACCGCTGTCTGGCCGCAACCCCACGCTCCGGGGCGCAGCATGCGCTCAGTTCGATTCCTGTCGACGGCATCCTTGAGAAGGTTATAATGCTTTTCGATGGAACAATGCCGATTTCTGGCAGGCTAGGCGGAGGTCAGGTTCCAGTGCAGGATTCATCGGCGACGACTTTCGACCGACTACGGCGAACATCGAACCCGTGATGCCAGCGTTCAATTCTTGCTCGTCGCGCCATAGGCCGTGATGCCGACTCCCGCGAACAGGAGCAGCCAACTAGCCCAGTGAGCGATCAGCAATGAGGCGACTACTACCGCAATCCCGACGGCTACCAACCACTTCTTCGTTGCCAAGACCTCCGTCAGGTGATTCCGTTGTCCGGTCATAATGATTGGCGCGGGCGCGCGCCCGCTTGAAGTTGACGACCCCGGTCAGTCCTTCCAGTTGTGGTGGACCTTGGCCGCGTGGACCGTGTTCTGCATGAGCATCGTGATGGTCATCGGTCCTACGCCGCCCGGGACTGGGGTGATCGCCTTCGCCTTCAGCTTCACGGCCTCGAAGTCGACATCGCCGACCAGCCTCGTGCCGCCCTTCGCGGCCGGGTCGCTGATCCTGTTCACTCCGACGTCGATGACGACGACACCGTCCTTCACCATGTCTGCCTTCACGAAGTTCGGCTGGCCCATGGCAGCTATCAGGATGTCCGCCTGGCGGGTTATCTCCGCGAGGTTCTTGGTGCGTGAGTGGCAGATCGTGACCGTCGCGTCCGCGCCCTTGGCCTTCTGTATCAGAATGCATGCCACGGGCTTGCCGACGATGTTGCTCCTTCCCAGGACCACGACGTGCTTCCCCGCGGGGTCGTTCCCGCTCCTCATTAGCAGCTCCTGGCATCCGTGGGGCGTGCAGGGCAGGTAGCAGTCCGCGCCGACGACCATCTTGCCGACATTGATCGGGTGGAACCCGTCGACGTCCTTGCTCGGGTCGATCCTGAGCAGGACCTTCTCCTCGCTGATGTGCTTGGGAAGGGGGAGTTGGACCAGTATGCCGTCGTACTTCGGGTCCTCGTTGTACTTGTCGACCAGCTTCAGGAGCTCGTCCTCGCCGGTCGATGCGGGGAGCCTGATGGTCTCAGAACATATCCCGAGCTCGTTGCACGCCTCGCCCTTCTTGCGCACGTACACCTGCGATGCGGGATCCTCGCCCACGATGATGACGACAAGTCCGGGCTCGACGCCCTTGGCCTTCATCTTGGCCACTTCGGCCTTGATCTCGGCTCTGATGCTCTTCGCTACTTCGTTGCCGCTGATAATCTGAGCTACCATGTTCAGCCTCCGAAACGGCATACGCATTTCTTACTTAAGGATTGTGAAATAAGGACCCTTCATCGCTCAGTAGACGAGCCTGACCTCTCCGTCGATGTGGTACATCCAGCTGTCGTAGTAGTCGTACGGCCAGGAGACATCCGCGCTCAGCGTGACTGAGTCCCCGGCCCCGACCGACCCTAGGTCCACCGTCTTCTTCTTCGAATGGCCCATGTCATCGTAGAGGTGTATCCACACCCGGCAAGTGGTCTTTGACGTACCATCGTTGGTGATCGTACCCCACGAGTGGACGTACGTTTCGTCATGCGTGTCGTCCGCTTCCCGATAGGCGAAGTAAACGCTTCCGCTCAGGTCCGGGTTGTCCCTCAGCGTGTAGAAGATGTCGTAAATCCCGATGGCCGCGCCGATGACGACCCCCACGACCACGAGGACGATGGCCGTGCGACGGCTCTTTCTAGATTTCTGGACGGCGGAAGGCGAGGCGAAGATGGCGGGTTTCACTTCCCCCTCGCCCACGGGTATCTTGCGTCCGTATCTGACTGATCCAGGCGTGATCGGTGCGCCGCAGTTGAAACACCTGGACTCTCCGTCAGGGTTTATGGCGCCACAGTTGGGACACGGGATTCTCTCCTCCTCCTGTCGATGTGAATCTCGCGAGTCGTCCAGGCACGGGACGAAACGAACCATCCACGAAGGCCAGAGCGCCTTGGCCGGTCTTATCTCTTTCCCAGGCATGCCGCCTGACTATGGCCTTCCGCATGTCCGAATGTCGAGTTATGGCCAGGTCCCTCTCGATAAGCGAACCTATAACGCCGAATCGTGCGATATTCGTCGAAAAAATCGAAAAGGCTTTTTAGGTGAGTATATTACCCCTCCCAAAGGAGGTCATAAAATGGCTATGAAGCCAGACATTGAGATTGCGCAGGCAGCGAAGGTCCAGCACATCGAAAAGATCGCGGAGAAGATAGGCCTCTCCCGTGACGACCTCGAATTCTACGGGAAGTACAAGGCGAAGATCCCCTTGGACGTCCTGAAGAGATTCGACAAGAACAAGGATGGCAAACTGATCTTCGTGACTGCTATCACAGCGACGAAGGCGGGCGAAGGAAAGACTGTCACGTCCATTGGCCTGTGCCAGGCCATGGGAGTGCTCGGGAAGAAGGTCATGCTCTCTTTGAGGCAGCCCTCGCTGGGTCCGACCTTCGGAATCAAGGGCGGAGCCACTGGCGGCGGATACTCGCAGGTCTACCCGATGTGGGACATCGACCTCCACTTCAACGGCGACATTCACGCGGTCGGAGCAGCTCACAACCTGCTGTCGGTCCTTGTGGAGAACCACATCGACAAGAGGAACACGCTCCAGATTGACCCGACGAGAATCGTCCTGAGGAAAGTCATGGACATGAACGCGAGGGAGCTCAGGAAGATCGTTGTCGGCCTCGGCGGAAGGAAGGACGGAGGCGTCCCGCACGAGAGCGGCTTCGACATCACTGTCGCGTCCGAGATAATGGCCATCATGGCCCTTGCCAAGGACATGGCGGACCTTAGGGCGAGGCTCTCGAGAATCGTGGTCGCATACACCTACGACAACAAGCCGGTCACCGCTGACAAGCTGAAGGGCATCGGATCGATGTGCCTTCTGCTCAAGGACGCGCTCATGCCCAACCTCGTGCAGACGCTTGAGGGACAGCCGGCGTTCATCCACGGAGCTCCGTTCGCTAACATCGCACACGGCAACAGCTCGATCATCGCGACCAAGTACGCCCTGAAGATGGCGGACTATGTGATCACCGAGGGCGGGTTCGCCGCGGACCTGGGTGGCGAGAAGTTCTATGACATCGTCTGCAGGACTGCAGGGTTCAAGCCCGATGTCGCGGTCCTCGTGTCCAGCGTGCGCGCGCTCAAGATGCACGGAGGGATGACCGAGGAGGAGCTCGACGCGCTCCTGAAGAAGAAGACTCCATCCCCGGCCGAGGAGAAGAAGCACCTCGAATACCTCGAGAAGGGTTTCGCCAACCTCGACAAGCACATCGAGAACATGCACAAGTTCGGAGTCCCGGTGGTCGTGGCGCTCAACAGGTTCCCGACCGACACCGACGCCGAGCTCGACCTCTGCAAGAAGCACTGCGACAAGAAGGGGGTTCGCTCCGCCCACTCGCGCGTGTTCGTCGAGGGCGGCAAGGGAGGCGTTGAGCTCGCGAAGGCCGTGCTCGAGTGCCTGGAGAAGGAGAAGTCCAACTTCCACGTGCTCTACGACGAGAAGCTCCCGATCAAGAAGAAGATCGAGATCGTCGCGAAGGAAATCTACGGCGCCGACGGCGTGGTCTATGTCGGGACCGCACCGCAGAACATCGCGACCATCGAGAAGAACGGGAACGACAAGCTCCCGCTCTGCATGGCGAAGACGCAGCTCTCGATCACGGACGACCCGAAGGTCAAGGGCGCCCCCAAGGGCTGGAAGCTGACGGTCAGGGAGGTCAGGCTGTCCGCAGGTGCGGGATTCATCATTCCGCTCACCGGCGAGATGGCGACCATGCCTGGGCTGCCGGTCGAGCCAGTCGCCGAGAAGATCAACATCGACGACAAGGGCTACATAACGGGCCTGAACTGAAGGCCCCAAACCTTTCTTTCCTTTACAACTCGGGGAGGGCTTTTATCTCCCCGTCAGCGTTCCCATCTACAAGTCCCTAGCGGAAGGAGGGACTGCGTCGACCAGGAATACGGGGAGGTCTGCGATGAAGCAAGTGCTGGTGATTGGAGGAGGCCCCGCGGGCCTGACCGCGGCGAAGGCGCTCGCGGATATGGATGCGGGCGTTGTGCTCGTGGAGAAGAGCGAATCCCTCGGGGGCATGGCCAGAGAGCTCACCTGCAAGGGGCTCGTGGAGTGCAGGAACTGCGGCGTGTGCTTCGCGATCGACCGCGCCGGAGAGATCCTCAGGGAGCCGAACGCCGAGGTCCTCCTGCTCGCCGAGGTCGTCTCAGCCCAGAAATCAGAGGCGAAGTACGCGGTCAAGATCAAGACCTCCCCCAGGTACGTCACGGACGACTGCATCGGCTGCGGCAAGTGCGTCGAGGTATGCCCTGTCCAGGGCAAGGCAATATTCCCCCCGACCGGAAGCGGTCAGCCGAACATGTACTGGATCGACAGGAGCAAATGCCTCCACTTCAAGAAGGCCAAGTGCGAGATGTGCGCCTCGGTGTGCCCGACGAAGGCGGTCGACTATGAGGACAGGGCTAGGAACATAACGCGGAACGCGGACGCCATCGTCTATGCGACTGGCATCGCCGCGATAGACGCGTGCGAGATTTCGCGACTCGGATGCGGAACGATCGAGGACGTATTGTCAAGTGTCGAGGTCGAGCGCATCCTGAACGAGAAAGGGAGGTTGCTCAGGCCTTCGGACGGCAAACCCCCGAAGAGGATTGCTGTCATCCAGTGCGTCGGATCCAGGAACGTGAAGGCTGGCGTTGAATACTGCTCGAAGTTCTGCTGCAAGTACGCCACGAAGATATCGCAGCTCCTCCTGGACACCGATCCCGAAATCAATCTGGATTTCTACTTCATGGACCTGAGGACTCTTTACGAGCCCCAGGACGAGTTCAAGCAATGGGCCAAGACGAAGAAGACCGTCAAACTCATCAGGAGCATGCCCGCGACCGTCACGCTGGGACCAAACGGAAAGCCAGTGGTGAGGGCCAGCGGCGAGACCGACCTCGAGATCACGGAGACTGAATACGACCTCGTGATGCTCTCAGTCGGCATGAGGCCTCAGGGGACCGATTCAGACCTCGCGAAAGCGCTAGGCGTGGCAGCGGACAAGATGGGCTTTGCAGCCTCCCGCAAGGAGCTGGAGTCCCAGGGCGTGTTCCTCTGCGGGGCCGTCATGGGACCCATGGACATCGAGGAGACCGCCTCGAGGGCGATAGCCGCGGCGTCCCGGATAGCCGGCCAGAAGGAGGCGAGACCGTGAAGGCCGCGATTCAGGTGGTGTTCTGCAAGTGCTGCACCGAGGTACCGCCCTTGCTCAACA